>VHCO01000304.1 GCA_016871715.1 Verrucomicrobiota bacterium
GGTCGGCCAGATCAGCAGAGGCGCTCGACGCCAGCATTGCCCCACAGCCGATCGCCGTGGCGACGACACCGAGGCGCGTGTTCTTGGAGCTAGGATCGAGTTTCATATGGACCGTTTGGCTTGGTTCTTGGTTTTCCTGGGCGGACTCGCCCGGGTCGGCCGGTAGCATGACCTGAGCTCGAGCGGACGGAGATCTCTCCCGCGGGCTCATCCCCGCGCGGCGATCTGGATCCTGGATAACCCGCGCGGCAGGTTGAAACACGCCGTGACGCTCTCGCCCTCGCGGCACCAGGTTCCGGGGGTCAACTGCAGCGGCCCGCTCACCTCGCGCAGCGGCGTGGCGGTCTGGTCGGCTACCAACGACACCGGGCCAGCGGCGGGCACCGTCCAACGGACAGTGAAGTCCGGGCATGCGAAAGGCGCTTGCAGGTCCATGCCACCACCACCAGGGGCGAGTTCGAGGCGCGTCAGTTCTTTGGCGGCCCAGTAACGCGCGATCTCGCTCAGTCTCATCCAGCGAACGTGCGAGAAGCGAGCGTGCACGCGGCGGACGACCTCTTGGAAGACCTTGAACCCGAGCTCCTGGCCGTGCCAGTGAATGCCCGTCCAATGCGCCAGGAGCAAGGCCGGTTCGCCACGCTGGATGACCTCGACCAGCCGTCCCTGGGAGAGGTCAGGCGTGATGAACCGGTCCGCCCCGGCCGGCGGCGAGTTATCCCAACCGCCGGTCCAATCGCCCGTGCAGGCGATGATGCTCACGACGCAGCGCGGGTCGGCGCTTTCGAGGCCAGTGGCGTACTCGACGCGGGGGGTGACGCTTTGGTCGCCTCGGTCGTAGGCGTGGCGGAAGTAGTGCGGGATTTCAGCAGCGTACACGTCGCGCACGGACTCGAGGGTGGCTTGGGCCAGTTGGGGCAGGGCGCGATTGCCGAAGCCGCCTGGGGTGGTGATCCCTTCGCACGGTAACCCCACGTTCTTGAGGATCTGCAGGGCATACGCCAGGTAATGGGCGATCTCATCTGCAGACCGGCCGGTGGTCCAATCCCAGTTCTCCATGAACGGGCGTGTGCGGTCGGGGTATGGATGACCCGTGCGGAGGTCAATGACGCGCGTATGGGTGACCATCTCCGGGTGGATATCCCAATCCGGCACCATCAGGGTGCGCACCAACTCGAGGCTATCCGCCAGCTCACGGGCGGTCCAACCGGGCAAACCGCGATCCAACCGCCCGACACAGGCCGGGTACGGGACGACGCTGTACTTGCCCTTGACACCCTGAGTGGCGCACCACTCGCCGAACCTGCGCACAAAAGCATCCGGAATCTCCACCGGCCAATCGCGCCAGGGCTTGTGGTAAGCGGCGTTCTTGCCCTCAAACGCCTCGTCGAACTGCGGCATTGCGAACCGGTTCAGGTTCACCAGGCATGTCGAGTCGTCGATGATGAAGCTCAGGGGGACACGCGCGCGCGGGTTCAAGACACTAACCCCCTGAGCACGGTGGGGTCGTCTGCCGGGGACTTGGGCCAGGAGGACGGGCAGGTTACCGGCCAAACTGGCCGAGGCCATCCCCAGGGCGGTCCGCTGCAGGAAACGTCGGCGGGTTTGGGTCTGGGCGGGCGTTGGCATACCCCGAGCGTGATCTAAGACGCCGCACTTTTCAACTCCCGCGAGTGGGGCGACAGTTGTGTCAACTACTATAAACTTGTCATGCAATGTAATCTGCCCTACTCCACCCTCTACCTCGCCTCAAGGCAGCTCGACCGAGTCGGCTTCTGCGGCGGGAATCGGGGGTTGGAAAGGCTCGACCAAAGTCCAGCGAACCCCGCAGTTGGGGCTCAGTTCCCAGTAAGGGTGTAGGGTGAGGCCATTGAGCATGGCCACCGCCTTGTCCCGGGCGTAGTCGAGGTCGGGCCCGGTGCGGTTGCCGGCGCGGACCATGAGGCCGAAGCTGCTTCCGGCAACCAGTTTTAGGTCGGCCAACTCCGCTTGCGGGATAGCGACTTCATAAACATAGGTGGCGCCCTCGCGCCGGACGACGTGCTGGGCGCCCGGGACCGGGCCCGTGGTGCGTTCACCGCGCAGTTGGCGCGGGTAATCGTGCCGCCGGGGCACACCCGGCGCCAGCAACCGCCAGAGTTCACTGCCCCCGCCCGCACAAAGGTAGAGCGAGTACTCGTAGTCCGCATCCGGCACCGCATGGAAGCCGAGCGGGACCTGGTTAGTGGTGGGTGCCATGTCGTGCCAGCCCTCGCTCACGTCTAGGGCGAACTGGAGGCGGTCGCGCCGGTACGGGCTGTCCCATGCCGGGTCGACGCAGTAGACGTAAGGGACTTCGGCGAAGCTGCGCCCGGGGAACTGCTCGATAAACTGCTGGAACGGCGGGCGGGCATCGGACGCGGCGCTGTGGAAGTAGCGGTCTTCGGCGCGATCGGCAAGGCGAGGCGTGTCCAACTCGGCCGTGGGGTCGTTCACCTGCGCGGCCAGGTAAAGAAAGGCCTCGTCCCAGGCCAGCTTGAACTCGGCATAGTGGCCGTCGGGCTGCTGGCTCTTGAGCTCGGCCCACGAGCGTCGGGAAGCCGCAGCGGGACCGGTGGATGCACTACTGAGCTCGAGGACGACGCCCGGCGCGTCCGGCCAGTCGTCCAGGTTGCCGTCGATGGCCCTAGTCCCCTTGGGTGCCACCGCCACGTTCAGCACCTCCGTATATTCCGCGGTCCCGGCCGGGGAACGGAACGTGAACGTGAAAGGGTAAGCGTTGGCCGGATGGTTCGAGGCTTGGAGCACGGGAAAGGCGAGTGTCGCTTGCGCGCCCGCGGCCAACTCGATCAACTGCTCGCGTTGGTCCAGGTGGATTTCCGGTGGCGTCTGTGCGGTGAGGATGCCGAGCAAGGATCGATTGAGGCGGTTCTGGAGCGTCACAGTAAGTCGGGCGCCCGGGGCGGTGGGGAAGCCGGAGAAATCGCGCGGGAGAATCTCGACCGGCCGTTGGCCGGCGAAGGCGGCTGCTTTCAGGCGCGCCGCGGCGGCGGCGGGTCCCTGCGCGCACCGGATGTACATGCCTTCCGTGGAAAGCGGGAGGCGGACGGTGCGGGCGCCGAAATGCAGTGGGTTGCCAGCCACATCGAAGAACTGCAAGCGACCATCGCCATTCTGGACGGTCAGAGTGCCTGGGGGCGCAGTCTCGATCTGGGCCCAGGGCCGCTCCTTAGGGTCGTTGCCGGCCGGACCGCGGAGTCGCCCGAGCAAGACCAGCACACCCTCTGGGTCGTTGTCTTTGCCGAACTGGAAGACCCAAGGCAGGTGAGTGTGAAAGACAACTTTCTCGAAGGTTCGGCCGGTCAGGAAGTGGTTGGCGGCCGCGGTGGCCGCCACCAGCGGCGTCGGGATCAAGAAGGGGTCGTCGGTGCCGGGCAACGGATCGAACAGCGCGCTCGGATGCGACGGTGCCAGGCGCTGTTGGCCGGCGGCGAGGAATTGGACGATCTGAGGCAACTGATGCTCGGCACGGACTAACCAGGTCTCGGTCTCGAGGGACACTTTCCCGCGGGCGCGAGCCACCAGCGGTCCGTAGGACAACGCCGGCAGGACGTAGTGGTCCGTGAACACGTCCAGGTACTGGTCGAACTCGCGCGAGCCATCGGCGTAGAATTTGTCCTCGGTATTCATGATCGAGGAGGCGGCACAGATCTTGATACGGCGATCCGCTTCCCAGGCGGACTGGGCGATGAGGCGGTGCAGCAGGCGATATTGGTGACTGTCACGCGCCCAACCAGTGGGGCTGCCCCCTTCCCAGGGCTGGTGATAATTCTCGATCCCCCAGAGCGCGCCCCGGCCGTTCTTCCAATAGCGCTGGCAGAACTCGATGATCCAAGCGCTGTACCGCGGGAAATGCTTCGGGGCAGCCAACCGGTCCGCTTGCCCCCCATCGGCGTTCCCGTCCCAACCCGGCCCGACGACGGCCGGCGTCGGGCGGTCCGGTCCGAACGGCCAGGACCAACTCGGATGTGCCCCGAGGGTGACCAGCAGTTGCAGTTGATGCTGTTCGGCCGCGGCGAATATCGGGTCGAGTTGTTCCCAGTCGTAACTGCCGTCGGCTCGCTCCGCCCAACGGGTTTGCACCCGCACCCCACGCACGCCCATTCGCCGATACGTAGCCGCGCGCTGCCCGTAGCGCTCGGGATGATCGAAGAAGGCAAAGTCGCCGGTGATCGGCACCTGCTCGACCGAGCCGGCGTCAAGGGGTTTCGGGACCCTGCAGACGGTGGTGACAAACTGGCGTTGGCGACCCCTCACCAGGATGATGGCGTAGGTGCCGTACTGGTCGGGCACGGGCAACCGTTCGAGTACCACCCTGGTCTCCGGCGCATCGGCAAAGGGCACACTGAACTGGTGTTGGATCGGCTGCCCGGCCAAGGCAATCAAAGGCGCCGGGCCGGCCGGGCCGGTCGCCGTGCCGGCGATCGCGCGGCTCGGATCGCGGGTCGTAATCTCGACAAGGTCGAGCTGGAACCCGACTGTCCCAGCGTACGAGCCGGTCTGGAACGACATCTGGAGCGTCACCGGGTCGCCTGGAAAGAAGAGTTGCCCAGGCGCGCTACTCCCCGTGAAGCGGTAGTCCGTGCCCGGCATCTGGCACTGGAGGACCGCCATGTTTTCCGGCAAGACTAGGGCTTGCCCGGACGCAAGGCAACCGCCGGGGGCGATCGCCAGCCCCAGCCAAAGGACCAAACCCGACAGGCACCGCGCCCGCCTCGATGTATTCCGCGCGTGGTTCATAGGCGCAAGGATCGACGTACACTGCGTTAGATGGCCACTCTAGAGTCCATGCCCGCGAGTGTCACCACCGAACCGGCACAGAGCACTCGCTGGTGCGACTGCCTGCGTGTGCGTGGGGTCCGCCCTCGGTCAGGTAAGGCCAGGGTGCAGTACGAACGTCAACCGGCGCGACCAGTCAGGAACCTTCTATTGACCGTGGCAGGGCGTGGTAGGGCGAGGCTCCCGCCGAGCCGCGGCGTTCCCAACCGTTTGGGTGTTCGCGTTTGGGGCGGCTCAGCGGAGGCTCGGAGCCTCGCCCTACCGCCGACCTGGAGTCCATCTCAGCGACTCATGAGTAGGTGAATTAGCTTGAAAGCGCCTGGGCAGGGGGCATGGTGCGGGCGCTCCCGTGCGCGTGGCTGCGGCCTTGGACCGGCCTCGGTTCGGCAGTGTGAGAGGGTGCGGCACGAGCACCGGCAGCGAGTTGAACGGCGGTCGCATGCAGCACGACACGCCCAGATTGACCGAGCAAGAGCTTCAGCAGCGGCGCCAGGCCATTCGCCGGGGTTTGTGGTGGACGATCAGTTCGATGGTGGCGGTGTTGGTGGTGGTGGTGGGGTTGGCGGTCGCCGCGCTCCTGCAGGCCTACCGCGCCGAGCGCAATGTCGAGTTGGCGCAGGCGGCCTCGGGGCGCGCCGACGAGCAGCGTGCTCTGGCGGAGGCTGAGCTCTGGAAGGCGCACTTGGCCCAGGCCCGACTCGAGCGGGCAAGTCCGTTGGCCGGTCGCCGCCGCCGAGCGCTCGAGGCCGTGGCAGGCGCGGCGCGGATCCGGCCGGAGCTGGCGCTCCGCAACGAAGCGATCGGCGCACTGGCCCTCATGGATGTCGAGCAGGAAGCGTGGTGGCCCCTGGCCACCAATGCGACTCGGCTGACGTTTGACAACCAGGTCCAGCGGTGGGCCACCTGTGACCGGCAGGGACTGATCCAGGTTTTCGGCGTGGAGGACGGCCGCGAGCAGGTGCGCCTGCCATCGATACCCACCGGCGCCTACGGTCTGTGGTTCAGCCCGGAAGGCCAATACCTGGTCGCCCGCCACTGGAGCCAGGAAGTCGTCGTCTGGGACCTGCAGGCGCAACGCCGCGTCTTCTCGTTTCCCGTGCCAGAGCGAAACTCGACGTGGTCCCTGGACTTCAGCGTACGCCACCAGGCCCTCGTCGTGGCCGACCGAGAAGATTCGGTGGGGTGGTTCGAGTTGGCCAGCGGCCGAGAGTTGGCCCGGCTGGCGATTCGCGGCCCACCCGAGTTTGTGCGGCTCCAACCGGAGGAAGGCATCGTCGCCGTGGGTCTAGGCAATGACGTGGAGCTTTGGAACCTGGTGACGGGGCGGAGCGAGCGGGTCCTGAGGCATCCGGACAAGGTGTTCGAGTTGGCCTGGCACCCGGCCGGCAAGAGCTTCGCCACCGGCTGCCGCGACGAGCACATCTATCTGTGGACCCTTGCAAGCGCCTCGCCGCGTGCCCTGTCCGGTCACACGGCGCCAGTAGTGCACCTGCAATTCAGTCACAACGCCGACCTGCTGATCACACGGGCGTGGGACGGCACCACACGTTTTTGGGAACCGGTGTCGGGGCGGGCGCTGTTTCTGACCCATCGCGGCTACGGTTTGAAACTGAGTCCGGACGGACGGCGTTTGGCCTTCGAACGGACGGCCGAGGGTGTGGGCATTTGGCGAGTCGAGCCAGGCACAGGTTACCGGTTGCTGACACCCTTCGAGGCGACCTTGCCGAACATCTCGGCCCTGAGCCTGCACGGGCAGGGCCGGCTGTTGGCCGCGAGCACGACGGCCGGCCTTTGGCTGGTGGACGTGAAGACTGACCGCCTCCTCGAGCCACAGCCCATGCCTGCGATCGCGAGTGCGCTCTTCGGTGCCGACGGCCGGACACTGATCGGGACGCGCGAGGATGGCCTCACTCGCTGGCCCATCGACGCCACAAGGATCGGCTCCGGAGACCCGGGCTTGCTTGGGCCCGCAAGCGAGTTGACTTGGCCCGGCAGCGGGCGTTGGTACCAGCTCGGGTCGAGCGCCGATGGCCGCTACGTGATAGCCGGTGTCGGCTCCGATGAGGCCGTGCTGGTGGACTTGGAGCAGCCCGAGGCGCCGGTCTGGCTGCGGGACGCGGACTACCGCAGCCGCGGGTCGGTGGCCGTCAGTCCGGACGGACGCTGGGTGGCCACAGGGACCTTCCACGGGTCCGGTACGCGCGTTTGGGATGGCCGGACGGGCCAGACGATCCGCCACTTGGGCGGGCGAAGCGCAGCGGTGGATTTCAGCCCGGACGGCAACCTGCTAGCCGTTGAGGCGGCGGATGCGGTGACGTGTTTTGACACCGGCACGTGGCAGGCGCGTTGGCGAGTGGTGCGGGACGCGGTCGGGGAATTATCGGGACCGGTAGCTTTCTCCCCAGACGGGCGGCGGTTGGCGCTCTGTGTGTCGCAGCGCCTGGTGCAACTGGCGGACGCTGCGGATGGCCGCGAGTTGGTCTCGTTGAATGCGCCAGATCCGCAGTTCATCTCGGCCCTGCGCTTTAGCCGCGATGGCCAGACGCTCCTGGTGGGCACCACGCCAGGCTTGATACAGGTCTGGCAGCTCGACGTGCTGCAACGCGAGTTGGCAGCCCTGAACCTGGCTTGGCCCGAGCCCGGCTTGGCGCCGGCGATTGGAGACGTGCGCCCACCCGAAAGCGGCGTGGGGCCCGACCGGTTGCCGGCCCTGGCCGCGGCCACTCGCGCAGACCGGCGCATCAACTGGTTCAGCCCGTTGGTCCTGGTGGGGGTGGGCGTGGCGCTGCTCTATTCGGCGTTCACGCTGCAACGGCAGCGGCGCTTGATCGGCGGGTACGAGGACATCGAACGAATGGTGGTCGCGCGGAGCCGTGAACTCGAGGTGGCCCAGGCCGAGCTGTTGCACAGCCAGAAGATGCGGGCGCTGGGCACGCTGGCCGCCGGTATTGCCCATGACTTCAACAATCTCCTGTCGGTGATTCGCATGGCCAACAAGCTCATCGGACGCGAGGCCCGGGCGCAGCCGGACATCGAGGAGAACGTGCGCGACATCGAGCATGCGGTGCAAGAAGGCAAGACCATTGTGCGTTCGATGCTCGGTTACAGCCGCGAGGAAAGCGTCCGGGATGCGCCTTTCTCCGTGGCCGAACTGGTCGAGGACACCATCGGCTTGTTGGGCAAACGGTTCCTGAGTGGCTTGACCTTGACGCTCGAGCTGGACCGCAACTTGCCCATGGTGACCGGGTCGCGCGGGCGCCTCGAGCAGATCCTGCTCAACCTGATCGTGAATGCGTCCGAAGCCATGCAGGGGCAAGGCAAGCTGCGTCTCGAAGTCCGGGCGCACATGGTCGCCTGGTCCGCCTACCTGCTCCGGCCCCGAGCCGCCCCTCAGTACCTCGAGGTGATCGTGGCCGATTCGGGTCCGGGTATTGCCCCGGAGGTGGTCCCCCACATCTTCGAGCCGTTCTACACCACGAAGGCGATGAGGACCAGCCCGGGAACGGGTCTGGGCTTGTCGATGGTTTACAGTCTGGCGCAACAGGACGGCCTGGGGTTGAACGTGGCGACCGCCCCCGGGCAGGGCGCCGCGTTTCATCTGTTGGTGCCGCAGGATTCCTCGAACCAGGATGCATGTGGATGACAGGTCAAGTCCAGCGGGCGAGACGCCCGCTCTCCGTTGTCGACGGGGCACAGGCATCTTGCCCGCGATCCAGCGGGCGAGACGCCCGCTCTCCGTTGTGGACGGGGCGCGGGCATCTTGCCCGCGATCCAGCAGGCGAGACGCACGCTCTCCGTTGTCGACGGGGCGCGGGCATCTTGCCCGCGATCCAGCAGGCGAGACGCACGCTCTCCGTTGTCGACGGGGCACAGGCA
>VHCO01000305.1 GCA_016871715.1 Verrucomicrobiota bacterium
GCCGCCCGCCAGCCCCCAAAGGCCGACCAGGCACTTGGCAGCGGACAATTCTGCCGCATTTCGCCTTGAATGGCCACCCCGAGCCAGGCACACTCCAGCCGCGTCGAAAAAGCAAATGCCTATCAGCCTCGGCGGCGCGCCAACAATCGAAAAAGCCTCCGTTGCGTCCGCTGGTCCTTCATGCTAGACAAGCACTGTGAAAACGACGTTCGACATCGCGGAAGCCCAAGCCCGGCTGCCCAAGTTGGTGCGGGGCAAACAGACCGTGTCCCTCCGTCAAGCGGATGAGACAGTGGCGTTCCTCGTTCCGCGTGACCGGATGGAGGCCCTGCTTGAGACGATGGAGATCATGGCCAATCCTGAAGCCATGAAGGCCATTCGCCGGGACCAATCCCGCAAGGGCAAATACCTTCCGCTGTCGGTCCTTGATGAAGATTAGAGTCGAACTCGATCCGCAAGTGGCGGACTTCGTTCGCGCGCTGGCACCCGAACCGAGGAAGCGCCTGCGCGAGGGTTTGCACGGGCTGGAACAGGAAAAGGGAGACATCAAACAACTGGAGGCTGACCTCGCTGGCTACGCCCGGCTGCGCGTGGGCGGGTATCGCATCATCGTTCGTTTCTTTCCGGAGGGCGGCCAGCGCGTCGCCCGTTGCGTCTTCGCCGAGAAGCGGGCTGTGGTTTACGAACTGTTCGCCGAGATCCTACGCGGCCCATCCGGCAAGGAGTGACTGGCGCCAGCCGGAGAACTTCCGGCAAGTCGTGTGCCGCTCGCGGAGGAGGTTGATGCCGACGAGCACGTCGAACTCGCCCTTGCGCAGAGCGCGCAGGATCTCGACGCGCTCAAGGGCGTCAATCTCGCTGTGGAGGTAGCGGACGTTGATGCCGATGTCGCGGAGGTAATCGGTGAGTTCCTCAGCGGTGCGCTTGGTCAGCGTGGTGACGAGGACGCGCTCTTTCCTCTCGACGCGCTTGCGGGCTTCTTCGATGAGGTTGTCATGCAGTGGCCCCGGGTGTCGGCCAGAATTGAGGCGATGGAGCCGATTGCACAGGCGGCCTCGTGAAAATTGTTGCGGAAATCAAAACCTCCTTGTGGTACAAGGCGGTCGGAAAACGCAGTCAACATGAACTACTACGAACCTATTCGCCGGAAGGTCTTCATCTCCTTCCACCAGAAGGACCGGCCAGAAGTCGATGCGTTCATCGAAGAATGGGCCAACCGCCAAGGCGTCTTCATTGCCAAGGCGCTTGGCGTTTCTGACAACGATGATTTCATCAAGAGCACGAAACCGGAATACGTGATGAGCCAAATCCGAGCAAAGTACCTTGAGGATTCGACCGTTACCGTAGTTCTCATCGGCACCTGCACTCACAGCCGCCGTTACGTTGACTGGGAGATCAAAGCCTCGCTTCGCCAGGGCGAAACAGAACCCAACGGCCTGATCGGGTTCCTCTTACCAAGTGCTGGCCAGCGCGCCCACCTGCCACCTAGGTTCCAGGAGAATTGGCAGCAGGGCGAGCACAACTGCTACGCCCGCTACCGGTTCTGCCCACAGACTGCTCAAGAACTGCGCGAGCTGATCGAAGACGCCCATGACGCCCGGACTTCGCGCGCTCACCTCATCAAGAACACCCAAGACATGATGAAGAACAACGGCATCTGCAAGGTCTGCAACTTGACGCATCCAGCGTAGAACAAACCCAAGCCGGAGAAACTGCGATGAAATGGAAAAAGTGGCTGGAAAACTGGGACATGACGTCCCTCAAGATCAACCTGAAGTTTTTGGAAATGGAGTGGCAGCCCAAGGAGCCAGACAAAGCCGCTGCTTGGGAACTGTACATGGAGATGCTGACCCGAATTGCCACTCAGCACTTGTCGCCTGAGCATGGCGACGAAAAGGCTGCACTCGACAGCATCCATGAACTCTTCCCGCTGACCCGCGAGATCATCAAGCGGCACGGGCGGGATTGCGTGGAGTTCACAAAGATCGCCATCGTAGTGCTGAACCAAACCGTGCGGCCGTTCACTGCGAAGTGGCACCGCGAATCCCTCAAGGGAGCGTTTGCGAAGAAGGAGAAGTCCGCGGAGTTCCGGCGTGAACTGACGCGGCTTCAAGCGGCCCTTCGCCGGTACACGAGGATGCTTGCGGACATGGCAGGTGTCGAGGACCTGACGCAAATCGACGAAGACCACACCGAATCGTAGCCGTGAGCACCCTACTTTCGATGGACGAGGAGGGCAGGTTTGCGCTGGTGCCGAGACCGCCGAGTGCAGTGGAAAAGACTGAACCGGGCGCGAAGCGCATTTTGTCTGGCATGGTCACGGACACACTCGCGTTCGCAGCGAATGGCTATTTGCCTGCGCTCGTGCGGCAAATGTGCGGGGGAAAGGAATGGGACGACAGGGAACAAGCATATCTCCAGCTGCGGACGATTGGGCCGGCGTTTCGGGGTTGGGCGGAATCCTTGCGTGATGTCATCTACTCAGGGGATGGCCATGCGCGGATATGGGCTGCCGAGTCTCTTTCGCGGTTCAAATGCAATCCGCATGATGCCGTTCCGGTTCTGATAGCCGTAATCACCGCATCGGCAGCCACGGACGCCACGCCCACGCAGTATGGATGGGGACGCCTTGCCTGCGGCGCTCTCACCAACTACCCAGTCCTGCCGGAGGAATACAGCGAGGAACTGGTTGCGGCCTTGGTTGGGGTTCTTCAAACCACGCAATTCCGAGACTTCTCCGCCATTCCGGTTCATCAATATCAGTTCCGTGGCTTGGCACTAAAGATACTTGGTATCCTTGGCAACAAGGCTATTGCCGCTCTGCCCGTCCTCGCCCCGCTTCTCGAAGACCAAGGTGCTGTGCCTGTAGGAGACCCTTTGCTCGACACATATCGCGAAACCGCGAAAAGTATAAATGCGAGCATTGAATCTCCAGTGGATGCCCTCAAGGTCGCGCTCCGTTTCGGCGATGCTTCGACCCGCCGGAACGCTGCCGCGGCTTTGCAGGAAATTGCGCCGAATCATGGTGCCATCGGTCCGGTCGATCTCCACGCCCTCGTGGCCGAGGCGAAAAGGCTCTATGACGGAAAGGGCATGTCCGATGGAAACATCCGGGCGCTTAAGCTATTTCGTCAAGCAGCAGAGGCGGGGCACGCTGAAGCGCAATATTGGGTTGGCCTGTGCTTTGACTCTGGCCAAGGCGTGCCGCAGGATTATGCGGAAGCCGCGAATTGGTATCGCAAGGCCGCCGAGCTGGGATATGCCGAAGCGCAAAGCAACCTTGGTCGCTGCTACAACGACGGAAAAGGTGTGCCGCAGGACTACGCGGAATCCGTGAGGTGGATTCGCAAAGCTGCCGAAAAGGGGATCGTCAATGCACAAGCCAATCTTGGCTACGCCCTATTCAACGGCCGGGGAGCAGTCAGAGATGTGAATGAAGCGGTGCATTGGTATCAACTTGCCGCCGATGCAGGAAATGCCTTGGCTATCCATAATCTGGCTGTCTGCTACTCCGAGGGCCAAGGTGTTGCCCAGGACCATTCGGAGGCAGCAAAGCTGTTTCAGGTTGTTGCCGAGCAAGGATACCCGACCTCGCAGTACAACCTTGGCCTTGCCTATCTGTATGGGAGAGGAGTTACCAAGAATTCGGTGGAAGCATACAAGTGGTTCCGCCTCGCGGCTGAACAAGGCCACAAGGGTGCTGCCGAGGAGGTGGTTTCAACCGGCGCTTTGCTCTTGCCGGAGCAATTCCAAGAAGGCGAACGCCGCCTTGCTGAATTCAAAGCCGCCCACTGAAACCGTCCGCCATGAAAAGGGCCTGGCTTCTCATCGACACCGAAACAACCGGTTTGTCGGCTCCTATCTTCGCAGTGGAAGTGGCAGCGCAGCGGATGCGTGGCTGGCAGCCTGATGGCCAATCGTTCCGGAAGCTGCTGAATCAAAACGCAGACATTCCCGCCGAAGCCTCGCGCGTTCACGGCTACACGAGCGAGATTCTGGAGCGCGACGGCGAGCCGGCGCATCAAGTTTATCGCGAGTTCGCCGAATACGCGGCCAGCCTGCCGCTCGTCTCGTTCAACCTTGAATACGATCTGGACGAAGTGTTGAAGCCGGAGTGGAAGCGGCTCGGCATCTCGCCCATCGGCAGTCGGGGCTTCTGCGCCATGCGGCTGGCCCAGCGGCTTCTCGATCCCGTGCCCGCCGGCAACTGCAAGCTGCAAACGCTGCGGCAGTATTGTCGCCTGCCGGAACGCGGCGCGCACACGGCGCTGGGCGACGTGCAGACGGTGGCGGATTTGTTCGCGCAGGTGTTGCGACCCATGGCCGAGCATCGTGGTCTGGACACGTGGGAGAAGCTCGTCGCCTACGCGGAGGAGGAATGGTATCCGTCGCGCATCGCGTTCGGAAAACACAAGGGACGGCTGGTTCAGGAGGCGCGCAAGGATGCGGAGTTGCGTCGCTGGCTCGACTGGCTGGCGGGTTCAGCAAACGCGCGCAACGCCCGGATGGGTCGCTGGTATTTGCGGCAATTGGAAGTCGCGCCGGAAACGCAAGCGGACGGCGCCGTGTTTGCGTCGCCGGAGATGGAGAGCGGGAGCCAGCGGGCCGCGCCGTCGGTGGCAGCCGGATTGGCCGCGCTGGTGATTTACGTGAATCCGGAGTTGGAGGAATTGCGGCAACTGGTGGCCGGCGCGCGGGCGCGGTTGGCGGAGTTGGAAGTCAGTTACGCCAAGGAGAGGTCGCGCGTGGACGCCACGCAGGCAGTGCTGTTCCGGCTGTTGTGCGAGCATTACCAGAAGCGCGACCGGCTCCGGTTGATCGTGGATTACCGCAAGAAGTATTTGGATTCACTCGTACGCGGCGGTGAGGAGGAAGCGAAACAGGCTGAAACCCATTACCAGCACGCCCGGGCGCAATCGGACAAGGATTACGAGGAAACCGCGGCGACCGTGGCGGAGAAGAAACAGCTCACGGCGGAGGAGGAAGCCGAGTTGACGCGGCTGTGGAAGAAGCTGGTGAAGCTGTATCATCCCGACCGGTTCGCGCACGAGCCGGACAAGTTGGAGACGTATCACAAGCTGACCGCCGCCATCAACCGGGCGAAGGACGCCGGCGACATCCAGACGTTGCGGGAGATCGCGGAAGACCCGCACGGCTTCATTCTGCGCCAGGGCTGGGCGAGCTTGGATTTCAGCGACGCGGCGGAACTGGCCCAGTTGCGGCGGCTGCACGAAACGCTTCAACTGGAAATCATCGCGGTGCTCGAATCGCTGAACCGGCTCCGGGAAAGTCCCGAGTACGAGCTTTGGCAACTCAGCGAGCGGAAGCCGGGCGTGCTGGAAGAACTGGCAGCGGAGCGGGCGAAGTTGCTGGAAAAAGAAAGTGCGGAACTGAAACAACGAGCCAGCCACCTTGCCAATGAGATTGCCGAGTTGACCGGGCAGGCTCCGAACCGAATCACGTAGTGCGTCGCTTCTTCCCCTTCCGATAGCTCACCGCCGTCGCGGCTTTCTCGGCGAGGGCCTTGGCGGGGCCGGTGGTCTGGTCGAACTGGCGTTTGAGTTCGCGGATTTGGTCGCGGAGGAGGGCGGCTTTCTCGAATTCCAAGTTGTTCGCGGCGGTGAGCATTTCTTCCTCAAGCTCGCGGATGGTTTCGGTCACGTCGAAGTTGGCGGCGGCTTCGTTGAGGACGGCGGCGGCTTGTTGTTTGTAGCCGGCCTCGGTGCTCAGGCTTTGTTCGATGGCGCGGACGACACTGCGCGGGGTGATGCCGTGTTCCTGGTTGTAGGCCATTTGCCTCTGGCGGCGATACTCGGAGACGGCGAGGAATTTCTGGATGCTCTGCGTCTTCACGTCGGCGTAGAGGATGACCTCGCCGTGGAGATGGCGCGCGGCACGGCCGGCGGTCTGGATGAGGCTGGTGGCGCTGCGGAGGTAGCCTTCCTTGTCGGCGTCGAGGATGGCGACGAGTGAGACTTCCGGCAGGTCGAGGCCCTCGCGGAGGAGGTTGATGCCGACGAGCACGTCGAACTCGCCCTTGCGCAGGGCGCGCAGAATCTCGACGCGCTCGATGGCGTCAATCTCGCTGTGGAGGTAGCGGACGTTGATGCCGATGTCGCGGAGGTAATCGGTGAGTTCCTCGGCGGTCCGCTTGGTCAGCGTGGTGACGAGGACGCGCTCCTTCAGTTCGACGCGCTTGCGGGCTTCTTCGATGAGGTCGTCAATCTGGCCGCCGAGGGGCTTCAGCGTGATCTTGGGATCAATCAGGCCGGTGGGACGGACGATGAGTTCGACGACGCCCTCGGCAGTAGCCGCGGACGTTAGTCCGCGCTGATTTGATTCCTCGGCCACCAGGTCCACTACGGAAAAAGATGGCGCGGACTGACGTCCGCGGCCACAGGCCGCTTTGGCCCACGCCATTTCCTGCGGGCCGGGCGTGGCGCTGACGTAGATGGTCTGGCCCTGGAGGCTTTGGAATTCCTGGAAGTTCAGCGGGCGATTGTCGAGGGCGCTGGGGAGGCGGAAGCCGTATTCGACGAGCACCTTCTTGCGCGACATGTCGCCGGCGTGCATGCCGCCGATCTGCGGCACCGTGGCGTGAGACTCGTCGATGACCAGCAGATGGTCGGGCGGGAGAAAGTCCAGCAGGGTGCAGGGACGTGATCCCGGCGCCCGGCCGGCGATGTGGCGCGAGTAGTTCTCGATGCCGGAGCAGAATCCCATCTGCTCCATCATTTCGAGGTCGTACTCGGTGCGCATCTTGATGCGCTGGGCTTCGAGCAGCTTCCCCTGGCGCTCGAACCAGGCGATGCGCTCGCCGAGTTCCTCCCGGATGGCGAGCAGGGCCGGTTTGAGCTTGTCGGGCGGCGTGACGAACTGTTTGCCCGGAAAGACGGTGACCGACGCCAGGGCGCCGAGCGGCTGGCCGGTGAGCGGTTCGAAGCGGGTGATCCGTTCGACCGTGTCGCCGAAGAACTCGATCCGGAGCGCGTCCTCGGTGTAGGCGGGGCAAAGCTCGACGGTGTCGCCGCGCACCCGGAACTGGCCGCGGGCGAACTCGACGTCGTTGCGGTTGTACTGGAGGTCCACCAGGCGGGCCAGGAACTGGTCGCGGGGCAGCGTCTGGTCTGTGTGCAGGTGGATGAGCATGGCCTCGTAATCCTCCCGGCTGCCGATGCCGTAGATGCACGAGACGCTGGCGACGACGACCACGTCCCGGCGGCTGAAGAGGCTGCTCATGGCCGAGAGCCGCAGGCGCTCGATGTCGTCGTTGGTCGAGGAGTCCTTTTCGATGAAGGTGTCGGTGCGCGGGAGGTAGGCCTCGGGCTGGTAGAAGTCGAAGTACGACACGAAGTACTCGACGGCGTTGCGCGGAAAGAAGCCCTTGAACTCGGCGTAGAGCTGCGCGGCGAGCGTCTTGTTGTGCGAGAGGACGAGTGTGGGGCGGTTCAGTTGCGCGATGACGTTGGCGACGGTGAAGGTCTTGCCGGAGCCGGTGACGCCAAGGAGAACCTGGTGCCGGGTGCCCGAGGCCAGCGCGTCGCTCAGCTTCGCAATGGCTTGCGGCTGATCACCGGCGGGGGCGAAGGGGGAGACGAGGTCAAACATCGGCCGGCAGGCCGTCGGAATCCGGCGGAGGATGCGCTACCAAGTAGGCTTCAAGCCGCTCGACCAACGAAGGGATGTTCTTGTGCGCCGTGTCCAGAACGACCACCAAATCCACGTCATCGTAGTCGTGAACGATGATGTTCCGCATCGCGGTAATCAGCTTCCACGGGATTTCCGGGAAGGCGTTGCGGGCTTCGGGCGAAAGTCTCCGGGGAGCTTCCCCGATGATCTGAAACTTGCGGTTGACCGCTTCGTGCTTCTCCTCGTTCGCCTTGAACTGCTCCAGCGAAACACCTTCGGTAAAACGGCGAATGGCCTTCGCCGCTTGCAGAATGTCGTCAAGCAAGGCGTTATCCTTCGGCATAAAACGGAACGGCGGTCGAGAGAATGGCGTGCTTGCGGTAGCGGTTCTTGCTGGCTTCAATGGCCCGGCGGCTCACCAAATCCACAGGCCGTCCAAACATCTCGGCCAGTTTCTCCTGCATGTCCGCCCAGTCGAGCAGCGTCGGGTGCGCGTCCGGTTGCAGCGAGCAGAGCAAATCCACGTCGCTGTCCTCGCGGAAATCCTCGCGCAAGGCCGAGCCGAAAAGCTCCAGCCGGGCGATGCCGCGCTGCCGGCAGAACTCGCCCAGCGCCTCGCGGTTGACTTGCACGTTCATGGTCGCAGAGTTCACGCTTTGGGAGCAGGAGGTTTTCGCGCTGCTGGTGGCCGAGGGCAAGATCACCGAGGAAGTCGTGGCCAACATCCGGTCCTGGAGGCATTCGGGTTTCAGTGTGGACCAAAGCGTCGGCTTGGAAGGGGGCGATCAGCAAGGGGTCCAGCGGCTCATCCAATACTTCCTGCGCTGCCCCTTCAGCCAGGCCCGGATGATCGAGGTCACCGATGCGGGTAAGGTCATCTACAAAACGGAGCACAATGCCGTGGGCCGATTCCCCGAACCGGGCGACGAGGAACTGCTCGCCGGCCCCTCCCGCAACTTCCAGGTTTTCGATCCGCTGGACTTCCTGGCGGAGGTCACGCAGCACATCCCCGATGCGGGCAGCCACTTGGTGCGCTACTACGGGTGGTACTCGAACAAGAC
>VHCO01000306.1 GCA_016871715.1 Verrucomicrobiota bacterium
CCACGCGGCGCTTCTTGTCGCAGAGCTCATGGTGGCAGTGCGGGCACTTCTCCTCCACCGCGTCGGCCTTCTGCTGCATGGCGTGTTGGACCAGCAAACATTGCAGTTGCAAGCTGCACTGGCGGATTGCGAAAGTCGACCGGCTCCACGGCCACCAGAATGCGCATCTGCGGGGTGATCTGGATCATGATCGCCTCCAGAACGCCTCGGCCAGCGCGACCATCGCCGCACTGTCCATAGGCAGGTGCACCGTCATGGTGTCCCCTTGCCGACCGCGCAACTCGACTCGGCAGCCTAGGGCTGCCGACACGCACCCCCGCCACGGCAGTTCCACGAATCCCTCCGGACAACTCGTAGCCGACGACGACCTGGAGGGTCGGACTGAGCCCGACGCTTTCCGCTGCAGCTTGTAGTAATCGAGCCGCAGACAGCGCGCCACCCGGCTAGGCCCCTGGCTACGCGCCAGCTCCACAGCCGCTGCCCACACCTCTTCGGGAATCCGCCGGCGCCCCCGTCCGGATCGCCGCCAGCGCTTCAGTTGCCCCTCCAGTTCTTGGAGGTCCGTCGTTGAGAATCGCGTTCGAGCCATAGGTCAGTCCCAGTCGATGTTCTGGGTAGACCCTAGTCCGTGCCGATTCCGGCCTCACGCACGCATGCCGAAGCAACACGCAATTGACCCAGTAGGAAGATGAGCACCTGTTGATGCCCAGGCCGTCGGTGGAAAGCCTGGAGCGGCATCGAAGCGTGATCGAACGGCTGATGCTTTTTGGCCAACTGTTTGGTTTGGTCGCATCGCACCCGGATTTCACTGATGTCGAAACCGCCGAGATGATCCAGGCCAACCAGTTTGTGTTGCGGGAGAAGTACCAGACCTTTCACCACCCAAGCCCGATGGGAGAGGCTGGCCCGAAGGCGGCCTCCCACATTGCCGCCAACAGCCTGAGGATTCCAGGATCGCGCCGCCGACGGAGTAGCTCACTAGCTCCTCCTCAAGAACGCACCATCGGAACGCCGTCTTCGAGGCAGACGACGCGAACAACCGGCGGGCCTGGGCAGAAAGGCCGAAAGGCAGCTAGAGGCTGAAGGTTGAAGGTTGAAGCGGCTTACCAACGGCAGCCCGAGCGAACCCCGGCAGCCCGTCCGAAGACCGAACTCGGGGCGACCGACAACATCCAAAGCGGGCGACACGCCCGCGGTCCGGCAGGAACAGGTTCTTGGCAAACCACCTGTTCTTTCCTGGACTGCTGCGTGGCCATGAACTGCTCAGCGCAAACGGTTTGGGGCGGACAGGCGGGACGCCTGTCCTACTACAGTGCGGTTTACGGAGAGTGGCCCTGCTGGTCGACAACGACCGGTTGCAACTGGACCGGGACGTGGGGCCGTTGGTGGAGCAGGCAGTTGCCCTCCCGAAGGTCCTCTGGTTGGCTTTGACACCACAAATCGCAGTGGCGCCCGTGCTTCTCCGGACAAGTTCCTTCGGTTTTGGATTAACGGTGTTTGAGGAATCGCTTCACGTCGTCGTGGTCCCCCAAAAACTCAAAGACCAGGGCATCGGGCGTGTTTTCAAAAACCAGACGCAGCTTCAACCCCAACCGGATTTCATACCAGTCATCGCGCAGTTTTCGCAGGCCGATGCCCCGGTGAAGATGCGGTTGGCCGAGATGCCGTTGGGCTTGGGCGATCCGTTCGCCGACGGCCCTTCGCTCGGATGCCGACATCGCGCGAATCGCCTTCAGGAGATCGGGTTGGATCCGAATGCGTTTCAAGCGAAGGTTCCGCGATCGAATGCGCCCGTGAACTCGGGGTAGCGTTCCTTCGCTCGGCGAGTCTTCATGCGGCGCTTGAATCGCTCCCACTCGGGCGGTGTCACGTTGTATTCCTGATACAGGTAGCTCTCCTCCCATGCGACCACTTGCACAGGCTTGAGTTGGATGATCTGGTCGCCAGCGATGATCCCGATGTTCTCGCCTTCCTTCACCTGTTCCAGGACTGACGGAAGGCGCTTCCGGGCATCCGACATGGTCAACGTCTTCATGGTCGCTGTGTCGCACACTGCGAGGCTGGAAGCAAGCACGTTCGCGCCCGACGTCGCATGCGCCCAACGTCTGCTAGGAGCGAAAAACGAACATTTGGAGTGCCTTCGGCGTAGGCCAACACCGCGACGCACACGGCAGCGCATACTGGACGCATGGAAGGTTCAGTAGTTCGGCACCGACGGGGTCAACCCGAACGCCGACTTGGAGGGCGAAGCCAACTTCTCCGCCTTCGCAAGCCAAGGCGTTTTTGCCCCTTGGAGGGAGTACGGGTTCTTCCTGCAGGCCGCCATTGGCGAACATGGCCGGACACTCACCTGGCCCGGCGGATTGGACTTTTGCGTGGATGCTCTCTGGCTGGAGGTCGCGGGCAAGCGCCCCGAAGACCTCGTTCCGAACCTGGGCAAGGAACGCGCCGCCTATGCCCAAGCTTAGCCGGTTTTTCGGCAGTCAGCGCCGCTTGAGCCGCGCGGCGAGATCGACGCGGAAGGGAGGCGGTTCGAGCCATAGGGCGCCGTTCGAGGCGGTGCTTTCGGCCGAGGCCATGCGCTTGCCCTCGAGTGTGTCCCACCACTCGATCGTCCAGGGCCCGTCGTCGATACCCGCCAAGGTCACGCCGGCGCTCGAGACGGGTGCTGGGTTGGGCTCCATCACCCCCTCCGGCCAATCATGGGCGCGGTCGAGCAACCAGACCAACACCTCGTTGCGGGTGGCGACGCCCAAGGGCCAGATGGATTCAGTCGCGTCTTCGAACCGGGTTGGTTGCAGATCGCCGCGCCCGATGCCGGTCCCCTTCAGGAACGCCGCCAGCGCGGACCAGTGATGGTAGAGGTTGGCGGTGTGGATGCTTTCCCACCACCAGGTCATGCCGGTGCCGGCGGCACCAGTGAAGGCCCCGCTCCAGATGGCCTGGTGCAACGCCCGGAAATGCGGGTCGGTGTCCGGCTTCCACCCTTTCCAGTCGGTGCCGTATTCGCTGACGAAGAACGGTTTGCCGTACTTCTGGAGGAAGCGCGCGGTCTTCTCGGCGGTCATGCGGGCTGGGTGTCTCTCATTGTACGAATGGTACTGGGCGAAGTCCATTTCCGGGAGGGCGAAGAGATCGGGGCGTTCGCTCCCGCCCGTGAAACTCGAGCTAACAAGGTGACGATAGGGATCGATCGACCGCTCAGGACGAAGCGGATCCGCTTGGCTGTCGGTTGTGCCCCGTTTCGCCTTGAATGGCTACACCTGGCCAGGCACACTCCAGCCACGTCGAAAAGGCAAAATCCTATTCGTTGATAGTCTCTGGAAGCGCCGCAGCTCACGACCCCGGCGGCGGTTGGGCTACTACATCATCTCGGCTAAGACCTCGACCACTTGATTCATCTTAACGGAGAACGGTTTCTCGGTCCTTACCCGGACGTGTTGCCGCCAACTCGAGTGGCGATGAAGACCCTCGACCGCCAAACGCTGGATGTCGTCACCAAGACGCAGAGCAATCCCGCGTTGCGGGACTGGTGCGGCCAGTTCACGCCGGAGTTCGTCGCATATCTGCTGGACGAGGCGAACGAGGCCACGGGGCTGGTGGTTGACCCGTTCTGCGGCAGCAGCATGGTGCTTCGGAAGCGCGCGGAGGTTTACGCGAAGGTGTGAGAACCAATGCAGCCGCAGCACGAACCATTTGATCAACGGCGGTTTTATCTCCAAGTCATCAGGCCGACGAGCGGCCACGAGCGGAGGTGGCGGTATTCGCTATACGGCGCGGACGGCAACCTACTCCTTGAGGCGCGCTTTACCGATTATCCGCATGGAGGGTCATTTCATCCGCCGGCCCGGCCCGGGGAGTCGTTGTTGCACGTGCGGGCGCGCCGGGGGTTTTGGTGGCATGGGCGCTACGATGTGACGGAAACCGTCAGCGGCGCGCGATTGGGAGAACTCGGCAGGAATGGGCAGATTTACGACGCATCCGGCCACCAGTTGGGGTGTGTGCGCAACGCCGAACCTGGGCGGCGAAAGTTGCTGAAGGGTCTTTTCATCGGCGTCATGGATGCTGTTACGTCAGGCGAAGGGGTGACCGCGACTCTGCCAGCAGGAAGTGCGCTCATTGAAGCCGCCGGTGGCGCGGCCGGCGAATTACGCCTCGTCGAGTGGCCGTTTCAGACACCTGGCAGCGCCCCCGCATCGACCCCGCCACAGAGTTCGCGGCTCAACCGTCTCGGTCGCACGCTCGCTGGACAACGCCAATCCGGCTGGCTGCTGGACTTCTCGATGGAGGACGCAAGCTGGCTGGATTCACGGGTGCGTCTTGCCGCGGCCGTGTTGCACATTCACTCCTTGAACCGGTGGTGGAGTTGAACGCTGCCCAATTCGCCGCGCACCCTACTCAGGTTGTGCTTTTTCTGCGCGGCTGTTCATGGCGGGATTCTATCCCAATCAGCACGATGAACAAGTCCTTGCGTCTCTCTGCTGTCTTCCTTGTGGAAATGAAGCAGTCTTGTTCCCTTCTCGGGTGGATCACCCGTCGGAACGGAATTGAACGGGGATGGGGTTGAGCGATGAGGCGGATTGAGGTCTAATTGGCTGCACCGGGCGCACCCAGAATTTTCGCGCGAGTTGAATTTGAAAAGTGTTGACCCAGTTGAATTGAATCATTGCCGCCACAGTGCGAGCCGCACGGACCTTCGCGACGTTTCCTGCAGCATCGGCGACGGCTTGCGCCCCGGCTCGATTGCCGACGCCAACGACCGCGCGCATTTCGGCGAGCTCGAAGTGCAGGGCGAACTCACGCAGCGCGCGTGGGCCAAAGGCGTGCGAGTGATTAACGAAGCCCCGGCCCCCCCCGAAGGCTTTCGGGGATGATCGAGGAAAACATGGCCAAGCAACTCGAATGGTGTCACGAAGCGCCGTTCGACACGCTCGGTCCGCTCACCACCGACATCGCGCCCGGTTACAACCACATCATCCGCGTGACGGAGTGAACCATGCCAAAACCCTTCAAACACGACCCGCAATGGGCCAGGGCCAAACAGATCTGCCGGCTCAACATGGAAGACATCCGGATGGCCAAGGAACTGGGCATGTCGCCCAAGGCTCTGATGAAGAACCAGCCCAACCCGTCGCAACGTTGGAAGCTGCCGGTGAAACTCTGGATTCGCGAACTGCACGAGAAACGGTTCGGGGCTCTCGCCGAAGCCGTGAGGCGTCCCCCCCAACCCGCTCCCCCGCCGCATCCGGCCGCGGCCGACGACGTTGATGTGGATATTCCCTTCTGACAAGCGGGCGGCGCTCTTCTACAATCACGCCCATGCAAGAACCGCCAGAGACATTTTTTCGTCCTGAAGACTTCGTGCCCGAATTGCGCGAAGTCTTCGCCGATCCGCCGCTTGAGCGTCGCAAGACGGTCCTCGTTGCGATCCCAATCAAAGACCCTTCGCTGACTGGCGGACGACATGAGCCGCATGGCGGAGACCGCCAGATCATGTCGTTCACCGATGGCAAGGAATTCTGGCATTGGGAGGTCGAGTCGCTGCGTTCGCTGTTTCGTGGCGATCGACAACCGCCGGTGCTCGGCGATTATCCCGAAGCTTACAACGACTCGTTCATCCTGTTCGATCTGCACGTGCTGGAAATCAGCAAGTTCGTTGGCGACCGGCGTGACGCGGAGATGAAGGAGATTTTTTCCATGCTGCGCCGCCGCCCCGATGGGCGCAGCCAGGGATTTGTCCACGATTACCTGTGGCAGGCGGCGGCGCTCATCCTCGGCACGCGGCCTTTGAGCCAGGCGGAATTCGAGGCCATCCTGGTGCGATTGGAGCGCTCCTGCCGCACTTTTGAGCAAGGTCCAACTTCGCGCGATTACGTCACCATGCTGAGAAGCACTTTCGGGCAGGCCGACGGTCACGGACGATGAAGTCTGAACACAACAGCCTCAACGAGGAGCGTGTCCCATAGCTTTTGATGTTTCCATAAACTGAATGTCTCAGTGGCTCTGTGGTCCGCCACAGCCGTCGCGCGCGGTGCCGATTGTGATGGAGTATTCCACGGCGAACAGTTACGAGGGCAACGAGGACGACCGGATGCGCAATGATTTTGCCTTCACCGGCACCACGGACACGATCCTGGAAGGCGCAGCGGCGGCGGGCATCGCCTGGGCGATGGCGGACCACCCGAAATACCGCGCCTGGGGATCGCCGACGCTTTACAGCGGTTTCGAGGTGAATCCCGACACGATCAGGAAGGTGCGGTCGTCGGTGCGGGTGTTGCGGCAAGTGGGCGCGCCGTTGTGACTCTCGGGCAACATCGCGATCCATGGTTCTTCGCGCGGCACGAGGGCGGGTTCGTTGGGGATCGGCGATCTGGCGGTATCGAACATTGATACGGCAGGCTATTCGACCGCGCTGGGGAGTTGCGTGCAAGCTGTCCTGCTTGGCTCGGGTATTTATGATTATCGCACGCAGGCGGCACGACGACGGGCGATCCGGCGGGGACGCAGGTGGACATCTACAACCGGTTCGTGACGGCCTGGGGACAGACGGCCACGAACCTGGCGGTGTGGCCAATGCAGGGTGCGCCATATTACCTGGCGACAACCTCGTCCGCGCCCGTGTTTCTGAGTTACAACACCGACGACGCGGCCTGGTACGTGTATCAAGCGCAGTGGCTGGCGACAAATCTGGCGACCCTGGGTGTGCCCCATCAAGTGGCGACCGGGACGAGTGGACACAAGGTGACGACGAACTTCACGACGCTGACCAACATCTACAATTTCTTCAAGGCGCGCACGAACGCGCTGCCGAACAGGCCGGGCGCGACGGCGTTGAGCAACTTCGACACGAACGCCGGGCTGGTGGATGTGGCGACCAATGCGAACGGCAACGGCGCTCCGGTGTTGTATGCGATCTACGCGAACACGACCCCGCGCAAGTGGGTTCAAACGAACGGTGTGATGGGAAGTAATGTGGTCTGGTGAACGCTGGCCGATTGGGGAACGCCGGTGCGCGTCGGGCCGCTGGCCAACGTGGCCGGCGCGCAATTCACCGTCGTCGCCTACGACCCGGCCAGATTCACCACGGTGCAGAACAACGAGAACATCATCGGTGGCCCGGCGACCCCACCGCAGATCAGCGACAGCAGCTTTGACCCGGTGACGAGAGAGTTTTCGCTCCTCCGGTCTGCCCCGGCGGGCTGGTAAGCTCGCCCTACATCAACTGGTACGTCCTGTCTTGAAGTTCGGTCTCACACCAGCAACCGCAGCGCGGCGATGATGGTGAACACCACCACCATGATCTCAAACGCGGATGGATTGATGCGTTTGAGGATCGCCGGCCCGAGCAGCGCGCCGGGGATCATGGGAAGTTCCTCGAGTGCGGCGATCTGCGGCACGGCTTTGCGCGCGTCCGCTGCCCCAAGTGCCGTGAGGAGTTACTCGTGCCTTTCTCCTGCCGGGTCCGGTGTTTCTGTCCCTGGTTTCTCCCCCTGCCCAAGCTCGCCACCGAGCCGTTCCTCAAGCTCTGGGAACAAGAGGTGTTCGCGCTCTTGTTGGCGGAGGGCAAGATCACCGAGGAAGTCGTGGCGAACATCCGCTCCCGGAAGCACTCAACATTCAGCGTCGACCAGAGCGTGCGCTTGGAAGTCCGCGATCAGCAGGGCGTGCAGCGCCTCATCCAGTACTTCCTGCGCTGTCCCTTCAGCCAGGCCCGGATGATCGAGGTGACCGAGGCGGGCAAGGTGATCTATAAAACCGAACATAATGCCGTGGGCTGATTCCCCGAACCGGGGAACGACGAACTGCTGGCCGGACCGTCCCGCAACTTCCAGGTGTTCGATCCTTTGGACTTCCTGGCCGAGGTGACGCAGCACATCCCCGATCTGGGCGTCCATCTGGTGCGATACTACGGATGGTACTCGAACAAGACGCGAGGCCAGCGGGCGCAACGGGAACCGTCGGCCGGTGCCGGAACCGGGATTCCCGCCCGTTCGCCCACGGCACCAGAGGCCCGCAAAGGCTGGGCCGCGCTGATCAAGCAGGTGTACGAAGCGGATCCGCTTGGCTGTCCGTTGTGCCCCGCCGACCGGCCCTGCTGGAAGGGACGACCGGCTTTGGGGGGCCTGTTGCGCGGCCCCCCACCTGCCCCCCCGAAGACCGACCAAGCACCTGGCAGGGGACAATTCTGACCCGTTTCGCCTTGAATGGCTACACCTGGCCAGGCACACTCCAGCCACGTCGAAAAAGCAAAATCCTATTCGGAACACCCCGATTCAAACTGCCCTCTTTCAGATTCTTCGGCTTTCGAATTTCGGATTCTGGCTATGCAGTTGACTCTTGTGCTTTTCGGTCAGTTTCTCCTGCTTTGAGTTGGGTTTCGAGAACTGGGCCTAGGTTGATCGCCTGGTTAAGTAAACGGTAAAATAACAATCCATGTGAATTGGACGTTCGGCAATTGAAGCGGAAGGTGTACTCGTCCAAGTAATAATCCAAGTGAGAGTGTCGCACCGCACCTTGATGAGTGCCCAACAGCCATCGCTTAAGCAGCGACGCTACCAGGTTGACCAACGGCAGTAGATTGTCGCCCAGATCGGGATGCTTCTGAACCACACGGTGCTGGTAACCCAACTCTGTCAGACCGTT
>VHCO01000307.1 GCA_016871715.1 Verrucomicrobiota bacterium
TGGGCGACAGAGGCACGATCCTGAAGACGGTCGATGGCGCCCATTGGACACAGCAAGACAGTGGTCTGGCCGCGGGCGCCCTGCTTGAGGCCGTCGATTTCATTTCGGCGGGTGAAGGCTGGGTCGTGGGAACGGGTACCGTGCTGCACACGGCCAACGGTGGGGCGTCTTGGGCCGCGCGAGCGGCACCGAGCGCCGGGGCGCTTCGCGGCGTCGATTTTCTGAGCGCCAGCACGGGTTGGGTCGTGGGCAGTGAGCAGCAGATCTGGCGGACCGACGACGGCGGCGCAACCTGGACACGCCAACATCACGACCCCTCGGGTGGGGATCTCCACGCCATCCGGATGCTCACCTCGCGTCAGGGATGGGTGGCCGGCGAGCGCGGTGCCCTGCTGCAGACCTTCAATGGCGGAACCACCTGGCATGCCTCGAGTCATCCGGCCGGCTTACGGCACTTGCGGGCGTTAGCCTTCCCGACTCCAGGGGCCGGCTGGGTCGTAGGAGGTGCCGCCAGCCAGCAAGGCGTGGTCATGGGTGGGGCCCTTCCCCGATGGGTCGCAAGCACCGTCCGCCTGGAAGGCCGCCAGCAACATCAAGGCACCCCCGTTACCACCGCACCGAAGCTCACCCCGGACAACACCAGACTCACCGACGCTGAAGGCGACTTCCAGCTACGCGCACCCGGCGAACCGTTTACACTCGAAGCCAGTCGCCCAGGCTATCTGCCGGCCGTTAAGGAGCGTGTCCAGACCGGGCCAGGTGAACTGACCCGCCCGGGGGCCGTTCGTCTCCTGGCGGGCGATGTCGACCAGGACCGGCGAGTCGATCGCGTCGACCTGGACGCAACCGTGCAAGCCCTGCGTGAAGGGACGACCTTGGCCGACCTCAATGGCGACGGCGAAGTCGACATCCGGGACCTGGTCCTGACCGCGCGCAACCAGGGGCGGCGTGGCCCCATTCCTTGGCCGTCGGCCGACGCGCTGGGCTGGTGGAAGGCCGGGGCGATCGAGGTCAACCAAGCCCCAACCGGTTTCGAGAGCGCCGGGCGCTTCGCCCCGGACGTGGTGCCGCTCGGCGACGGTTCCTATCGTATGTACTACACCGGCAGCGACGGTGCCAAAGCGTACATCTTGAGCCTGCGCTCGACAGACGGAACGCAATGGACCCCTGAACCAGGCGTCCGACTCGCTCCGGTCGGGAACTACCTCGAGGTCTACTCGCCCAACGCAGTGAAACTGGCGGGGAACCGCTGGCGCATGTACTTCAGCGCGCGTCAGCGCGACCCCGTTCAAGCGGACATCTTGAGCGCGGTCTCGGACGATGGCTTGGCTTGGACCGTCGAAGGAGGCTTGCGCGTCGCGCATGGCGACCCCGACGACGCGCTGGTCGCTCAATCGCCGGCTTTGTTCCGGAACGACGATGCCACACCGCATCGGTTGGCCGACGGCCGTCTACGGATGATCTACACCGGCCACGATGGGCAGTCGTTTCACCTGCTGACGGCCAGTTCGCCGGATGGCTTAATTTGGACCAAAGCCCGCTTGAAGGCCGCCAGCGGCGCGCTCGCCCTGCACCAGGGCAAGCCTGCGGCCGCCAGCCTCGGCGCCCAGCCGAGCGCGGCCCGCAACCAAGCCTTCGGTCCGCTGGACATCGCCGATCCAGCCGCCGATCTCCAGCAAGACGGGACCTACCGGCTCTGGTTCTCCCTGGCCAAACCGAGCGAGACGGGTGCGAATCTGGCGGATAGGCTGGACCTGGGCTTGTTCAGCCTATGGTCGCTGGATGGGGAGACTTGGATCGACCAGTTGCAGCCGGAGATGGCCCCCGGTCTGGAAGGGGCGGGTGACGGCCTGCACGCCCGCGCGGGGTCCGTGCAGGACATGGGCGAGATCGCAAAGCTCTTCTATAGCGCCTTGGACCATTCCGGCCGCGAGGAAGTTTTCGTGGCCAACCAGACCTCCGCCATCGACGGCCCCTTCTTTACCCTGCGCGAGGTGCGGACGATCTCGGTGGCCCAAGTGGACCTTGTGGTGGACTACGCCCTGCCATCGGCGCCACCGCCACCACCCCTGAGTTGGCGCCTGTCCGCCGCCGTCATCGGGACCGACCAAACTCGCGCCGCCGAGTTCACCAGCGCATTCCCGACGCTTACCAACCGCGCCGGAACTGCCACCATCCGACTCGACTACGTGGGCAACGTGCCGTTCGAGAGCGGCGCCTTCGAGATCGAGCTCTGGACGCTGGCCGAGGGGCCGTTGGTCGAACCGCCGGATCTCATTTTCTGGCAGGCCTTCGCGCATCTCCGAAACGCCAGCCGCAAAGCGGTGCTATTACGCCGCTGGCAGGCTGCCCCGGCCAACATCTTTGCCAAGCGTCTAATGGCGGACGCGATCCCTGCCGCTACCGGCGTCCGGGCCGCCACCGATGCGCCGCTGAATCCCACCCCACTCGCACAGGCCGAGCCTTCTGCGCCCAGCGCACCCTCGCCCGACTACAGCGAGTATTTCGAGGAACCCCACCTCTGGCTGCCCGGCAGCGGGGGCACACTCGAAGTCAGTCAATACTCGGAGACGCCGCCCGGAGTGACGAGTCGCGCGCCAGGATCGACTCGTCCCGTGCCAGGAGGGCCTTACTTGTCGGTCCTGGTGCAGCACCGGTACTACAACGTCTGGACGACCTCAGGCACCTTGACCGCGGAAGTGTACGGCGCCCAAGGCCAACGCCTCTCCCAGTTCTACGTCGTGACTGTCCCCGTCCAGCCCGCCGCTGCCCCCGACGCCCTCGAGGCCCCGCCCAACGAGAACCGCATCGAACTCGCCTATACCGGCACCGCCCTGCGGCCTGACACCCATGTCAAGATGGTCTTGAACGTCGGCCACGAACAGGTGGCTTCCACCTGGCTGCGGCGCGCTCGGCAGCCCGGCCAAAGCCTCGGGCTGTTGCCTGAGCCGTACTCGAAAACCTGGCAACCGCCCGCCCAATTCAGCTTCGTCGGCCCTACCGTCCGCCCCCTTGACACCAACGCGGTCCGCGTCGATTTCGGCTACACCTACTCCCAACTGCCCGGCGCGCCGGCGCGCCCTCGAGTGGTGGCGGAGGTGATCGGGTCAACCGGCCAGCCCATCCTCGGCGGCGATTTTCAAAGCAGTTCACTCGCGCCGTATGAAGGCGTCTGGAGCCTGCAGTCCAAGCCCCTGTCGGTCATGGTGCATTACGCGGGCGCCGCCGAATTGTACGGCAGCGCGACCGCCGGGCTGCGGCTCAAGTGCGTGGTGAATGTGGGTCAGGAAGTCATCTTGGCCCAATGGGACACTTCTTTGGACCGTGGCTGGGGCCGGAGCGATGAAGGGTTCCTGCGCCCGCTGGACAGCCCCAACGCCGTCTGGGAACCGGTCCCGGAGTGCGCTTGGCTCGAGGTCAGTGTGTTGGCGCGGCAATGGAACGCGGCCCGCGCCGATGCGGAGTTGCGCCTGGAGCCGATCAGCCCCAGCAAGGTCCTTCTGCAGACGGCTCTGGATCCGCGGGACTTCACCTCGACAACTGTCCGAGTGCCTTCGGTGCTGCGATCGGTTGCGCTCACCAATGACCTACCGATGCCCACCCTGACCGAGGCCGCCCCCTCGAGCAGCGGCGAAGGCGAAGCCGCCCCAGGCCCGCTCGCCCAAGACCTCTACCGCCTCACCCTCACTTACCAAGGCACTCGAGCGGGAGTCATTTCGGACGGTGTGCGAGTCCTGATGGTCAACCCGACCACCGGCCGACCGATCAGTTCTCCCCTCGCGATCGCCCGGGGCAAACGGTGGAACCCGGCGCCCACAGGCGAGTTGCGCTCCGCCTCGATCCGCCGTGTCGCCGACGATCAATCGGATGTCACTGTGACTTACGATTTCCAGTCCACACTCGGTCTCTCGGCCACGATCGTTCCCGAGCTGTACGTGGATGCGGCGCCGTCGGGCGGGGTGCAATTGCCGCACGCCTTGGTGGCCAAGTTCCGGTCGTCCCTCCCACAACTGGTGTCGGGCACCGACCAACAGGTCACCTTCAGCATCTTCCCAGTCTCTCCCATCCCGATCGCCACCGACCGGGTCAGGCTCAGGCTCCTGCTGGGGGCCGCCAGCCCGGGGCGGTACTTGGACGAGCTCTGGGTCGAAGACCCCGAGCGCCGTTGGGATTCCTTTGCCCTGATCGAGGTGGAGTCGGTCCTGCGGTTGGCCGGAGAGTCCACGAATTTGACGGTGACCTTGAACTACCGGTTGACGTCGGCTGAACCCGATCATGAGTATGCGGTCGAGGTGCTCCCGCTGTCCGGACTGACGGGCGAACCGCTGCCCAACTTCGAGGGCCGTTGGGCGATCAAGGACCCGATGGGCGCGACCCATGCCCCGCAATCAGCCTCGGTCAGCGTCCGTTACCTGGGCGCGGATTACTACCTTTCTTCGCCTTACCTTCGGATCCGAATCCTGGACGACGAATATCCCTTCTTCGTCTCCAAAGGCCAACCGCTCGAGCTCTACTACCGCTACCAGGCCGAATGGAACACGGCTGTGCCGGGCCTGATCGCCGAGCCGGTCTTGGTTCCCATCGCACCGAACGAGTTGATGTTCCACGCCGGCTACGAGTTCTACGCCGCGGTGCAGGATCTCCGGCCGCTGGTCACGCTCTATCGTGGCGACGAGCGGCTCTACCCGGCCTCGAGCACCGTCTTCAGCGGCGCGGTCTTTCCCACCAACATCGTCGTCCCAGCCGAGGGCGCGCACGGCACCCTGCTCGGCCGCTTGAGTTTCAACGGCGACACGGACCTCGAGACGGACCGGATCGAGGTCAGTTTCATGTCGGCCGACGGGTCGGTGCCCTTCCTGGCCTCGAGCTTTGTGAAACCGATCCGCTGGTCCAGTTATGACCCGATCTCGGGCACCAACGACTTCTCCCTGGGCATGCCCCGCCTCGAGCGCCCAGCCACCAATGTCATCCATGTCTTCGCCGACTATCACTGCCCCGACTACTATGACACCTACGCCACCAACGGCCCCATCCTCAAAGCCTTCCTCTGGACCGGACTGACCCCGCTCTTCCAGCCGCCCACCAACGTCCTCGAGTTGGCCGAAGACACCGGCGATGGCGCCGGCTTGAGCGACTTCCGCGAGTTGCTCTTCGAGTCGGAAGCGTGGACCATCGGCTCGCCCTACGACGAACTGCAACCCACCGGGGGGACAGTCTTGGACCCTGCCGGGTTCGGCCCCACCCTCAACGCCGGGTTCCATCGTTCCCGTCCCAGTCGGAGCGGAGCCGCCCCGGCGAGTCCGTTCATCACCTGGGTGCCCGCCACAGGTCACTTCGATACCCGCCTCGAGTTCAAACCGACCGTGGGCGAGCTGGACGTCGACCTCTTGAGCCTGGTCTTCTACGACCGCAACGGCAGCCCACTCTTCGGGCGAACCTTCCCGATCCAGGAGCATGTCATGGCGCCGGACCTGTTTCGACCCCCGTTGGTCGATACCGAGAACATCGTCTCGCGAGGTGAGATGTCCCTAACCGTGCTCTTCGCGCTCAACTCGCCCATCGCCAACCCGGTGCTCTGGCTCGAACCCTTCCGCCGCGCCAACTCGCAATACCCCTACTACCCACTGGAGCTCACCAGCCTCCTCTATCTGTCCAAGACCGAGGGCGAGACCAATCCTCCCAGCAGCGTGGACGCCTTGGGCGTGCCCTATGTGCCCGTGAGGCACGGCTGGGGCGCAGCCCTGTTCCGGTTCCGCTTGGCCGACTACACCCTGCGGGAAACCCTCGACGAGGAACTCCGTTTCGGCATCGGTTCTTTGACCGGCCAGGTCCGCCTCCCGGCGGTCGCTCAGACCAACCAACCCCTCGCCTTGACCTGGAACCAGAGCGGCGCGATCGACGACGATCAAACCAGCCCCGAGGGGATACGGTTCGAGCCCGGCGAATACCCCAATCAGATCGTCGCGACTTCGATCCCGTTCCAACAACTCGACGACTGGGCAGAAGCCGGGCACAGCTACCTCTGGCCGCTGAACCTGCCCAACTACCTGTTGGCCCGGCCCCTCTCCAACGGCGTGGCCATCGCCGGCCTGCGCGTGCCGCCGGCGCGGCTCGATCAGGCCACCGGCCGCGCCAGCCTCACCATCGAGTACGACTTTAGCGATACCCCAGCCGAGACAGTCACGGCCGACCAAATCCAGTTCTTTATCGTCGAGACCCCCGATCTGAGCGCGCTGGAGCTGGTCGGGCAACGGTTGCTCACGCTGGAGGAGCCATTGACTTGGCATCGACCGCCCATCCAACCCGAAATCACCGAGACCGTCCAGGAGGGCGTTCAATTGCGCACAACCGTCCGCTGCACCCTTTTCACCCCTTCCGATCCGTCGATGCCAACCGTCCACCAGAGCCTCGGCCCGGACGAGTTTGTGGGCGTTCAGATCAAAGCCCTCCTGTTCGGGCAAGAACTGCCAGAACCCATCCAGTCCGAGCTCCATGAACTTCGAATCGGGCCGGACACCGCCGCCAGCACCTTTACCGAGAGTCTGCACTATGAGGGCTCGGGGCAGTTCCAGGTCTCGAACCAACTCGGCGCGTATGTCGGCGTCTACGCCCGCAATCACGGCGGCACCGGCCCCTACCTCAAGCGCAGCCTGGCCTACACGCTGGTGGACCAGGTCACCCTCTGGAAGAACGTCAACAGCTTCATCGTAGCGACGCTCGACCAGGTGACCATCTACGACGATGGCGACGGCGACCTGCGCGGCCGCGGCGAGGACCTCATGAACATCATCGCCATGACCACCGACGCCGCCAGCGTCGAGGAAGCCCTGGCCGTCTTCAAGCCCGACTACGAAGGCGACGCCATCAAGAAAGAGCTGGTCTGGCCCGTCGAGGTCAACAAAGACAGCCGCTGGCGCGAAACCGACGCCAGCGCGGACAAACCCGCCACCCTCAACCTGCAACTGCCCGTCTTCTCCCTCAAAGAACAGAACATGCGCCCGGTGCTCGGTGTGGCCGTCATGCTGGTCGATGACGACACCATTCCCGCGTTTGTCACCTGGCTGATCAACATCCTCTTCGAGATCGCCGCCCAAATCGCTATGGCCTACGGCCAAGACTACTTGGTCGTCGTCCTGAATTTCCTCCAGGACTTCGTCAACAAAATGGTCGCCAAAGACGCCGCGCCCGACCAAATCGAAACCGCCGGCCTGCTCATCACCCAGAAAGACGGGTGGGGCGTCAAAGTCACTTCCGCCTCCGACATGGCAAGCCGCGTCGGCTACCTTAAGGATGGGAAAATGGTCCCCACCTTCCGCGTCCAACGCCTGGTGGTTCCACCGGATCCCAAGCCCGTCACTGTCGTCCTCAAGAGCATCTACGTCCGAAACGACGGCGACGGCGGCCTCGATGGCAAAGGCGAGATCTACGGCAAGATCCGCGTCAACGACGGCAAGCACACCATCGCTGAGGTCCGTTTCCCCACCAGCGGTACCAAGGACGTCGAGGATCCCTACACGTGGAACCTCGAGTTAACGGCCTTCGCCACCCGCGAGGTCGGACCGGTCCTCTACATCGAGGTCGTCGTCTGGGACGAGGACGAACCGTCCATCGGCAACGACCATGACAACCTCGGCATTTGCACCTGGACCGAGTACCCCTACAGCGACGGTTGGACGCCAAAAACCCTTACCCAGACCAGCGCCATCGAGGGCGACGTTCAGGTCACCGTCGAGATCAAGGACACCTACCAGCCATGAGCGACCCGTCCAAATCAGCCGTCCCAAGCGCGCCCCTGCCTGCCTCCGAGCGCGTCCCCACGCTACCCCAAGTTGTCATGCGCCCCACCACTCGCCGCGCGGCCAAACGGAAGCTGCGCCGGGTCTCCCGGCGGCTCTTCCGCTCCGTGCTGGCCGCCGCGACGCTCATGCTGCCCGCCTCGAGCGTGCCGACGGCACACGCGACAGACCCCCCCGAACTCCGCCTCGACGCCCCACCCACCGTCGCACCGGGCGACACCTTCGTGGCCACAGTCTCGCTGGCAGGCGCCGCGCACACGTCCGGGGTCCAGGCCGCTGTGCGCTTCGAGCCGCAGCGTCTCGAGCTCTTGGAAGTCGTGCCGGGCGAGTTCCTCGGCGATCCCCAGGACGACCATGCCACCCTTTGGTCGCTCCCCGAGGTCGCCGCCGCCAACACCACTGGGCTCCTGCGGCCCCTGCTCGGCGTCCGACTCGGGCCCGAAGGCGTCAGCGGCACCGGGATTATTTGCACCTTGCGCTTTCGCGAGCGCGGCGGCGGAGCCAGTTACGCGACCTGGCTCCGATTGGTGCCGGCTGCCACGCGTGTAGCCGATGGCACCGCCTCGCTTCTGCCGTTGGCCCTGCGACCGGCGTTGATTCGGGTGACCGGCGACACGGACCAGGACGGCCTGCCCGATCCGTGGGAGCTGCGGCACTTGGGCACGCTAGGTTTCAGCGGGGCCAGCGACCCTGACGGCGACGGCGAATCCAACGCCGCGGAATCGGCCAACGACACCGACCCGATGAACGCCCTCTCGGTCAACGACCCAGCCCACGCCTACGATCGCTACCGCTTCCGCCTGTTCCGCAACGCCCTCGACACGCCAGACGGCGCCCTCGCGG
>VHCO01000308.1 GCA_016871715.1 Verrucomicrobiota bacterium
CAGCAAGAGCTTCACGATCACGGTCAGCGAGGTGAACAGCGCGCCAGTCCTGGCGGGGATTGCGGACAAGACGGTGAACGAGGGGATACTGCTGACGTTCGCGGCCACGGCGACGGATCCCGACCAACCGGCTCAGACGCTGAGCTTGAGCCTCGAGCCTGGGGCGCCCGCTGGGGCATCGATCACGGCTGGCGGCGCGTTCTCCTGGACCCCAACGGAGGCGCAAGGCCCGAGCACCAACACGATCACGGTGCGGGTGAGTGACGGGGTTCTGTCGGACAGCAAATCCTTCACGGTGACCGTCAACGAGGTGAACGCGGCGCCGGTGTTGGCGGCGATCGCCAACCAGACGGTGAGCGAGGGGACGCTGCTGACGTTCACGGCGACAGCGACGGATGCGGATCAACCGGCTCAGACGCTGAGCTTCAGCCTGGAGCCTGGGGCGCCGGCTGGGGCGTCGATCAGCAGCGGGGGTGTGTTCAGTTGGACGCCCAGCGAGGGCCAGGGGCCGAGCACGAACGCGATCACGGTGAAGGTCAGTGACGGGAGCCTGAGCGACAGCAAGAGTCTCACCGTGGTTGTGCTCGCGGTGCTCCTCGCGGACGCTTATGGCACGGTGCAGGATGGATACGTGGCGCAAGGGTTCGTCTTCTTCGACGCGAACGGCGATCAGATCCGGGACACGGACGAACCGCAGACTCAAACGGACGAGGAGGGCAACTTCAGGCTGCCCATCGCCATCGCCCCGTTTGATCGAAACAAGAACGGACGCTTGGATCCAGCAGAAGGCAGTCTGGTGGCGAGCGGAGGCCGCGACATCGCAACCGGGGAAGCATTGGCGATTCCATTGCGAGCTCCGCCAGGAACGATGATGATAACGCCTCTTACTACGCTGCTGACCGAAGTCCTCGATCGTGATCCTACGGTCACACTTGAGGAGGCGGGCAGTCGCCTGAAGACGGCGCTCAAGATTTCGCCCCAGGTCGACCTGCTAGGTTACGACCCCTTTGCCGCAGCTCGTACCAATGATCCGCTTTCCATCCCGGTATTGCGAGCCGCAGCTCAGGTGCAAGACACCAAGGCTCAAGTGTGCGCGTTGATTCTCGGAGGTGCGAACCATCTCGACGTATTGGAAGTCGCCAGGCAGGTCGACGCCGCACTCGTTGATCGACTTCAGATGGCCGGCGGCATGGATCTGAGCCAACCCACAACCGTCGAAGCCCTCATCCAAAGGAGTGCAGGGAACGCCGGGGCCATGCCGAACGTCGTGGTTGCCCGAGGCGCAGCGGAGATCATCGCCGGGCTGAACCGCCTCCAGGAGCAGGTCGTCGGACTCGGCCTCACGGGCCAAGAGACGGTGGCGGAAATCAGCCGTGTGCAGGCGTTCGCCCAAGGGCGGGCCGCAAAGGAGTTGGAGCAGGTTGGTTCAGGGCAGTTGGTCGTTGATGATGTCCTTGCGTCAACTACGGGCACGGCGCTCGCTCTCGCTGTCGCAGCTACCCCCGTCGGGGACCTTTTTGGACGCGAGACCCGGCCGGGGACATTTGCCTTTGCCGGACCGGCTTTCAGCGTGTCTGAAGGCGGACGGGCGATTGTGGTGAGTACCGTCGTTCGCACCGACGGGAATCGTGGCCCAGTCGCAGTCAAAGTGGCGCTCAGAGACGGTACGGCAACCCGCTCGTCTGGTGACTACACGGGGACAGCGATCGAGATACAGTTCCGTGACGGGGAGATAGCAAAAGCCGTGGATCTTGCCGGCTTCATTCAGAATGATGGCTTGCTCGAAGGCGACGAGACCCTGAACCTCGAGCTTAGCCTTGCCCCTGGCGCACCGCTAGGAGCAAACCTGGGGCCTCGAAAGGAGGCCCTGGTCACCATTGTTGACAACGATTCGTCTGGTACGTTTGCCTTTGCGAGTCCGACATTCGAAGTTTTCGAGGACGGCACGATAGGCACCGCGGTCGTCGTCATCCGCACGGGGGGCGGTGGCGGTTCGGTGAGCGTCATAGTCACACCCGTCGGGATCGCGGGCGGCGCGACTCCCGGTGTGGACTTCGTCGCCGAGCCGATCACAGTGACGTTCGTGCCCGGGAATTATCACCGCAAGGTTGAGGTCCCGATTCTGCAGGATCGCGAGCCAGAAACCAACGAGCAGGTCACCCTGGCGCTTTCTCTGGCAGCCAGCGCTCCGCCGGGAACCCAGCTTGGAACGTGGCGGACGGCAACGCTGACGATCATCGACGATGACGCCCCAGCGGTACGCCCGACACTGAAATCTCCGAGGATTCTCGCCAACGGTCAGTGTCAATTCATCCTGGAGGGAGAGACGGGGAGGACGTATTTGATCGAAGCGTCCAGCGATCTGGTTACCTGGGCGCAGCTCGCCGTGTTGACCAACCTGGTTGATCGCACGGCCCTGGTTGTCGACCGGGCAGCACCGACCTTCAAGCTCAGGTTCTACCGTGCCCAGGGGACCAACTGAGGTCGCCTTCCGGGGCCGCAGGTTACTGCAGCCCGCCAAACCACTCTTGCGCAATCACGTGACCAGAGACCGAGGCCCATTCCTTTGGCATGGACGTGGTCGCTGACCGCCTTCAATCCGCGCGGAAAGCGGGCGGGATCGTGGCCCCAGGTGCCGACCTGGGTCCAGTCATTGCCGCAGGGGTACCAGCCCGCGTCCAGCCACAAGTAGTCGAGCTTGATGCCCGCTTGGGCGAACGCATTGATGAACCGCAGTTCGTCGGCCTCGTTGCCGCGCAGGCCGGGGAAGAAGCCGCCGCTGCACAAGGTGAAGATAGGAGGCGGAAGGTCCCCGTACAGCGGAAGGACTCCCCCGATGCAGTCGCAGGCTTGAGCCTGCGCTAAGCGCGAGTTGAGACCCGCGGCCAGGCGTCGCGATGCCGGTTTGCGTTCCGAGCGTGATCCGGGTTGGATCGGGGGAGGATGAAAATCGTCTACGGAATACCTGTGGTTTGAAGTGCCGAGTCGGCAGGGGTTCGTGAACATCACTGAGACGGTCGAGGAGTTGGTCCGCAAGAGCGGGGTGCGCGAGGGGATTACCCTGGTGAACGCGATGCACATCTCGGCGTCGGTCTTCATCAACGACGCCGAGAGCGGACTGCTTCAGGATTACGAAGAGTGGCTCGAGCGGCTGGCACCGCACGCGCCCACCTCGCAGTACCACCACAACCGCACGGGCGAAGACAACGCCGATGCCCACCTGAAACGCCAGGTGACGGGTCGCGAGGTGGTGGTGGCCATCACGAAAGGGAAGTTGGATTTCGGCCCTTGGGAACAGCTCTTCTACGGCGAGTTCGACGGCCGCCGGCGGAAGCGGGTGCTCGTGAAGATCATCGGGGAATAGCGACCGGCTTCATCCGGAGGCCGCGCGCGGTGGTCGAGAGGCACGCGGGCGATGCCGATGCGCTCCGGCACCCACGACTTCGGGATGCACTGTGCGTCTGCAGCGATTGGCGAATGAGCTTGCCGCGGACACGGAGGCGGGCAAAGTAGGCGCGCGATGGCACGTGGTAGACCAGGTTGACGACGGGTTCTTTCACCCACCGGGTGGCTGGGCCGGTCGTCCTCAGTCGGGCAGTATCACCTCTCAGAATCGACCGGCCGGACAGCCCCGGACCTCGCGTTCTGCAAGTGCTTTCTAGCAAACAGGTTGGGCCCATAGCTCAGGGGTTAGAGCAGGCGACTCATAATCGCTTGGTCGCAGGTTCAAATCCTGCTGGGCCCACCACCGATCATGAAAGGGTCGGGTGGATCGGACCGTCCGTTTCAGAGCCCCACTGAGCCCAGGGTGAGTCAACGGGCGAGTCAATGGGTTTGACTGTCGGGCCAACTGCGGCAAGCTGAGGTCCTCTTATGACACGCTCGAACTCCACACCTCCACCCTGGACTGCGTCGGCGCTGAATCGGCGCCAGTTCGCCGGGCTTGCCGCCCTGGGGGTACTGGGCGGCCTCATCCGCCTGACCCCCGGCGCGCGCGCGGGGAGTGCCCTCGCACCCTGGAACCCGGACCGGCCCTTTCCGGTGATCGGCCGCAAAGTCCGCGTGCAACCGGTGTTGATGTACTCCCTGCCGACGCGGCGAGAGCAGACCTCCTGGAAGTCCTGGGGCGGCATTCAGACCGAATCGGCCGTGGCGGAGGAGATCGAGCGCATCACGCGGGAACTGGAGGCGCTGGTGAAACGGGCTGACTTCCCGCTCGAGGTGCTGCCGGTTGCGCGAGCTGGCTCGGCCGAGGCGGCCCAGGGACTCGCGCAGCGCGACTACGACGTCACGCTGGTCTATCCCAGCACGGGCAGCGGCACCGTGTTGCGCGCCTGTCTGGCCGCCCGACCGAACGCACTGATCTTCGTCCGGCACCAGTCCGGTCCCGTGTACTACTGGTACGAGGCGCTGAGCGTGCAATACCTGGCCACGGCGAAGGCGCCGCCCGCCGTTGCGGGCGCCGCGCCCCCGTCCGCGGCTCATGTGGAGGACGTGGTGGTGGACGACTATGAGGAAGTGTTGTGGCGGCTGCGGGCCTTGTTCGCGGTCCAGAACCTCCGCGGCACCCGCATCGTCGCCCTGGGCGGTCCCTGGGGCAAGTACGCCCCAGACGCACCCCAGAAAGCCCGCGAGCGGTTCCAGCTCGAGATCATCGATATCAGCTACGACGACTTCGAGCCCCGCTTGCGGCGCGCCCGGGGGGATGCCGGCCTCGTTGCGGCGGCGGAGAGCTGGGCGCGGCGCTACCTGGCGTTGCCCGGCACAACCCTCGAGACGGACCGGAAGTTCGTGGTGAACGCCTTTGTGCTGTACCGCCTGTTCAAAGACCTGCTGGAGGAGCACCGGGCCCAGGCCTTCACCATCAAGAGTTGCATGGGCACAATCATGCCCATGGCCGAAACCACCGCCTGCCTCACCCTCGGCCTGCTCAACGACGAAGGCCTGATCGCTTTCTGCGAGTCGGACTTTGTGATCATCCCCGCGGGTCTCCTGCTCCGGTACCTCGCCGGCAAACCGGTTTTCCTCCACAACTCGACCTTTCCCCACAAAGCCACCGTCACCTGCGCCCACTGCACCTCCCCCAGGCGGTTGGACGGCCGGACCTACGAACCAGCCAGGATCCTCACCCACTACGAGTCCGAGTACGGCGCCGCGCCCAAAGTGGCCATGCCCCTCGGTCAAGGCGTCACGTTCATCGATCCCGAGTACAGCACCACGCGCTGGGTCGGTTTCAAGGGGATCGTCCGCGCCAACCCCTCTTATGACATCTGTCGCTCGCAGCAGGATGTCGAGATCGTCGGGGATTGGCGGCAGCTCCTCGCGGAGGTGCGCGACTCGCACTGGATGATGTGCTACGGCGATTTCCTGCGCGAGGCCGGCTACGCCACACGCAAGCTCGGCCTCGAGTGGGTCAGTCTCAGCCCAGCCTGACCGTGCGCTTGAGGCGGACGCTGCGGATCGCCGCGTCCACAATCTCCTGGCCCACCCGGCTGATCGTGAGGCTCACCGGCCCCTCGAGCGGTTTCTCGGCCTCGAGACAGTGCAGCAGGTACTGCACTGGATTCTGGAACGGCGGTTCGAGCGCCGGGGCGGCCACGCGGTGCGCCTTGGGCCGGCGGCGCGTCTGTACCGTGACTGCGGCATCGTAGTCGCCGCTGCTGATCGTGCCTTCGGTGCCGGCAATGACGAATCCGCACCGCGGCTGCGGCTGGGTCGTCCAGGGATCGGTGAACGTCCCCCAACGCGTCTCGAACTGCGAGAGCCCCTGCGCATAGCGCGCGATCACGACACTGTGCTCGTCCACTTCGAGACCCGGCGGTTCGTCCGCCACGGCGGTCACCTCGATCGGTCGCCGGCCGCCTTGGTACCACGTCCCCAGCGTCGCGCCGTAGCCCAGGTAATCCAGCAACGAACCGCCCCCGTGGACGCGGCGATAAAACCAGGACGCCGGTTTCTCGCGCGCCACCTGCTCGGCGGTCTGCGCCGCCTTGCCCGCCCCGTGCCAGAGCGGGCCGCGGTTCCCGCCGAAATACCAGACATTGACCACTTCCCCGATCGCTCCGCCCGCCACTAGTTCGTAGGTCCGGCTGTGCGAGCGTACCCAGCGCAACGGCCAGTTGATCATCAGCCTCCGGCCCGCCCTCATCGCCCCCACCATCGTGTCCGCCTCCCGCAGCGAGGCCGCAAACGGCTTCTCGACGAGCAGATGCACGCCGTACGGCGCGACGCGCTTCACCCACGCCCCATGCTGCGACGCCGCCGGACAGAGGATGACGATCTCCGGTCGCGTACGTTCGAGACACTCGCGGTAGTCCGTGAAGCTGCGCTCACGCGGAAGCCGCAAGGTCCGGATCGCGGGCTCGAGCCGCGCCGGTTGTGCGTCGGCGATACCCACCAGCTCCACCTGGGGATGGCTGATCGCCATGCGCAGCAAGTCGCCCATGTGGAAATGGTCGAAGTTGATTCCGGCAACCTTCCAACGTTTGCGCTTCATCATTTCACTTTATCTCCAAGAAAAGATAGCGTCGGGGCAGCCTCGAACGAAGCGCAAATTGCGCGGCGACCAACCCAGGGCGAAGACCGAAAGCCGAACTCCGAGCCCGAAAGAAGGCCGAAGACCGAAGACCGAAAAGGCGACAGTCCTTGTGATGGATCGGCGGTTCCTTCGAACGTCAGGCTCCGCGCCCCTGAAGATTCCAGAACACGCCTGGAGCGCGACCGGTCCTCGGTCGCAGCAGATCCGAGCTTCAGCACGCGGTTGCGGCTCTTCATCCAGGTCTGCCAAGCGATCCAGCACGCCTGCCAAAAGAGCATCCTCCACCGACCCATCACGCCCTCCAACATCCTGGTTGCCCTGGAACTTGTCTCTGGGGTTGGGAGCTGTTTTGCCGCTTCGCGGTTTGCCGGCCGCGACACCCAAGCCGGCAGGACCGCAACCGGTCCCCGGTCGCAGCCGGCGCGACATTCGGGTATGCCGCCTGCCGTGACGGCGGGGGTCCGCCAAGCACGGCCGCGGCGCCCGCTTGCATCGTCAGGCACATCGCGGCTAAATTCTGGGTTTCGGCAGAAATCAGTGAACACGGTACCAGTGTGGTAATACCCGGTGTGAGTACGGCAGAGGACGGAACGGCGGTTCGCCCGGCGCTGCCGCACGTCGACATTTACACCGACGGCGGGTGCGAACCGAATCCGGGGCCCGGGGGTTACGGGGTCGTGTTGGTGCATCCCAAGAAACGCGCCGAGGTCAGCGGCGGGTATCGGTTGACCACCAATAACCGGATGGAAATCCTCGCGGCCATTGCCGGACTCGAGTTGTTGAAGCAGCCCTGCAAGGTCACGGTTTTCAGCGATTCGCAATACCTGGTTCGGGCGATGAGCGAGGGCTGGGTGGCGGCCTGGAAAAGCAGGAGCTGGTGGCGCACCAACAAGGAACGCCCGGAGAACGTGGACCTCTGGCAGCGGCTCGACCGGCTGTGCGAGACGCATCAGGTGGAGTTCCGCTGGATCCAGGGGCACGCGGGCCATCCGGAAAACGAGCGGTGTGATCGACTCTCGATGGCCGCGCTGCGGCAAGCCGGTCTTCCGGTGGACGAGGGGTACGAGAACAAACCCGAATCCGAGGGCCGGCGTCCCAGGTTGACACAGGAGGGCCAACCCTGCTGGAAATGCGGCGCGCCGGTCATCAAGCAGCAGCCGCGCAGCCAGCGCAATCGCGAGTACTACTACGAATACTACCTCTGGTGTCCGCAGTGCCAGGCGACCTACGAGGTTGAGGAAGCCAAGCGGTTCGTCGAGCAGGCGCCCTCGCTCTTTTGAGGATCGGTCGCTGCGGGCGGAACCTCAGGCTGGCGGCCGGTCGAGGCCGCGCTCTCCGACTTACGCGGATGCGAGGGCTACAACGCGGCGCCACGCTTGAGGCGCTTGAGTTGGGCAGCTTCCGGTTTCGCCGCGTAATAGTCGTCGAGGGGGTAGCAACCGCTGATGATCCCGTTGCGCGGCGCGGTGGTGCAGTCGCTGAAGGTGCGGCAGAGCAACCGGGGGTTGAGGATGCCGGATTGCAGGCTGTCGGACACGATGGCCGGGTAGCTGAGCACCATGCGGCCGATGCCCACCAGGTCCGTCCAGCCCGAACGCACGACCGCCTGCGCCACCTGGGGCAGATACTCTTGCAGGTAACTGTAGGCGGACCCGACGACCAAGAGGCCAGCGGGAGCGCGGGCTTTGAGCCGGCGCACGGCATCGATCTGGCGAGCCACGCCCACCAGCGGGTCTTCCGGCGGCGCGTAACCGTCGCTGGGCGGGTATGCGGCCGGCCGCTGGATATGCGGGTTGTAGTAAGGCGAGCCGGCGCTGAGGTTGACGAGCTTCACCCCCAGCCGCGCGCACAGCTCGAGGAATTCCGCGGCTTCGGCAAGGTCAGGCTCGACCGGGTCAGACGTTCGGTCAACTCATCCATGCCCATCCACACATCCACGCACTGGTCAGCGAAGGAGTGTTCCTGCCCGACGGCACATTCCTGCCGCTGCCCAAG
>VHCO01000309.1 GCA_016871715.1 Verrucomicrobiota bacterium
CGGGCAAGATGCCCGCGCTCCGATCCGCAATACATGTCTAAGTCGTCGGCGGCAGACGGAGAGCGGGCGTCTGGCCCGCTGCCCCGCGGGCAAGATGCCCGCGCTCCGATCGGCAATGCATGTGTGAGGCGTCGCGATCTCCAGCGGTCGCGTAGTTTCCCTGTCACACCAACCACCCGATGTCGACTGAAGCCGAGAGGCGCGTGGTTTTGATCACGGGCGTGCGGAAAGGGATCGGCCGATTCCTTGCCGAGCACTACCTCGAGCGGGGTTGGCAAGTCGTCGGCTGCAGTCGGACGGCGGCCGACCTGAGGCATGAGCGGTTCGATTTTCACGCCGTGGACGTGGGCGACGAAGCCCAGGTGACCCAACTGGTGCGCGCGATCGGCAAGCGTTACGGTCGCTTGGACGCCGTGATCAACAATGCCGGGGTGGGCGCCATGAACGCCGCCTTGCTCACCCCAGCGGCCACCGCCCACGCGGTGCTGCAGACCAATTTCTTGGGGACTTTCCTCGTCTGCCGGGAGGGAGCGAAGCTGATGATGAAACGGCGCGTGGGCCGAATCGTCAACCTCACGACCGTGGCCGTCCCGCTGCGGTTGGAGGGCGAGAGCGTTTACGCGGCGGCTAAGAGCGCCGTGGAGTCCTTCACGCGCGTGTTCGCCCGCGAGGTGGGCGAGTATGGTATTACGGTCAATGCGATCGGTCCTTCGCCGATCGAGACGGACCTGATCCGGGGGGTGCCGCGTGCCAAGCTCGACGCCCTGGTCGACCGCCTGACGATCAAGCGTTTCGGCACCTTGACCGATGTGGCGAACGTCGTCGACTTCCTCCTCCGACCGGAGAGCGATGCCGTTACCGGGCAGGTGATTTATCTCGGCGGCGCAGGGTGAAAGTGGCGGTGACAGCGGTGGGTTCTCGCGGTGGATTTGAGGGTTGACACTCGGCGAGGGTTGCGCCACTCGCTACCTCACGCTAAGGTGGCCCTCGATGAGCACGGCGAGTTTGGCCAGCGAAGCCGCAGAAGCCCCACCGCGGGCGCTGCGCACTTATGACGAGCTGGTGGCCACGCTGCCGGAGACGAATCGGCCGTGCGAGTTGTGGGATGGTGAGTTAGTCATGGCCCCCGCCCCGTTTTTTCCGCACCAGAAGATCGCGTTGCGTTTGTGGCGCAAACTCGATGACTGGGTGTCGGAGCGCGACTTGGGCGAAGCCTTGGCTTCTCCAATCGACATGGTGCTCTCGCCCCACCGGGCGGTGCAGCCGGAGGTGGCGTTTGTGGCGAAGGCGAACCTGGGGATCCTCCGCAATGCCATGCGCGGCCCGGCGGACCTGGTGGCGGAAGTGATCTCGCCGGGCGGCCGGCAGCGCGACCGAATCGACAAGAAAGACCTCTACGAGCAGTACGCCGTCAAGGAGTACTGGATCGTCGATCCCGAAGCGCATACGGTCGAAGTGCTCGCCCTGGGCGCGGACAAGCAGTATCGCCTGGCCGGTCGGTGGGGGGCGGGCGAAACGGCACAATCTAGGCTGCTGCCCGGCTTCGCGGTGGATGTCGATTGGTTGTTACTGATGAGTCACTGAGATGGACTACAACTCCGCGGTAGGGCGCGCAGTCCTCTGCGCGCCACGGCTTGCTGTGTCCACAGTGGTTTACGGCGCGCAGAGGACTGCGCGCCCTATCTGCAATATGTCGTCTATCCCGGCCTCTCATCAGTATGCACCTCGACTGGCTCCTTGAGCGATTCCGGACGGCGCTGACGCAGCCGGCGCTGATCTGGGCGGGCCGCGAGTACAGGTATGCCTGGCTCCTCGACCGCCTCGACCATTGGCGGGCTGAGCTGAACCGTCTAGGCATCGCGCCCGGAACCGTGGTGGCGCTCGAGTCGGACTTCTCTCCCGAGGCTTGCGCCCTGGTCCTGGCCCTCCTCGAAGCCGACACCGTGTTCGTCCCGCTCGCGGCGGGTGCCGCACGCAGCTACGCCCGGGAACTGCAAGTCGCCCAAGTCCAAGTGGCGGTTCGCTGCCGTGCCGAGGCAGACTCCGAGGTCACGCGCCGAGACGTCGAGGTGACGCATCCGCTGCTCGTAGGGTTGCGGGAGGCCGGTCACCCCGGGTTGGTGTTGTTCTCCTCGGGCTCGACCGGCGCCAGCAAAGCTATCGTCCACGACCTGGCCCGGTTGCTCGTCAAGTATCAGGTCCGGCGGCCGACCTTCCGGACACTCAGTTTCCTGCTGTTCGATCATATCGGCGGGTTCAACACCCTCCTGCATACCCTGGCCAACACCGGCACGCTAGTTACCGTTCAACAACGCGATCCGGACGCGGTCTGCGCCGTGATCGACCGGCACCGGGTCGAGTTGTTGCCGACCTCACCCACGTTTCTCAACCTGCTGCTGCTCTCGGAGGCGCACGCGCGGCATGATCTGTCGTCGCTGCGTCGCGTGACCTACGGCACCGAGCCGATGCCCGAATCCACCTTGCGCCGCTTGCGCGAGGTCCTCCCCCAAGTCGAGTTGTCACAGACCTACGGGTTGTCGGAGCTGGGCATCCTGCGATCCAAGTCCGCTAGCTCAGACTCCTTGCTGGTCAAACTCGGCGGCGAAGGGGTCGAGACGAAGGTGGTGGACGGTCTGTTGTGGATTCGTTCGCAATCGGCCATGCTCGGTTACCTCAACGCGCCGAGCCCGTTTGACGCCGCAGGCTGGCTGAACACCGGCGATGAGGTCCATGTGCAAGGCGACTACTATCGCATCCTGGGCCGGCGTTCCGAGCTGATCAACGTGGGAGGCGAGAAGGTGTACCCCGCCGAGGTCGAAAGCGTGGTCCTGCAAGCTCCGAACGTGGCCGATGCGACCGTGTACGCCGCCGCCAACCCGATCACGGGCCAGATGGTGGTCGCGGAGGTGACGTTGCGGTCCACGGAAGATCCCGTGACCGCCCGGAAATGCGTCCGCGAGTATTGCCGCCAACATTTGGCCCCGTTTAAGGTCCCGGCCAAAGTCGTCGTGCGGGATAGCCCGAGCCACTCCGCCCGGTTCAAGAAGCTGCGGCGCCGTGAATAGCCGCAAAGAACGCAAAGAGGCGTAAGAGAGCAAACAGTAAAGACTAACCCAGGCGAGGAGAGGATGAACGATCGAGTTTTTCAGCTTTGCGATGTCGTCCGGGAGACGGGATACGCTGTTCAGCAGTATCTTGGCCCGGGTCATCTCGAAAAGCTCCTTGCGGCTACTTCACGCTGGATGGCTCCGGCGCTCCTTGCACTCCCTTGAGCTCTTCCGTGCGTCTATGAAGACAACAACTCAACTCACCCTTCCTCGCCCCACTCTCATTATGGTGGCGGCGTTGGCGTTGCTGATCGGCACCTTGTGGTCCTTCCCGACCTTCTGGTACACAGCCAGCGCGGCCAAAGGCCAATTTAAATGGCTGGCCGAACAGACCCAGGTCGAGGGCTGGCAGTACGAAGACTTCGGCATCGCCGAGGCGGCCGAGGCGATCCTGGTGGGTGACCGGATGGTCAACGGCCAGTTCAGCACGCCGGACAGGCGGCGCTCGGTACAGGTCTTCTCCGCCAAGCGCTATGAGGAGAAGGAGAACGAGATCGGTCTCTTCTCCCATACCCCAGACCGTTGCTGGACCATTGCCGGGTGGCAGATCGAGCCGGCGGAACCGCAGACCGTCGAGTGCACTGTGCACGGTGTATCCATGCGCCTGGAACGCCGCGTCTTCATCGCCGGGCCGCAGCGGCACCTGGTCTACTTCGGCGCACTTGTCGGCGGCGAACCGTTGCCCTACCGGCTGGATCAATACCTAGCCGCCAACTTGAAGAAGACGCAGGCGACCCAAAGCGACGAAGCCAGCACTTGGCTGCGTCTGCGCGAGACGCGCCTCTGGGGTTGGGCCTGGGATTCGTTTGTGAACCGGACGGCCCTGGCTGGTCCTCAACAGTTCCTCCGGATCTCGACCCCGGTTGTCAGCGGCGACTTCGGGTCGGCGGACAAACTGCTGCAGGAGTTCCTGCCGCTGTGGCTGGTGCCCACCGATTACGAACGCGAAGCGGCCGAATGGCGCGCGGCGCCTAAACCGCCCAAGCAAGCCGCGCCCGGCGGCGACCCAGCCAGTTGAGCGAGCCCGTTAACCTGCGAAACGACCGCGAACACCGCGCTCGACCACCGGCGCAGGCTAAAGCCTGCGACTACAGCCGCTCACTGAAACGCACAAGGAATCATCAACCGGAATTCTCTTTTCGTCCTTTCTCGATTCTTCGATCTCTTTTCGGCTAATCACAATGGAAATGCAAGCGCAGAAGTCATTACCTCGCGATGTCACCACCCCCATCTCGACGATCAACCTGGCGGTGGCACTGAGCCCGGCTTGGCTGACGATGGCCTGGCTGGTGTCGCGGGCCCAACGATTCTGGTCCAGCAACCCGGAACTGCAATTTGGCTGGGTGGTGCTGATGCTCTGCGCCTACCTGATCTGGGAGGCCTGGGAGAAGCGTGGGCCGGCGCAGTTCCGGTGGTCCGTCGCCGGCGTGGCGCTCGGCACGGTGGGCATCCTGGTGCTCTTTGTCACGCAACTGTACCAGGCGGCATACGGGCTCACGGCGGCCAGCATGAGCGGGTTGGGCGTGGGCATGGTGTGCGTGGTGCTCGCGAACTTGAGCTATGTGTTTGGCTGGTCCCGCTCGGGCCAATTCGTCTTCGGCTTCTGTTTCATCCTCATCGCGCTGCCGATCCCGTCGGTCATCTACGGCGCGGTGGTGGGTTGGCTGCAGGGTAAGGTGGCGTACCTCAATGTCGAGGTGCTCAACCTCCTCGGGATACCCGCGGTCCAGGTGGGCAGTCTGATCCATTTGCCCGTGGGGACGGTCGGCATCGACGAGGCCTGCAGCGGGATTCGCAGCTTGCAGTCGACGATCATGGCCACGCTCTTCATCGGGTATTTGTCGCTGAAGCGGCGCAGCTTCCAGGTGCTGCTCTTTCTCAGCGGGATCGGTTTGGCGGTGTTCGGCAACGTGGTGCGCTCGCTCTACTTGTCGCTGCGCGCCAACTCTCAAGGGATCGAGTCGATCAGCCATGTCCACGACGCCGCCGGTTGGTCCATCCTCGCCTTTACCGCCGTCGGCGTCATCATTCTCTCCTGGCTGATGAACAAGCTCGAAGCCGTCGCCGCCGCCAGTGGTGCGGTGCCCCCTCGAGCCGCAGCGCAACCCGCAGGACACTCGACGTTGGCAGTAGAGCAGGCTGACTCGGCCGTTCCGGCAGCCTCTCAGGACAACGGGTCCAAGGACAACGAGCAGCGTCCCCCATTGTAGCCGCAGGTCTTAATCGGCGAAACAACCGCGAACACCAAGCTCGCCCGCCGGTTTTCCAGTCAGCAGCCCGGAGCTTGGAGGGCGGAGCTCCGCGACGCCCCGACGTTGGGTCAGATTAATGAGGTCGAGGGCTCGTGGAACTCGCCCCTCCAGGGGGTACCGCGGATGCGGCGTGAGGGCTCGTGGAACTCGCCCCTCCAGGGGGTACCGCGGATGCGGCGTGAGGGCTCGTGGAACTCGCCCCTCCAGCAATGCCATGCGCGGGCAGTTATCAGTTATCGGTTCTCAGTTATCAGGGAGACAGGTCTTCAGCATTTCAGCATTTCAGCGTTTCAGTGTTTCGTTTTGTGAAACGGCTGCTTGATCTAGCCCTACTGTTGGTCACCGCGCCGCTCTGGATGCTGGGTCTGGTGGCGGTCGGTGTCCTGGTGCGCTGGCGCTTGGGCCGGCCCGTCTTATTTCGCCAGACTCGACCGGGCCGACAGGGGCGCTTGTTCGAGCTGATTAAGTTCCGGACCATGACCGACGCGCGCGACGCCGAGGGGCGCCTCTTGCCCGACGCGCAACGGCTAACGCCGTTCGGGCACTGGCTGCGCTCGACCTCACTGGATGAGTTGCCGGAGATCGTCAACGTGCTCAAAGGCGAGATGAGCCTGGTCGGGCCCCGGCCGCTCCTGGTGGAGTACCTCCCACGCTACTCGCCCGAGCAGGCGCGCCGACACGAGGTTCGACCCGGGATCACGGGTTGGACCCAGGTCAATGGCCGGAACGCCATGGCCTGGGAAGAGAAATTCAGAATGGATGTCTGGTATGTGGACCACCAGACGTTCGGACTGGACCTCAAGATCCTTTGGCTTACGCTTGGGGCCGTGTTGTCAAGGCGCGGCATCAGCGCTCGAGGCGAGGCGACCATGCCCGAGTTCAGGGGCAATCTTGACCATCGACAGACCGTGCCGGCTGTTCGTCAGGCGGACGACGTATGGGCTGGGAAAAGCTGCTAAACTCGGGCTCGTACCGCGGCGTCACGCTGGTCGTGCTCTACTCGGCGGTGCTGTACGTTTGCCGCTGGCTTTCGTACGAGCTGCGATTCGATTTTGTGGTCCCGCCGCCCCAGTCGGATCAACTGGCGATCAACTGGTTTTGGGAGATCCCGCTCAAGCTCTTGGTCCTGCTCCTGTTTGGCCAGTTCTCGGGCCTGTTGAGCTACTTCAGTATCCCCGATTTCCGCCGGGTCATCTACGCCACGGGCACCGCCTGTCTGCTTCTTTATTCGCTGCGCTTTCTGCCCTATCCGTTCCTGGCCCCGCCGCGGGGCGTGGTACTCATCGATTTTGTGCTGTCGACGGTCGGGGTGGCAGGCGTCCGGTTGGGACTGCGCGTGATCCGCGAGCGGTTTTTGTCGGATGATGGCCGCCCCCGGCGCCGGGTGCGGCGGGTGGCCATCATCGGGGCGGGCGATGTTGGGGCAAGTCTGGCGCGCGAACTCCAATCCCGCCGCGGATTGAGCCTCGAGCCGGTCGTGTTCTTCGACGACGACCGCAACAAGTGGCGCTCGCGGGTTCATGGCGTCCCGGTCGTTGGCGCCCCTGAGTTGCTGCGGCGTCCGGACCTGAACCTGCAACTCGAAGAGGCCATCATCGCCATGCCCACCGCCCCGGCCAAGCGCATCGGCGAAATCGTCAAGCTCCTCCAGGCGGCGCATCTCAAGTTCGAGACGGTGCCGTCGATGGATCAACTGGCGACCGGCAAAGTCAAGGTCAGCCGCTTGCGCTCGGTCGAGATCCAGGACCTGTTGGGGCGCGAGCCGGTCTCGCTCGAGACCGACAGCATCCGGGACATCCTCAAGAATCGGGTGGTGCTGGTCACCGGCGCGGGCGGGAGTATCGGAGCCGAGCTGAGCCGCCAGATCGCTACGTTCTGCCCACAACGCCTGCTGCTGCTCGAGCAATCCGAGGTGGCCATGTTCCTCATCGAGCAGGAGTTGATCGAGTTGGGGGCGGGCGGCGTGATTCTGCCCTTGATCGGCGATGTCCTGGACCGCCAGCGCCTGCGCCAGATCTTCGCCCGGTACCGCCCCGAGGTCATCTTCCACGCCGCCGCCCACAAACATGTCCCCATGATGGAAAGTCAGCCGGGTGAGGCCATCAAGAACAACACCCTCGGCACGGTCCAACTCGCCGAGCTAGCACTCGAGTTCGGCATCGACCGGTTCGTACAAATCTCGACCGATAAAGCCATCAACCCGACCAATGTCATGGGTGCAACCAAGCGCCTGGCGGAAATCTACCTGCAAGCCCTCCACGCCAGCAACTCGACCAAGACCAAGTTCATGGCCGTCCGGTTTGGCAATGTGCTCGGGTCCTCCGGCAGTGTGATTCCCATCTTTAACCGCCAAATTGCCGCCGGTGGCCCGGTCAAGGTCACCCACCCGGAGGTGATGCGCTTTTTCATGACCATTCCCGAGGCCGTTGGCCTCGTGCTGCAAAGCGCCGCCCAGGGCGCCGGCGGCGAGATCTTCGTCCTCGACATGGGTAAGCCCGTCAAGATCGTCGAGCTCGCCCGCCAATTGATCGAGCTCAGCGGCCTGCAACCCGAGGTGGACATCGAGATCGAGTTCGTCGGACTGCGCCCGGGTGAGAAACTGTTCGAGGAGCTCAGTCACAAAGCCGAAAACGTGGCCCCAACGAATCACCCCAAGATCCTGCGGTTTGTCTGCCAACCCGAACCGCTCGATCGGGTCCGGAGCACGCTGGCGCGGCTCTCGACCGAACTCAACCAAGCTGAGCCGGACCAACTCAAGTGCCTGCTCAAGGAGGCCGTACCAGAGTATCAACCGTATTTGAGTTGACGTCGCCAGTGGCCCTCGCTCGATGCTGATGCGGCCAGGATCGCCCACTCCGCAGGTTTCCTCCCCGTAACGGTTCAGCCAAAACGCTAATGAACCCCAATGGACGCTAACTCGGCGGCACCGGCATAGATTCTTCCCTTGCGGCGGCAGTCCGATTCTCGTGGATTCGCGGTTGGCCTGAATGGTCACGTCGGTT
>VHCO01000310.1 GCA_016871715.1 Verrucomicrobiota bacterium
CGAATAAGGCCAGGAACGGACTCGTGATGCTCCCGTCCGCAAGGGCGACGGCCGGTTGCTGCTCGGGGATGTAAGTGAAGGGCTCGGGAATCGGGCTGGTGTAGAGATCGGACGCGCCGGTGACCTGGTTGAGGGCATCGATCAGCACCTCCGCATCCAGACGGCGTAACGCGTAACTGGCATACGAAGCCTCCCCCGCCTGAGCGTCTGCCCTTGGCAGCGTGGAAGACTGGTAAGCGGCCGAGTTTAGGATCAGCCGGTACAGGCGCTTGAGATCGTAGCCGCCGGTCACCAACTCCCCTTCCAGAAAGGCCAACAACTCCGGGTGCGCGGGCGGGTTATCGGGCCGGAGATCGTCCGGCTCATGGATGATCCCGCGGCCCAGCAGCCAAGCCCACACCCGGTTCGCGATATTGCGCGTGAACCAGGGGTTCTGCGGCGTGATGAGCCAATCGGCGAAGATCTCGCGCGGATCGCGGTCCGGCGGCAACTCGACCTCCGTCCCGTCCGGCAAACGCCCTCGCGAGGGCGCGCCCATCGTGCGGGCGGGAATCGAGGCCTGGGCGGTGCGGTTGGTCGCTTGGCTCGCCGGAGCGACCGCAGCTCGGCCCGGAGCGCTGTTGCCGGGCGCAGTGCTGGTGCCCAGCGGATCCCAAAACACATGCTCTTCCTTCCATTCGCTGGTGGGTTTGTAGCCGATCTGCGAGAAAAAGACCGTCAGGTCCGCCAGCCGATTGCTGGGCCATGACTCCGCCCGCGCGCCCATGAACGTCAACGCCACCGCCGTCGCGATCCCTTCAGGCGTCCGGTTTTGTAGCGCCCGATAGAAGTTCACCGGGCCAACCCGGAAGTTGCTCCCGCTCGAGGTGAGCAACTCGCGGACGAATGTGTGGTAGGCCTTGTTGGCCGCCAAGGAGGCCAATACCCAACGATGATACGCCTGCGCGGCGTTAGGCCAGAGATTGACCGGGAACTCGGCCTTGATGCGCAGCAGGTCCCCCCACTTCATGGCCCAGTACACCGCAAACTCCTCCCGCTCGAGCAGCCGGTCGATCAACGCCCTGCGCTTGCCCGTGCTCGAGTTCCGGATGAACTGCCGCGCCTCGTCCGCCGTGGGCAAGGTCCCGATCGCGTCCAAGTAAACCCGCCGCACGAACACCGCATCCGAACACCGAGCCGGCGGCGCCGACCCTGCCCGCTGCAGGGCATCTAAGATCAACCGGTCCAGCGCACCGGGCGGGCTTGAAAGCTCCGGACCCTCGAAGGGGTTCACCGGGGCGGCCGCGGTCGGTTCAGGTGCCGGTTGGGTCAGCCCAACCGAGATTGCCCCCACCGCGAACGCTAAAGTCAACAGCATCTTCATTGCTTGTCAGGGCCACACATCCGGTCATTCAAGACACACACGCACCATCGCCTCTGCGGCCGAACCCAGCCCTTCCATCGAGCAGACGGCCCGTTCTGCGGCCGGGTTACAACCCGTCACCGCTACCGCCCGCACCAAGCCCGCACCCGCCAGACTCGCGACGGGCGCACCCTCAACCCCCGCGGACGGTCCCCGACCGAGCGTGGCACGTCGGCGCTGGCCTACGGCCTCCCGCCAGGACCAGCACGGCCACCCGGTGTCAACTCGCACGCCACGAGATCCGCTGGATCAACTCCCGGCCAAAGCTGTGCTGGAGCCGCTCGAGGATCTCTCGGCGGCGGTAGCCCACGATCTCGGCTAACCACACACTGCTATCCACCGCCACGAAAAGGGTCCCGCGGCGTAAACCCGTCGGCCGCGCGTGCGCCGTTACTTGCGGATCGACCAAATGCGTCCACGCCTTAAACACCTCGGCCTCCGTCTGGCGTTGTTCGAGGCCCAACTCGGCCAGGACCTTCGGCAAAACCGTCTTCAAGGGGCGCGCCGCATCCGTCTGCGCCCGCTCGAGCGGTTCCAGGTCCACGCCTCGCCATTGGGCCAGGATCGCACGGCGCGCCTGCTCCGGTCGGCCCTTCGCGACCTTGGCCTGCACGGTCGAACCGGTCGGCCGGGGTGAGGCGGTCGGACGTCGAACGCGGCGCGCGCGCTGGCTCGAGCCGCCTTTCTTCATGCGCGCATCGGTGTGGCGACTCGGCCCCCGGCGCCCCGCGCCGTCCGCGGCGGGGTCTCGGGGGCGCCCTGGGGGCGACTCGGCCGGGGCGGCGTGGTTTGGGTTAGGTGGGGGGAGCACCTTTGGCCATGTGTTCGTCCAGGACGAGGACGCCGTGGGGCGGCAGGTCGTAGTTGCCGGTGAACGTGTTGCCGGTGAGGTAATCGTGCATCGGCTTGTAGAAGGTGATGCGCACCGGCGTGCCCTGGTGGTTGAGGAGGAAATAGAGGCGGGTGTCCTCTTTCTGGCGCATGCTGACCTCGACATTGTCGGGCACCTTGAGCAGCGGGAAAAGGTTGCACATCTGGCGCAGCCACGCGACCAGGTCCTGGTAGAAGGCCGGCTGCCCCATGAACCCCAGGTAGATCGCCCGGCCCAGCCCGAAGTTGTTGATCGTCATCGCCGGTCGGCCGGCGTAGAAATCCTTCGAGAAGGTGGCCAGGACCTGGCATTCCTTGGGCTCGATCACGTCGCACCAGAGCCGTGCCCCGTGCAGATGGTTGGCGGGAAAGGCCGCCTTGAAAACCAAATGATTCTCTTCGCCGGGCGGAATCGGGTCGAACTCCTGCACCTCGAGCCCGAACAGATCGATGAGGTCATGCGGAAAACCGTTGTCCGGCGCCATGTCGTGCTCGTCCACCAGCCCGGTGTTGAACGTGGCGATCAACGTGCCCCCGTTCTGCACATAGAGCTTTAGCAAGTCCGCTTCCCCGCCCGCCAACAGGTGCAACGAGGGCGCAAACACAATCTTGTACTTCGATAGGTCCTCGGTCGGGCGCGCGAAATCGACCGGGATGTTCCGATCGTGTAGGGCGTTGTAGAAAAGCATGACGTGTTCCCACAACCGGAAATGCCGGGTGTGCTGCTGGGGTTGGCGCAGCTTCCACGCATTCGGGTGGCTGTACAAAATGCACGTCTCCGCCACCACCTTCGTGCCCCGCAAGACCGGCGCCAACAGCTTGATCTCTTCGCCCAACTGACTGATCTCCCGGTAAACCCGGTTGTCCCCCCGCCCGTCGTGCGTCAAAACCCCGCCATAGAACTTCTCCGGCCCAATCCGCGGCGAACGCCAGAAAAAATACAGCACGCCCGTCGCCCCTCGGGACAGCAACTGATACGTGAACAGCCGGACCACCCCCGGCCGCAGCAGGGAGTTGACCTCCTGCCAATTCACGTTCCCCGCCTTCTGTTCGATCACCCAAAAACCCTCCTCCCCGCCGGGGGCCTTGATCTCGATCTTCCGCAACGAACGCATGATGTCGAACTCGACCGCGTTCTCCGAGGGCCGCCGCTGCAAGGTGGCGTAGGTGTCCAACGAAACGAAATCCAAAACCTCGGCCATGTCGAAGTGGTCATAGTGGCGGGAAAGACAACGCAGATTCGTCGTGGCGGGGACCTGCGGCGTCAACTCGCGCAGCAAGTCGGCCTGCATCTTGACATACGCAATACACGTGTCGCTCGAAAACCGCATCCAGTCCAGCACCAGCGCCGGATTGTGCACCGTGGGAGCCACCATGGGCATCGGGATCTCGTCCCAGTCCGTGACCACCTGTCCCCAGAACCGCAGCCCCAGCAGATCGTTCGCGTTCGCCACCGTCTCGTACTTGGCCCGTAACCAGGCGTGCCAATCGTGACGCGATTCTTCGTTGAACGAAAACTCCGTCTTGTGCCCGCCAATGCCGTTGTCGATCTGCCACGCGATCAACTGAGGATGTTTGCCCAGGGCCCCAGCCAACTCCGTCACGATCTTGCGCGAGTATTCCCAGTACACGTCGCTGTTCATACAGTAAGCGTGGCGCGTCCCTTCGTGCAGCGCCAAACCCTGCTCGTCCAGCGGCAAAACCTGCGGATGCTTCCGACTCAGCCACAACGGCGGCGCCGCCGTCGGCGTCCCCAACACCACCTTGATCCCAGCCAACTTCATGATGTCCATGCACCGCCACATCCACCCGAAGTCGTATCGCCCCTCCTCCGGTTCGTAGAGGCCCCAGACAAATTCGCCCATCCGCACCACGTTCACTCCGGCAGCCACCATGAGCTGCGCGTCCCGTTCCCAACGCGCTTCAGGGTGCTCCGTCGAGCCCGCATACGGGTGGACCCAGTGTTCCGGATGATAGTCGACGCCAAAATACATAGTCGTGCCTGGTTGGGTTTGTGTGCCGCAGTCTATCGGCGGCCCCGCCCTGCGCAATCTCAATCCGACACCTCGACCCGTGCACCCCAGCGCCCCGAATCCTGAGTGGGGAAAATCCTGGGTGCGCTGGAGCGTGAACGGTCACGTCCGCTCAGCAGCTCTGACCACCCGCGCCCCACAAAGCGCACCCCGGGGCACACCCGGTATCGCCCCCAGCAAGGCACCTCGCCCCAGCCCCGCGCTTCCGCAGACCCCTCGACGCCGAAGCCGCCGCCGACAACCGCAGCCTCAGCCGCAAAAAAACAGCTTGCATTACCGCAAGATTGCATTATGATATCGCCACGATAACGCACGGCGACGTGCTTCGCAGAAAGGACATCCATGAATGCGCCCAAGCAAAATGCCAATCAAGAACGTCAGATTACCGTCCTCAGCGGTTGGTTGATGTTGCCTCTCCAGTTGCTCTTCCTCCTCGGTGGACCGGCCTTGCTCGCCTGGTCCCTCGCGGCGGGGATCCGACAACAGAACCACCCCTACTGGCTCTGGTTTGTCGTCGCCCTCCTGATGATCTTGGGCGGCAGCATCATGATCTTCGGCTTCTTCACCCTCCAGCCCAACGAAGCCCGCGTCCTGGTCCTGTTCGGCGACTACCGCGGGACCGTGCGCACCAGCGGCTTTCATTGGGGCAACCCCTTCTACTCGAACGGACCCGCCGCGGGCGGCCACGGGCGGGTGGCCCTGGCCAAGTCCGGAGAACAACCGCCGCCAGCACCGCCCAAGAAAAACCCGCGCATGAAAATCTCGTTGCGCGCGCGCAACCTGAATGGCGACCGGCTCAAGGTCAACGACAAGCGCGGCAACCCGGTCGAGATCGCGGCCGTGTTGGTCTGGCGCGTGCAGGATACCGCCCAGGCCATGTTCGACGTGGACGACTACGAAGCCTACGTCAGCGTGCAGTATGAATCCGCGGTGCGGCACCTGGCGAGTCTCTACGCCTACGACCACGGCGAGGATGACGAGACCACCCTGCGCAGCGGGGTCGAGGAGGTCTCGCGCGCGCTCACCGTCGAGTTGCAGGAGCGCTGCGGCAAGGCCGGTGTGGTCGTCGAGGAAGCTCGGCTCACGCACCTCGCTTACGCGCCGGAGATCGCGCAATCGATGCTGCGCCGGCAACAGGCGGAGGCGGTGATCGCCGCCCGCCGCAAAATCGTGCATGGCGCCGTCAGTATGGTCGAGATGGCCCTCGCAGACCTCGCGGAGAAAAAGGTCCTCGAGTTCGACGACGAGCGAAAAGCGGCCATGGTGAGCAACCTTATGGTCGTCCTCTGCGGCGAGTCCGAGGTCCATCCGGTCGTCAACACCGGCACCCTCTACAGTTAGGCCGCCCCCGCCGGATCCGTCATGGAGCAGCGCAAGGCATTCTTGCTCCGCATTAACGCCGAGCTCTGGAAGGAACTCGAGGCCTGGGCCGCGGACGAACTGCGCAGTGTCAACGGGCAGGTCGAGTACCTGCTCCGCCAGGCCGTCCAAAAACGAAAAGGCGAGGCAGCGAACACCGCTGCCTCGCCCGAATCGGACGCCCGGTCCAAGCCAGGCTAGAACTTCTTGGTCAGGGTCAACGTGATCGTGTTGCCCTCCGGCCGGTTTTCGGCCAGAAACTCCCGCACATAACGCAGCGACACAAACATCGCGCACTTCGGACAGGCCACACTGATCTCAGGTCCCACGCCCAGGACTTGTTCGTTCGTCTTGGCGCCGCCGGCGGGGCCGCTGTCATCCGTAATCTGACGGACGTAATACCCCGCCACGCCCACCTCGATCGTCGGCTTCAGCGCCCGCCCAATGCCCCACTCCATCGTCAGCGTGTCGCCCGGCGTGATCTTGGTGTCCCCGTTCTCCATGTGGATCTCGTAACGGTTCAGCAGCGACAAGGACCATTTCTTGTCTTCCGTAGGGTACAGCGTGGCTCCGGCCGTGAACATATGCGACCAAAACCCTTTCCCCGCGCTGGCGCTGGGACCGGCCGTGCTCTCGCCCGTCGGCGCCCAGAACCCGTAGCCGATGCCCGCGTCGTAGTGCGTGCCGTGCCACGACAGCGTGATCGGCTCGACAAACAAGTCGCCCAGACCGAACTCGCTATCCTGGAACAACCCCTTGGCCTCGACATCGGTGTAGATCAGCGGCACCAGCAGGTCCATGCCATAATAGCCGCCCAACAGCTTCTTGGGCGTGATCCAGACCGGACGAAAAGCCTGGGCATACACGAAGGCGTCGAAGTCGATCGGCACCTTGTCGCCGTTGGCGTCGTTGAGCCGGTTCGCAAAGTAGAACAAGTTGTAGTCCCGGATGTAGAAACCGGGCGGCGGCAGCGTGCCGCCTTTGATCCCCTCGACGCCGTTGGGGTAGTGGTTATTGTCTTGCGCCAGTGCCGCGCCCGGGCACGCGCCGATCCACGCGCCGAGGGCGGTGGCCAGCAAACCGACAAGGGTGTGTTGGGTTCGTTTCATGGGATACCGTGGGGTGTTTTGGGATGGCTGGGTTGGCTAACTAGTCCTGCATCGTGCCGGACAAGTAGGAGTCGTAGGCGGCCAGATCCAGCAAGCCATGACCGCACAGATTGAACAAAATCACCCGCCCGCGGCCTTCCTCGCGGCACTTGATCGCTTCGTCGATCACCGCCGCCACCGCATGCGAGGGTTCCGGCGCCGGCAAAATGCCCTCCGTCCGCGCAAACCGAACCGCCGCCTCGAAGACCTTCTTCTGCGGGTACGCCACCGCGTCGACCAAGCCCAGTTTCTTGGCATGGCTCACCATCGGCGCCATCCCGTGATAGCGCAGGCCGCCCGCATGAATCCGCGGCGGCATGAACTTGTGCCCGAGCGTGTACATCATCAACAAGGGCGTCATCTCGGCCGTGTCGCCAAAGTCGTAGCGCAGCTCCCCCTGGGTGACCGAAGCGCACGAGGACGGCTCGACCGCCACCACCCGGTACTTCTTCTGCTCCTTAATCTTGTGGTGCAGCCACGGAAAGGTCAGACCCGCAAAATTGCTCCCCCCACCGATGCAGCCAACGATCACGTCCGGCTCTTCGCCGGCCAGCTTCATCTGCTCGATCGTCTCTTGGCCGATAACCGTCTGGTGCAGGCAGACATGGTTCAGCACGCTCCCCAGCGAGTACTTGGTGTTCTGGCTCTTGACCGTGTCTTCGATCGCCTCGCTGATGGCAATGCCCAGGCTCCCCGGACAGTCCGGGTCCTCCGCCAGCAGCTTGCGGCCGTACTCGGTCCGGTCGCTCGGACTCGGGTGCACCGTCGCGCCCCAGGCCTGCATCATGAGCTTGCGGTAGGGCTTCTGTTCGAAGCTCACCTTCACCATGAAGACATTGCACTCCAACCCAAAGAGGCGGCAGGCGAAGGCCAGCGACGATCCCCATTGCCCGGCCCCGGTCTCGGTCGCGAGGCGCTGAGTGCCCGCCAGCTTGTTGTAGTACGCCTGCGCAACGGCCGTGTTGGGCTTGTGGCTCCCCGCCGGGCTCACCCCTTCGTACTTGTAGTAGATGTGCGCCGGCGTCTGAAGGTCTTTCTCGAGCCGCACCGCCCGCAACAGCGGCGTGGGGCGCCACAGCGCGTAGATGTCCCGCACCTCTGCCGGAATCTCGACCCAGCGATCGGGGCACACCTCCTGCATGATCAGGTTCTCGGGAAAGATCGGCGCGAGTAAATCCGGCGTTACGGGTTGCTTGGTACCAGGGTGCAGCGGGGGGGGAAGGGGTTCCGGAAAATCCGCGTTGAGGTTGTACCACCGGGTGGGGATGTCCTTTTGAGACAGCGCGAAGTGAATAGGTTGACTCATATGTGTTGTAGGCTCTGCGCGTGAACGGCGCAACTCATACCCGCCCGCCCGAGCGCCGTCAACCTCGACTTCCAGCCGGCCAGCCAGCCAGCACGGTAACCTCATTTAGATTCTTTGGGCTTTGGGGTTGTTGGGGTTGGAGAAAGTGCTTGCCATTCGAGCAGGTTTGAGTCGTAGTAGGGGCGAGAT
>VHCO01000311.1 GCA_016871715.1 Verrucomicrobiota bacterium
CAGGCGCGGGGATGACAAACCGCGCTGAGCCAAGGGCCTGTGGGCACAGCCGCGGTTCCAGACGCCTGGACTCTGAGCCAGAAACGGGAAGGACCGCAGGTCCTGCGTCAAACGCCACCCGGAAGGGCGTCGGAAGGGCGCAGGATGACGAGGCTGGCTTCCAACCGTACCGGGGAAAGTGTTCCTCGTACCGATACAGGGTTTCCACGCCATAGGTGGCACGGTTCTTGGGGAAACCTTCGTCGCGGGCGAACGCGCGGAATGGCTGGCTATTCTTGTCCTTGCCCATCCGCTGGTTCAGGGTGGCGAAGAACAGGTTTTGGAGGATCGCCTGGTAGTAGGTGGATTGGGCTGAACCGGGATCGCTGAGGATTTTTGGTCAGGATGTGGATGTAGTCCGTATGCCGCTGGAAGCCCGGCGGCTGGAAGGGGGTCTTGTTCTCACCCGTACCCAGAACCAGGGCCGACTGGATCCCAAGTTCCTTGAGGGCCCACTCGTGGAGGTGTTCGTAAAGATAGTTGGCGGTGTCAGCGAACGCCGTGAAAACGAGAACTTTCCGATTCAGATCGCCCAGCTTGTTCTTGGTGGGGCGGCGGGCCTTCTCGGCAATCAGTGCCTTTAGCTCTGCCAGCTTCTGATCCCGGTCCGGCGTGACCGCCTCCGCTGAGGCGTGAAGGATGGTGAGCTGGTCCTTGTCCTTGCGGAGATCCTTCAGCCATTTTTCCAGGTGCAGGTGCTCCAGTTTGTATTTGAGCTTGGTGCCGACTTCCAGGGCGTCGTGCAATTCCTCGTCGTCGTCAATGCCCAGCGCCAGCTCCTCACCCGCAATGTCGTCCGTGCCCTTCTTCGTGGCCTGGAACCGGACGATCTTCTGTTCAAGGGCGTCCAGCTTGCCGATGGTGCGGTCCATGGTGACTTCAAAGGACTGCACTGAGCTTTCCAGACGCTTGAGAAACCCGACTTTCATCATGCCGATGAGGAAGGTCTCGCGGTCGGCCTGGGTGAAGGGGTCGCGAGTCGGGGTCTGGTAGATAGGTTTGAACTCGTTTTTGACGTACTTGGACGGGTTGAAGAGGGAGAGTTTGTAGCCCTCCATTTCCTCGTTCAGTTTGTCGTAAGAGAGAAAACGGCGCTGGGAGTCAATTTCCGGATACACCGACACCGGCTTGAGGCGTTTGGGGAAGCCGCCCAGCCGCTCCATCTCGTGCGCATAGTATTTCTGCACGTGCTTCCGGGCGCGGGCGATGGTGAGTTCGTCCAGGAGCTTGAAAAAGTCGGAGCCGAGTCGGAGCAGGAGATCGGAGGTCTTACGCTTGGCTGGGGGTTGCTTGGCCCAGTTGGTAAAGTGGGCCTGGGCCTGGCGGAGCGTCTCCTTGACGCTGGCAATGCCAACCGGGTCGCGGAAGGCTTCGTCGTTGCCGGCGGAGACGAAGGCAATCTGGTTGCCCAAGTCGTTCAGGGTGTTGTTGACGGGCGTGGCGGAGAGCAGCAAGACCTTGGTGCGCACGCCGGAGCGGATGATGTCATCCATGAGCCGCTGGTAGCGGCTGCGGCGAATGAGGTTGCCCTGCTCGTCGCGCCTGCCAGGCGTGTTGTTGCGGAAATTGTGCGACTCATCAATGGCGACGAAGTCGTAGTTGCCCCAGTTGAGGGTTTCGAGATTGATGTCGCCGGAGTAGCCCGCCTCCCGGCTCAGGTCGGTGTGGGAGAGGACATCGTAGCGGAACCGGTCCGCGCCGAAGGGGTTTAGCTGGTCGTTCAGGCGATAGACGGTCCAGTTGTCGCGGAGCTTCTTGGGGCAGAGCACGAGCACCCGCTCGTTGCGGAGTTCAAGGAACTTGATGACAGCGAGGGCCTCTTAGGTTTTGCCCAAGCCGACGCTGTCGGCCAGGATGCAGCCGTTGTGGGCGAGGATCTTATTGATCATGCCCTTGACGCCGTCTTTCTGGAAATCGAAGAGGGCCTTCCAAATCTCGGTGTCGAATAGGGTGGTGGCGCCCAAGTCCGCGTCGGTCTTGCGGGCATCGATCAGAAATTTCTCGAAGATGTGGAACAGCGTCTTGTAGTAGATGAACTCCGGGGAGTGGTTCTGATATACCTGCGCCAAGTATTGGAGGACGTCGGTTTTGACATCCCTGACTAGAGTGGGGTCGGCCCAAAGGCGGTCGAACCAGGCCTTGAGCTGGTCGCGGTCGGCGGGATCGCTGGCAATGAGGTTCAGTTCGATGTTGCTGCCGGCGTCCTGCAAACCAAGCCCGCGGGGCGTGAAGTTGGAACTCCCGAGGATGGCGACGGCCTCGGCGCCATCGTTGGCGATGTGGTAGAGCTTGCCGTGAAGGAAGCCGGTCTGGCACACGGTCTTGATGTCCACCTTCTGGCGGATCCAGTCCGCGCATTCCCTGGCCACGCGCTTTTGCAGGAGAGTGCTCGACAGCTTGAGCCCCTCCGGGGCGATGATGGAAGCCTTGGTCTCTGTCTTGGTCGGATCAAGCGACTTCACGAAGGAGGGCTCGCCGAACAAGAAATCCATGTGGCCAATGCGGTCGAGCCAATCCTTGAGCTTTTCGTAAACGTAGATCGTGAAGTAGGCTGAAACGACGGACATCTGCGAGCCGTCGCGGATGTGCGGCTTGAGAAAGTCGCCCACACTGCCGCAGTAGTTGTTGTCACGGATGCCAGAATTGGCGGAGGCCGTTGGCATAATCTTCAGACTCCAGGTCTTCTTCCCTCTGGGCGGCATCGCATCACCCGCCACGGGGTGAGTCTCGCGCCAACGCCGTCGTGCCGTCTCCTGCAAGCCGAATAGTGGCGACTCGCTGGCCGTATTGTCGTAGTACCTACGACGAAAGCTCAGGGCATCTTGCGCTCTTCTTGGAAATCGTGCATCAAAAAAGGCCTAGCTATTCCACTCCTCTCAGCCGCCTCAGGTGACCTCTGACGGCGCTTCCGAAGCGATCAAACAGGGCTACGAGTCGGCCCCAGTTCGCTGCCCCTCCCGACCCGCCACGCTTCCGCCACAGGGGAAAGCAAGTTCCTCGCAGTTGTGTTGCCGGGTTGCTCGCAGGCGCTCCGAAGCTGCCCTACGGCGAGCCCGCCGCCACGGGAAACCCGCGGTAGCGCATGAGGGCGGCAATTCCAGCATCGCGTCCGCGAAACTCCCGACAGGCCACCGCCGGGTCTACGGTGTTGCCGGCGGCGAGCACATGGCGGCGGAATCTCGCGGCGACGACCTGGTCATCAGAGCCCGCCAGCCTCGAGGAAGGCTCCGGCCGCATCCGCCGTCAAGGTGTCCGCCCACAGGTAGCTGTAGTAGCCGGCCGAGTAGCCTTCGCCGGCGAAGATGTGGGCGAATTGGGGCAGGCGGTGGCGCATGACAATCTCCGGCGGCATCCCGAGTTGGGCGAGCGCCTCGCGCTCGAAGCGTTCCTGGGCCCGGTAAGCGTTCATCCAGGCGCCCGAGCGTTTGCCGGCGCGGGCGTACGGATCGAAATAAAAGAAGGCGACGTGGCGTCCCTCCGCGTTCTTGACCTCCCAGACGCGCACGTCGGGATGACCAACCGGCACCCCGACCGCCGGCGTGAAAGAGAAGCCGTAGTTCTGAGTGGCCGCCCAGAACATGGCCTCGCGGAGCTGCTCGAGCTGAAGGTGCGGTTTCAGCTCGGCCTCGTCCAAGTCGTACTTGGCCTTCCTGACCTTCTCCGCGTCGAAGCGGTAATCCCAAGGTGCGATCGGGCTGCCTGCGCCTTCAGCATGGGCCATCTGCTGCATGTCGGCCACCTCTTCGCGCACGCGGGCGACGGCGGGCTGCCACATCGCCTCCAGCAACTCGAGCGCGCGTTCGGGGTCTTCGCCATCGAGTTCTCGAGCCGCCAGTGGGCGTGCGTCGGGTACCCCAGCAGCACCGCGCGCTCGGAGCGCAGTTGCAGAATCTCGGTGATGAGTGGTCGATCGTCGTGCGCCCCCGCGTGCTCGCCGCGGCTGATGAAATTCCGCCAGAGCGCTTCGCGCAGGCCCCGCCGGCTCGAGTAGGTGAGAAAGGGCTCGACGCTCGAGCGCGTGTTGGCAATCACCCACCGGTTCGTCCAACCGCGACGTTCCGCCTCGGCCGATCGACGCCGAAGCCCCTTGGCAACGGCTGGGCTCGCGCGATCCGAGCATCCTGGGAATGCGCGGCGAAGACCGCGAGCGGAACGTCGTGTGGGCGGTCGTCGAGTCAGCGGGCGATTTTGCCATTGGCCGGCGCCATGCACTTCTTCGTGAGGTGGCTTTATTGGATGACGGGGGGCTACCCAGGAACCGTTGTCGCCCACCATCCGCTGAAGCGGGTCGAGTCCGAGGCGGACCACGGCAGGGGCCGAGTCCGGGCCGAGCGTCGATCGTTGCCCGCTGCCCTACTGTGGCTGGCGGCCCGGTCGCGATCTCTGCCGCGAGTTCGGTCCCAGTCAGTGCGCTGTACCGCCGGTTTTCAACGAGACCCTGCGTGCGAACGTGGCGTTTTCGTAGCGTTTGGGCGGGGTTTTGGCTTGCCAACGCGCGGAGATCCAGGTAATGGGACACCCATGAAATCCCCCCTCCGAGCGGCGCACCGCTGCTTTTTTGGGATCGCAACCGCCCTTCCGCTCATAGCCTGCGCCACGCTTCACGGGCAGACGCCGGTCACCAATCCGCTGGATCGATGGGTGCGACAGAGTCCCGAACCCACCACCAAGCCCCTCCATCACATTGCCTTTCTGGACGGCCAGTTCATCGCCACCGCGGAGCAAGGTGTTCTGCTCGAGAGCAACGATGGCGTGGTTTGGACGGAGTTCATCGCGGAGGTTCCGAACGCCTCCTTCATTCCGGCCTTCACGGCGGTGGCCTTCGGCAAGGGGTTGTACGCCGGCACGGATCGTGGTGGGAACATCTACACCAGCCCCGATCGCCTCGTCTGGCCGCGTCACGCGAACGTGAATGGACTGAACGCCATGAACGACGTGATCTTCGATGGAACGGCGTTCCTCGCGGTGGGCAACCAGAGCGCGGTGTACCGCAGCATGGACGGGAGCTTTTGGGCGCGAGCCACTGGCTTCGTCGACGGCAAGAATGTGGTTGGGATCGCCCAAGGTGACGGCCAGTTCGTAGCGGTGGGAGGATGGGAGCTCTGGGGAAGTCCGCCGGAGAGCCTGATCGCCACGAGCCCCGGCGGGCAAGTCTGGACCGTGAACGAGACCACGTTCAGCGGAAGGCATCCTGCAGTCGGTGGTGTACCAAGGCGGGCGCTTCCTGGTGGTGGGAAGCTCGGGTCCTTTCGTCGGGGACGGCGGGCCGGTGCTACTGGCGAGCGAAGATGGAGTGACCTGGCAATCGCTGACGCGCGACGTGGGGGGCGATCTCTACGGGGTGGAATACGCCGCTCCCTGGTTCTACGCGTTCACCCATAAAGAACGGGTGCTGCGAAGCGCCACGGGCGTGGCCTGGACGCCCGTCGAGCACGGACTCGAGGGGGGCAACTATGTGAGTTGGGCGTATGCGGCGGAAGGACTCACCCTGTTGGGGGCGAGCAATCCGGCGGCGGTCCTGGTGTCGGCCGACGACGGCGCCACCTGGCGTCGGGCACTCGTTCAGATGTTTCCCAATGCCATCGCCCACAATGGCGAGGATTTCGTATTGGTGGGCAGCGGTGGCAGGGCCGCCACCAGCCCCGATGGCGAGAACTGGACCTATCACGACACCGGCGCCAACGCCGACCTTCGAGGATTGACCTACGCCCAGGGGACCTTTGTGGCTGTGGGGGGAAACTTCGGCCCGACACCGCAGGGGCTCGTCTTAACCAGCAGCGATGGGCGGGACTGGCTGAAGGTCGACCTGGCCGAACCGGCGGACTCGCTCGGTGGCGTGGCCTTCGGCAACGGCCGCTTTCTGGCTTACCCGTTGGCGCGGTTCGACACCGTTCTGTGGCGGAGCACGACGGAAGGCGCTTGGGAGAAGATTATGACGAAAGACGAGGACGGACTCCCCGTCCAGCTCCGACCTTACTCCCTGCGTTTCTTCGATGGCCGGTTTGTGGTGTGTGGCTACGAGGGGCGGCTCCACAGCAGTGCCGACGGTGAGGTCTGGCGGAAACACGACGTGGGTGTCGATGAAACCCTATGGGGTCTGGCTTACAACGACCAGGTGGTGGTGCTGGTGGGCGAACGAAGGTTGATCCAAACCAGCAGCTTGTTGGACGAGCCGTTCATTGCGGTGGGCCCGTCGTCGGTCACCCACCAGACGCGTCCAGGAACGGATGCCCTGCCGGTGCAGCTCTTCGTGCTCAACCAGGGCACCACCGAACTGACCTTTGCGGTAGCGGCGGCGGATGCCTGGGTTTCCCCGCAACCGGCCGAAGGCGTTGTGGGCTCGGGGCGGCAGACGGTGGTCACCCTGGTGTTCAACTCCGCTTCCCTGCCGGCGGGCACGTATCGGACCGAGCTTCAATTCACCGGTAAGGCGTCCAACCTGCCTCTGGTCGTGCCGGTGGCGCTCCAGGTCCGGTCCACTCACGAGGATCAGCCGTTGATCGAGGTGCCCGATGAGGCCCTTCACGCCGCGACCATCGTGAGCTTCGAGGCGGAGGAGCAGATTCGCGTCGTGCGGAACGCGGGGGCGGGCTCGCTGCTCTATCACTTCAGCGGCCTGGAGCCCTGGCTGGCCGTCACGCCGGATTCCGGGACCTTGGCGACGGGGCAAGCCCAGCCGCTGACCTTCTCGTTCCCCGGATCGGATCGACTCGCGCCTGGGACCTACGAAACGACGGTCTTGGTGGCGGGCAACGCCGTGAACTCGCCCGTGTTCATCCCCGTGGAACTGGAGGTGGTAGACCGGGTGATCCAACGCCACGAGAGCGCCACGCTCGTGTATGAGTTCTATCGGGACACCAAGCAGCGCGAGGTGCGCCACGGGTTCTCGCGGAGCTGGTTCGAGGATGAGACCACCGCCAGCACGGGCGCTTATGTCCAGGGCAAGCAGGACGGACTGTGGGTGTGGTTCTACGAGAATGGTTTGCCCAGGGAAGAACGCACGTTCGCCGCTGGGATTCGCCACGGGCCGTATCGCGACTACTACGAGAGCGGCCGGCTGAAGGAAGAAGGAGTGTCCTTCGAAGGTTCGCCGGATCAGAGGCAGACCATTTGCCTCGACAAGGCGCCGGCGACTGTGGCTTCGGAGACCTGGTGGCGGCGCGGCACGGTGGTGAAGAGCATCGTGAACGAATACACCGGCGGTCGGCTCTGGCGAACGACGGAGACGGAGCATGACGCGGCGGGGCGTGCCTGGGCGCGGTTGATTCAGACCTTCGGATCGATGCCTTCCGGGGAGGTGTTCCTAGCGAAGGAGGAGGTCTTTGCCCAAGAACCGTTGTCGTTGGGACTGGTGCTGCACGGCGTCCAGCGCATGTTCACGTGGGACTCGGCCGCCGCGCGGGTGCGCCAGACTGCGCATGTCCCCTATGTGCTCGGGCATAAGGAAGGGCTCGAGCGGCTTTACTACGATGACGGGCGTCTGCAATCCAAGTCCGAGTATCACGCCGGGCAACTCCACGGAACGGTCGAGCTCTTCCGGACGGACGGATCTCGGCTATCGCGGACGGCGTACGAGGCCGGTGCTCGTCATGGTTTGGACTAAACCTATCATCCCAACGGCGGCGTGAGGACCCCCATCAACTACGGCCCGATTACGCTTACCGAGTACGGCGACACGGATAACGGATTCGCACAGGTGCGCGGCGTGGTCACCGATGTCGTCACGGGCGCGCGGCTTGCGGGCGCGGTGATCGAGGGTTTACCCAACAGCCCGCCAATCCAGGCGAACCAGGTCGGTTACTATGAGGTGGTGGTACCGGCGGAGGGCACGGCGCAAGTCACCTGCTCCACTCCGTTCTATGATCCGGCGACCGTGGCCGTTCCGCTTGAAGGGAAGCAAGCCATCACCCAGAGCTTTGGGTTGATCCGTACGCGCGGCCAAGCGCCTGTGATCACCCGGCTCGATTCGCAATACGGCCGGTTCTTCCTGGCTGGGATGAGCGTGCGCAACCGGGTCACCGCCGGGATCGATTGGGATGTGGGCCAACCCAAGGAGGTCCGGATCGACAAGAACGGGCAGGTCGAAATCGTGACGAACCCGGGCGCCACCGTTTCCCGGGACTACGACATGGGACGGGACTTCCAAGCGGGCT
>VHCO01000312.1 GCA_016871715.1 Verrucomicrobiota bacterium
CGCCAACCCCACTGCCGTCGCTTGGCCCACCCCACTCCCGGCACCCGTTACCACCGCAGTCTTCATAAGTTCAGAGGTCAGCTACCCGCACCAACTCCAACTCGCCCCCGACCGCCCTCCGCCTCCGCATCCGTGGCGAGCTCGATCCACTGGTTCAACTCCGCCGATCGCACCGCGGCGTCCATCGCCGCTTGCACCCGGGCGCCCTCGTGAAAACTCGGCCGGCAGGGGCGTTGCTCGCGAATCGCTTCCACGAACTCCCAGGCTTGGTCGTACCGGAACGTCACCAGCGGATCCCCCACGCCAGGATCCCGCGGCGATCCCGGCCAGGTCCAAAACTCGCGCGGCACCGCCAGCGGTTCGAGGCCTGCTCCCCCCACCCGACCCCACTGGAGCTGGTTCCATTGACCGGTCACGAACACAAACGTGCGCTCGCTCCCGTTGATCTCCACCGTGTCCAGGCTCCGCCAACTTTCGTTGCGGCCGCTGGCCAGCTTACTGCTCTCGAGCACCCCCGTCGCGCCCCGCTCGAACTCGGCCAGAATCGCCACCCAATCGTCGGTGTCATTCGGTTCGCCCCCGCGAACCGGGGTCCACGTCCGCAGCCGCGCCACTAACCGCCGCATGGGCCCGACCAATAAATGGGCAAAGTCAATCCGGTGACTGAGCATGTCTCCTAGTTCGCCCGTGCCCGCCAGCCGTTTCTTCTGTCGCCAGCCCAGGTTCCGCGTCCCCCAGTCCTGCAGCCGACACGAACGATAATGGTACGGCTCGCCCAAGTCGCCTCTCCCCACCAGATGCGCCAGGTAACGCATTGCCGGCACGAACCGGTAGGTGAAGGCGGTCATGTGTCGTACTCCCGCCTGGTCCGCCGCCGCCGCCATCGCCCGAGCCGCGCTCGCCTCGAGGGCCAGGGGCTTCTCACAAAGAACATGTTTGCCCTGCTCGATGGCCGCCTGGGCAATCGGTGCGTGCGTGAAGTTCGGGGTGGCAATAATCACCGCATGCACATCGTCCCGCTCGACGATCGCGCGGTAATCCGCGACCGCCACCGCAGCCCCCGTTTCGGCCCGCGCGCGCTCCAGTGTTGCCGGGTCGGTGTCGCAAAGGGCCACCACCCGCGTCGCGGGGCAAAGCCGCAGGCCCGGAAGGTGGTTTTGCAGAGTGATCCCTCCGCAACCGATGATGCCAAAGTTCAGCGTGTCCATCTCCGAATACGAAAATGCGCGGCGCCCCACCGCCCGCCCACCGCCCGCCCGGCCGCGGCCCCTCGCGCTCGCGCCTGCGGGTGAGTATGCAGCGGCACGCCTCAAAGGCAAGCCAGCCGAGCGAGAGTCGCCGCTGCCAATCCAGTTCAATTGCACTGGTAATTAATAGTTGACAGGGCTCGCTCAATTGCACTGGTAAATATTCGTTGACAGGGAAATGAGCCTTGACCGCCACGCCGCCCCGCCCTAGCAACGGCTGAGACGAAAACGGCTTGCGTAACCGAGTCTGGTGATGAACGGCCCCATAAGCAGCCAGAGCCCCACCCCTGTTGCCGGGGGATCGAGCGCCCACCCGACCTGGCCCTGGCTCGCCTGGGCGGTCGTGACCTTGGCGTTGGCGCTGATGCTCAGCGGCTGTGGACGGTCGTCCGCCCCTAGCCCCAGTCCGACCGGGCGCGAGCCTGGTGGCAACGAGCCGGACCTGGACCGGATGCTGTCTCGCCTGATGGCCATTGAAGCCAAGGAGCGACAGGCCGCCGAGACGGTCTGGGCGAAGGAAATCGCGGCGCAGCCGGCCGGCCGGGTCTTCGAGAGGCTTTGGGACGCGTTCAACGGGACGAGCAACCGTTGGGAGGCGGTCTTAGCCTGTCGTGCCGACCGCTGGGTGCTGCCACAGTTCGACGTGCCCAGTCAACTCCCCCACGGCGTCTTGCGCTGGAGGGTTAGGCCGGGCGACCAGGTCGAGCTGACCCTGGCGGAGTGGCCAGCATACGGCGAAGGTTTCGCGCGGGTCGGCTGGGAGCCGGTCCAGCTCGAGTTTAGGCATCTGTCCTGCGAACTGGACGCCGCCCAGCGCCCCCGTCGCAGCCGGTTCTATTTCGCTGCCAACCTGGTGCACGCCACCTCTCCTGAGCGCGCCGCTCTCGTGGGCGAGCTTGCGGTCGCGTGGGCCGCGGAGCGGGATCCGGACGGGCTGCCGGTGCCCCGGGAAATCGACGCCACCCGAGTCGAACTCCGGACCCGTGCCGGCGCGCCTCCGTTCGAGCTGGTCCTGGAGGCGACGGTGGCGCCGCCAGCCCAGTCGCACTTCATTGACCCGCTGCTGCTTCGCGATCTGGATGGGGACGGTCGTTCGGAGATCATCTTGGCGGCCAGGAACTTGGTCTATCGTTGGCGGTCGTGGGATCGCTTCGAGGCGGAAGCGCTTTGCCGGCGCGACCTCGGGTTGATCTTTACCAGTGTGATCGCCGACTTCGACGGGGATGGTTGGGAGGATCTCCTCGCCGCTAAGTTCGCCGGTCTGGTCCTATTCCCCGGCTCCGCGCCGGGCGCATTCGCCGACCCCGAGCGGCCGGTATGGTCGGTCGAGCCGCACTTGAAGTACGCACAGGTGCTGACCTGTGGTGACGTTGATGGGGACGGCGATCTGGACGTCTGGCTGGGCCAATACAAAGGGCCGTACGAGCGTGGCCAGATGCCCACGCCTTACTACGACGCCAACGATGGGCATCCGGCCTACCTGTTGCTCAACGACGGCCGGGGCAACTTCACGGACGCCACCGCAGCAGCCGGCCTGAGCGCGAAACGGTGGCGGCGCACCTATAGCGGTTCGCTGGTCGATCTGGACAGCGACGGCGATCTGGATCTGCTGGTGGTAAGCGACTTCGCCGGAGTCGACCTGTACGCGAACGATGGCCGGGGCCGATTCACCGACGTCACGGCGGAGCGGTTGCCCGAGCGGCATCTCTTCGGCATGGCCCACAGTTTCGCGGACTTCGATGGCGACGGCCGCTTGGACTTCCTGGTCACGGGCATGCACTGCCCGACGGCGCTGCGGTTGGAGGCTGCAGGCCTAGGCCGACTCGATCGTCCCGACTACACCGCCATGCGCCCGCGGATGACCGTTGGGAACCGGCTCTACCTCGGCCGAGGGGCCGGTCGCTTCGAGGAGAGCGCGCTGGGCCAATCCGTGGCTCGGTCGGGCTGGTCATGGGGTTGCAGCGCGTTCGACTTGGACAATGACGGGCATCCGGACGTCTACATTGGCAATGGGCATGAGTCCAAGCAATCGGTCCAAGACTACGACCCCGAGTTCTGGTTGCACGACCTTTACGTAGGCGACTCCCAGCACGACGCGGTGGTCTGGACCTATTTCCAGGCCAAACAAGGCCAAACCCGCGGGCACGGCCAATCCTACGGCGGATACGAGAAGAACCGCCTCTACTGGAACCAGGCCGGACGCGATTTTCTCGAGGTTGGCCACCTGTTCGGCGTGGCCCTCGAACAAGACTCCCGCGCGGTCGCCACAGACGACTTAGACGGGGACGGCCGGCTGGATCTGTTGGTGACGACGTTCGAGGCCTGGCCGGCCGCGCGTCAGACCCTGCGGGTGTACCGCAACCGGCTCGAAGGCGATAGCCGCTGGATCGCCGCGCGCTTGGCGACGCGAGGCGCGAAAACCTCCGCCGCAGGGGCGGTGGTGACCGCCCACGCCGGTGCGCGCCGCCTGGTTCGGCCCATCGTCACGGGCGATTCGCACCGCGTCCAACATGCGGACACGGTCCACTTCGGTCTGGGCGGCTTGGGGGCGGTTGATCGCCTCGAGGTGCGGTGGCCGGATGGTGCGGTCAGCGCCATTGAATCCCCCGAACTCGACCGCCAGCACGTCGTGAAACCCTCGACCGCCGCACGGGCAGCCGGGGCGGCCGAACTGAAAGCGCCCGCGAGCGGTGGGCGCTGACTTCGTTCTGGACAACCGACTTGAACTCCCAGCCAGGAAGCGGGCGCGCCACCCGCTGCGCGCCGCAAACCGCTGGGGGCAAAAAAGGCCGCGGCGCACAGGGGACTGTGCGCCGTACCGGCAAAAGGTCGTCTACGCCGAGGTATCGCCAGCGGGGCGGAGCGCTCGACTCGAGACCGCCTATCTGAAGCCGGGCCCGTTTAACAACTCGTTGGGCCGTGTGTGCTTCCGGGCGTCGAGGAAGTCGTTGAACTTCTGCAGCTTAATGAAGCCGGCGGTGCCGCCGAGCCGGCCGACCATGGCCCCGCCACCGCGATCGACGTTCCCGGTGTAGTTGACGGAACCGGCGTGCCGCTGGGAGACGCCTTCGCCGCCGGTCAGGGGGTTATTGCCGAGGTCATTGAAGAAGAAGCCGTCGGTCTCGTTCTGCTCCCACATCTGCAGGTCCATCGCGGTGAAATCTGAAGTCTTGTACGTGGCGCCGTCGGGGATGCCACCCGAGCGCGGGCCGACGTACCCGCCCAACGTCCCGTTCCAACAGTACGAGCTCAGTTTGACGTAGCGGGCCATCCACCACGTGCGGTAACGACCGCCGTTGCGCTGGGCGACGTCCTTCGGGCACCACAGCACTTTGTAGTCGGACAAGAACGGCCCGAGTTGGCTGATGCGGAAAAAGGCCACCTGGTTGCTGAACGCGGCGGAGTTGAGGTCTGAGCCTGCGGCGCTCACGATCGCGGCGGGGCCACCCGGGATTCGTCCGTTGTTCCGCGTAGCGTAGGCCCAACCGTCTGGCCCGGCCGGCACGGTGCCCCAAGTCGGGTGGGGCAAGTGATCGTTCTGGTCGCCGGCGTACATGTGGCTGGCGAGGAGGATCTGCTTCACGTTGTTGATGTCCGCCGTGGCTTGGGCCCGGTCTTTGGCGCGCGAAAGCGCCGGCAGCAGCATGCCCGCCAGAATCGCAATGATGGCAATCACCACCAGCAATTCGATCAGGGTGAATGCGGCGGCTCGCCAAGGGCGTTGGAGCGGTTTGGCATTCATGGTCGGTTTATGGTTGTTTGGTACGCCGTAATCTGGACTGTGTTTAGAGAAAAGCTTCCGTCAATGCAAGTGTGCGTTTGGGCGCACATGACCCTTCCCCCCCGCCCCACTCGACGCTACCGTGCCGCCGCATCGATCATCTCCTTGCCCTTCACGCACGCCTCGTAAGGGTCGGGGACTTCCCAGCCGTCGATCATGATCCAGCCGCGGAATCCGCCGCCACGCAGCACCCGCAGCGACTCCGGGATCTGAGCGTGCCCGTCGCCGCAGGACAGGTGCTTCGAGGTGCCGCCATCCCGCAAGGTGCCGTCGGTGTCGGTCAGGTGGACATAACCGATATTCTGGACCCCGACGCGCGCGAGCATCTCGTGCGGCCGACCGGTTGAACCGTTCATGAGATCGAAGTGGCTTGGGTCATAGATCAACTTGAGCGCCGGATGGTCCGCCTGAGCGTGGATGCGCCGGAGGTGTTCCTCCGTATTAAAGACGAAGGGCGGCTCGATCTCGAACGCGGCCACCAGGCCTAGGTCCGCAGCGATCTGTCCGACCTGGTGGAAGGACTGTGCCAAGCGATCGATGGCTTGCTCGACGCTCTGGCCGCGCAACCCCCCGTGGGGCCAAAGCCCAAGACAACTGCAGCCCACCTGCTTGGCGAAGGCCGCCCGGTCGCGCATCTCCTCCACCCAACGCCGGCGCTTGGCCTCGTCCGGGTCAAACGCGCCGTCCGCCCCCAACTGGATCGAAAAGACCTGCAAGCCGTACCCGGCGTAGAGCCGCCGCAGCGCCGCAATTCGCTCCCGTTGCTCTGCCCCCGGGTAGTTGCCCATCGGCCAACCTTGCACCAACTCGACGCCGTCAAAACCCTGGCGCGCCGCAAAATCCAAAATCTCCCAGAGCGGAAAACTCTTCCGGTACTTGCGGGCCGCCGATTCGAACCCATTCAGACCCACGGCCGTCCGCCACCGTAGATTGTGCGGACTCGAGGCCTGAACTTGGCCCATCAGCCCACCGGCCAGCGCGAGGGCCCCGAGCCCGAACGCCTCGCGGCGCGAGTAGCGGCCGAGCTCGGCTCGACCAGCATCCCTGGTTTCGACTCGATCGGCAGATGGACCGCCGGTCTTCCGGCCGGCGCTGAGGTCGACAGGCAAGTCGGTGGCACGGGTGTGTGGACCGCCGGCGTTCCGAGCCCAACCGGCGCTGGCCGGAACCTGGTGGGGGCTGCTCGCCTGCCTTGGGTCGGCGTTTCTGTGGGTCAACGGCATAGCCGGAACGGTGGGAGAGTCAGGCTGCGCTGTCAATTCCGCGGTTGACGCCTGCCGGTGCGCCGGTTGAAATCGTGCCCATGAACGCTTTCAATTCCCACGTCAATCGCCGTCACTTCCTTAAATCCGCCGCCCTCACCGCCGGCGCCGTGGCTCTCCCTGCTTGGTACCTCGAGGAGTGCCGCGGCCAAGCCGCCACCCCGGCCCCACGTTCGCCCAATGACAAGCCCGGGATTGGGTTGATCGGGTGTGGCGGCCAAGGCCGAGGCGACTGCAACTGGGCGCGGAGCTTTGGCAACGTCATCGCCGTGGCGGACGTCGACGACGGACACGCCGAGGCGGCCAAGAAACAGTTCAACGCCGAGCACAAGTACCACGATTTCCGCAAGCTGATCGAGCGGGACGACATCCACGTCATCATCAATGGCACGCCAGACCATTGGCATACCCTGGTCAATGTGGCCGCCGCTCGCGCGGGCAAAGACATCTACAGCGAGAAACCCCTCACCTTGACCATCGCCGAGGGCAAACGCCTGGTGCGCGAAGTCCGGCAGCGGGAACGCATCCTGCAGGTCGGCAGCCAACAGCGGAGCGACCCGCGGTTCCGCCTCGCTTGCGAGTTGGTCCGCAACGGGCGCATTGGCAAACTCGTCCACATGGTGGTGGGACTACCAACCGGCCCGCGCGAGGGCCCGTTCAAACCGATCCCCACACCCGCCGGGTTCGACTGGGACTATTACCTGGGCCAGGCGCCGAAGATGGAGTATGTGGGGCTGGAGCGAAAGAAGGACGACGGCACCGTTCAGCACGAGTCGCGTTGCAGCCACTGGAATTTCCGGTGGTGGTATTGTTTCTCGGGCGGGCAAATGACCGATTGGGGCGCCCACCACAACGACATCGCTCAATGGGGCAACGGCACCGAACGCTCGGGACCGGTCGCCGTGGACGGCAAGGGCCTGGTCGAGATGATCCCGGGCGGATACGACGCCATGGCCAAGTATCGGATCGATTGCCGTTATGCCAACGGTGTCACTATGACCATCGTGGATGAAGGCACCGTCACCGACCGCAACGTCCTGGGCGAAGGGAAGCGGTCCCCTAACGGGGTCCAATTCATCGGCACCGAGGGCTGGATCTTCGTCAGCCGAGGCGAGCTCAAGGCCAGCCGAGCCGAATTGATCGAGGAACCGCTCCCCGCCAGCGCCACCCGGCTCTACAAGAGCGACAATCACATGGCCAACTTCTTCGAGTGCGTCCGGTCCCGTAAAGCCCCCATCTGCGACGTCGAGATCGGACACCGTTCCATTAGCATCGCCCACCTAGGTGTCATTTCCGTGCGGTTAGGCCGGCCCCTCCAATGGGACCCCGACCTCGAGCGCTTCGTTGGCGATCGCGAGGCCAACCAATGGTTGCGCCGCGAAATGCGCAAGCCCTACGACTGGACCTTCATCGCCTAGCGGGGGCGGTCCTTCTCCGGGGTGCCGATGCACCGCGGGCCGGGCGGTTGGCTCAGAACCAGCGCAGGTCGTCGCGATTCGTATAATAGAGCAGGCCAAGAATCCGCATCTCGAGCGTGAGGAAGTAGAGGGAAAGAAACGCTTGGAGCAGCGAGAAGAGCAGCGGAATCGGCAAGAGCTTGGCCACCAGCGGCTCGATCAGCGCATCCAGCGCCACCACCGCCCCTAAGACCACGCACGCCACCACGTACTGACCGGGCACCCTAAGGATCGACGGGATCACAAACAGGGGGTTGAGTCCAGCCAGACCATCCGCCATCGACACCGCCAGCAGCCCCATCGGCAGGTACAACCCGCCCACCACCAGCAACGCTACCCCCAACGCAAGCCCCGCCGGAGCAGGTGAGCCTCCCACTTCGGTGACCCCCGCGTAGAGCAGCGTCAGCAAGCCCGGCCCCAAACACA
>VHCO01000313.1 GCA_016871715.1 Verrucomicrobiota bacterium
AACGAACGCGATAACAAGCCGGTGCCGGCCCAGTGGCTGCACCTGCTCAACTCGAGCCACATCCAACGCAAGCTCGAGCAAGGCCCCAAACTCAAAGCCCTGATCGAGTCCCGTCGGCCCCCGCGCGAGGTCCTCGATGAGTTGTACCTGACCACCCTTTCGCGCTACCCGACCTCAGCCGAGGTGCAGTTGGCGGCGGCCTACGGGGCAGCGGCGGCGCCCGCCCCGGCGAACCGCTCGGCGCGCCCCGCGCCAGGCAAGCGGCGCGAGGATTGGCTCGACCTGACCTGGGCGCTGATCAACAGCACCGAGTTCCTTTACCGCCACTGATCCCGATCAACCCAACCCACTCGACCCTCCTGCATGATGAATGCTCACCACCGTTCCTTGCCCGAATCCTGGCACTGCCAGCCGGGCCTGACCGGCTTGCGTCTTAGTCTGCCAGTGTCGCGACGCGAAGCGCTGCGCCTGGGTCTCTTCAGCACCGCCGGATTGCTCTTGGCCGAGAAGCGGGCCTGGGGAGCGACCCCGGCCCAGGCCGCGGCGCCAACCGCCGCCGGCAGCCCCCGCGTCGCTGCCGGGGCGCGCCCGGCCACAGCGAAGTCCGTCATTCAGATCTTCCTGTGGGGCGGCATGTCGCACAACGACACCTGGGACCCGAAACCGGAGTCCGGCTACGATTACATGGGTCAGTTCCCAAAGGCCATTTCAACCAATGTGGACGGGATCCAATTGGGCGAGCTGTTTCCGAATCTGGCCAAACAGGCGGACAAGTATTCCCTGATCCGGAGCATGACCCATCGCAACAACGGCCACGAGACCGCCGCTTACCTGATGCAAACGGCGCATGCGCCGGGCGAACGGTTGGCGTATCCGAGCGTTGGGGCGGTGTTCGCCTTGTTCAAGAGCAAGGATTACCAAGGCATCATCCCACCCTATGTGGTGCTCACGCGGCCGCAAGGGCGATTCTCCGAAGAAGGATTCCTTGGGCCGAAACTCAAGCCGTTCGCCACCGGCAGCGACCCCAATGCGGCCCGCTTCGAGGTGGAAGGGGTGGTCTCGAGAGGGATCACCGATGCCCGGCAGAAAGCCCGGCGCGAGTTGCTCGAGCGCATGGACACGCTGGGGCAAGCCTTGGCAGGTCACCCCGAGGTAGCGGCCTCGGAGGCGGCCAAACAACAGGCGTACGACTTGATCCTGGGCCAGGGGCGGGAGGTGTTCGATCTCGCCAAAGAAAAGCCGGAGCTGCGCGACCGGTACGGCCGCCACACCTTTGGCCAGGATTGCCTCGCGGCACGCCGTCTGGTCGAGGCGGGGGTGCCCTACATTGTGATCAATTACCCCGGCGGCTGGGACACGCACAGCAACCACTTCGCCACCATGCGCCGGCAATGCCCGCAACTGGACCAGGGCTTGGCCGCGCTGTTGGCCGACCTACATGAGCGCGGGCTCTTGGCCAGCACGTTGGTCTGGTGCTGTGGCGAGTTCGGTCGCGGCCCGAAGGTGGATTGGCAACCGCCGTGGAATGGCGGCCGCAACCATTGGGGCAACGTCTTCACCGCCCTGGTGGCGGGCGGCGGCTTCCGAGGCGGCCAGGTCGTGGGCGCCTCAGATGCCAAGGCGGAGGAGGTCAAGGACCGGCCGGTCTATCCAGTGGATTTGCTGGGCAGCATCTATGCCTTGAGCGGCATCGATGCCCGGGCACCCCTGCCCCACCCGCTCGGGCTCGAGGCGCGCGTGTTGCCGGCTGAGGCGGAAGGCGCCAAGTCGGCGGGGCTCTTGACCGAGATCATGTGAACCGGGGCCAGCCAGGATCCTGGCTTGACCCGCGCAGGTTGAATCCGTTTATGCGCAACCTTCTTTGGCTCGTACTCATTGGCGGGGCCGCGGGCTTGGCCCTTGGCCCCGCGGCGCACGCCCAACCCCGACCCTACATCGGGTACGTTTACCCGGCCGGCGCCCAATCCGGAACGACCGTCCAAGTCCGCTTGGGTGGACAAGGCCTGGACGATGTCCACGCTGCGGTGATCACCGGCGGCGGCGCCACCGCTCGGGTCCTCGAATACCGCCGCAAACTCAACCCGCAAGAGATCCGGCTCTTGAATGAACAAGCGCGCGAATTGCGGCGCGGCGGACCGGCGGACCGACCTGCAGCCGCACCCAAGGCGACCACGGCGGCCAAAACAGGCGAGACAGAGGCGATGATGGCGATGTCGGACCGGGCGGCGGCGGAGCCGGGATCCGGGGCGGCCACGTCGGACCTCGTGGCCCAGATCGAGAAACGCATCCGCGAACATGTCCAGACGCCCGCCTGCGATTCGATCGCCAGCCTGGTCAGCCTCGAGGTCGTTCTCGCCGCCGACGCCGAACCGGGCGAACGCGAGCTACGCCTGGTCACGCCGCGGGGCGTATCGAACCCGTTGGTTTTTGTGGTCGGTCAACTCCCCGAATTCAGCCGCAAACCGATGATGACCGCCACCAAACAGGTGCTCGGCAAGGAAGAACAAGCCCTGCGCCGCCGCCCCGTCGACGAGGTCGAGGAACGTGTCACCCTCCCCTGCACCCTCAACGGTCAGATTGCCTCCGGCGAGGTCAACCGGTACCGGTTCACCGCGCGCCGGGGCCAGCGCCTGGTCCTCCGCACCCAGGCGCGAGAGCTGATCCCGTTCATTGCCGACGCGGTACCTGGATGGTTTCAGCCGGTGCTGACGCTTCATGACGGGCGCGGGAAAGAAGTGGCTTACGCGGATGACTACCGGTTCCAGCCGGACCCGGTGCTAATGTATGCCGTGCCCGCGGACGGCGAGTATGTGTTGGCCATCCAGGATAGCCTCTACCGCGGACGCGAAGACTTCGTGTACCGCATCACTGTGGGGGGACTGCCCTTTGTGACGAGCCTGTTCCCGCTCGGCGCCCAGGTCGGCTCCGCCGTCACGCCGGAGATGACGGGCTGGAATCTTGAAGGCGCCACACTCTCTTCCCCTGCCCCAGACGCCAGCCCCGGCGTTTCCTTCTTGGCAGCGTGCCGTCTCGGTTACTGGTCCAATCCCTTGCCCTTCGCGCGCGACCTGCTGCCGGACGGCCTCGAGCAGGAGCCGAATAACACCCCGGCAACTGCGCAGCCGGTCACGCTGCCCGTGATCCTGAACGGGCGCATGGACCAACCGGGCGACGCGGACGTGTTCCAGTTCACGGGCCAAGCCAACGCCACCGTGGTCGTCGAGGTCCAAGCGCGCGGGTTGGGTTCGCCGCTCGACTCGGTCATTCAGCTCACAGACGCCACGGGCGCGATCCTCGCCTTCAACGACGATTACGAGGACCTCGGGGCGGGGGCCAACACGCATCATGCGGATTCGTACATCCTGACGCAGTTACCGGCGGACGGGACCTATTATCTGCGCATCGGCGATACCGCGCGTCAAGGGGGGCGCGCGTACGGTTACCGGGTGCGCTTGAGCGCGCCTCAGCCCGATTTTGCGCTTCGGGTGGTGCCCTCGGCCCTGAGCCTGCGCAGCAAATCAGCCGCCACACTCACCGTGTTGGCCCTGCGCAGAGACGGCTTCGCCGGCCCGATTCGGCTCACGCTCAAAGATCCACCGGCAGGCTTAGTCGCGGCGCCGGTCACGATGGCCGGGACCCAAAGCGTCGCGCGCATCAGCATCCGAACCACCGCCGTGGCCACATCCGAGCCGGTCAACCTGACCGTCGCGGGCAGCGCGCGGTTGGGCCAGCAAGACGTCGTGCGCGAGGCTGTGCCGGCCGAGGACCGCATGCAGGCCTTCCTGTGGCGACACTTGGTGCCTGCGAGCGACCTGCCGGCGATGGTGTTCGATCCAGGGTTCACGGCGCCGGGCCGGCGGCTGGCCCGCGCGCGTCCGCCCACACCACCCGCGCCCAACCCGACCGTCGCGGCGGCCGCCTCGGCCGCAGGCACGCCCAAGTTCACGCCCCAACAGGTCGCCGGGCGTTTGCGCCAGCTCAAGTTGCTCTTCGAGGAAGGGTTGTTGGCGGACGACTTCTACGACGAGAAAGTGGCCGAGTGCGAGGCGGCTCGCTGAGTCTAGCAGGCCGCTAACTGGCGCAGTTTGGCGAGGCGCTCGTCGAGGTCCGCCCGGCGGAGGCGGGTGGTGCGCGTCAAGCCGAACCCCTCGCACCCAAACGACGCCACCACGCTCCCGTACAGCATCGCCTGGCGCAGGTGCCGGTCGACCGCGCCGCCCCGGCTGGCCAAGTAACCCACCAACCCGCCCACGAACGAATCGCCCGCGCCGGTTGGGTCGGCGACCTTGGCCAAGGGATAGGCCGGGCACAGGAACAGGCCTTGGCGCGAGGAGAGAATCGAACCGTGTTCGCCCTTCTTCACGATGACGTAGCGGGGGCCGAGCCGATGCAGGCGCCGGGCCGCGTTGATGAGGTTGTCCTCACCCGCCAACTGCCGCGCCTCGCTGTCGTTGAGGACCAAGGCATCCACCCGCGCCAGTAACCGCAGCAACTCCTCCAACGCCGTGTTCAGCCACAGATCCATCGTGTCCGCAATCACGAATCGCGGCCGGCGCATCTGGTCCAACACATGATGCTGCAGGGCCGGCGCGATGTTCGCCAGTAAGACGTACGGCGTGCGGCGGTGCGTCGGCGGCAGCACCGGCAGGAACCGCTCAAACACCCCGAGCTCCGTCGCCAACGTGCGACGGTGGTTCATGTTCACCTCGTACTCCCCCGACCAATGAAAGGTCCGGCCCGCCGCGATCTGGAGCCCGTCCAAATCGATGCCGTGCCGCCGGAACAGCTCGATGTAACGCTTGGGAAAGTCGCCCCCCACAATCCCCACGAGCTTGACCGGCGCAAAGAAGCTGGCCGCCACCGCCGCGTGGCTGGCCGAGCCCCCCAACAGGCGCGGATGCGCCCGGCGCGGCGTTTTGATCGAGTCGAGGGCTGTTGAACCAACCACCAGGACGCTCATGGAATCTACGGGCTGCGAGTTCTCAAACGGCGGCGGACAGTAGGCGCGTTTTCAGTTCCTGGCAAGCCCGGGTAAGGTCGGTCGCCCTCAAGAGCGCCGAAACCACGCACACCCGCCGCGCCCCAGCCTCCATGATCGCCTCGAGATTCCCCAAATCAATGCCCCCGATCGCAAACCAGGGGACGGTCAGATGCGCTGCCGCCCAGCGCACGTACTCCAACGTCACCGGACGCGCCGTCGGCTTCGTGCCCGTGGCGTATACCGGCCCCACCGCCACGTAGGCTGCCCCAGCCGCCACCGCCCGTTCGGCCTGGTCTGGCGCGTGCGAGCTTAAGCCCAACCCAAGAGTTGCACCCGGAGCGAGCGCGGTTGACCGCGGCCCCGACATCGACACCGAGGCAAGCTGAGCGCGAAGCTGATCCGCGTGCGTGTAACCTGCATCAAAGAAATCCTCTTGGCCCAAGTGGCAGAGGGGCGCGCCAAGCTCCCAGGCCACACACGGGTGATCGTTGATGACCAATCGAACGCCCGCCCGCTCCGTGATCGCCAACAACCGCTCCCCCACGCGGTGCACATCCTCCACCGGCCACTCTTTCGCCCGCAGTTGGATCAGATCCGCCCCACCGTCGCAAAGCTGGCGTGCCACCTGATCGGGCGCACGCCCGTGCAGATAGGCGGCATCGACAAAGGCGTAGAGGCGGGCGGCGTCCGGAAGGTTCAGGGCAACTCCTTGAGCCGGAGGTTGCGCCAACGGACTTCCAGGGCATCGGTCTTGGTGCCGATCCCGTGGACTTGCAGGGCGATGAAGCCCGCGGGTGTGAGACCGTCCTTGAGGTCCGCCGCGGGCACGCCGTTGAGCCAGGTCTTGATCGACTCGCCGCGGCATTCGATGCGGAACTGGTTCCAGTCGTTGGCCCTGAAAGCCTCGCGTGCGGCTGCGTTATCCTTCAAATCCGCCAGCCAACCGCGCCGGCCCTCGTCGTAAACACCTCCGCTCCAAGCTCGAGCGCTCGGGTCAATCTCGACCTGGTAACCGTGGACCCGACCCGCCGAGATCTTCATCGCCTTGCCGTTGACCTCGACCGTCTTGGGTTCGTCAAAGACCTCACTGCGGATCTGGACACCGGAATTGAGGCCGGTCATCGGCTTGAATTCGAGTTCGAGGATGAAGTTCTTGTAGCTCCGGCGGGTGCACAAGAACGAATTCGGCGTGTTAGGCACCGCCTCGCCCACAATCTCGGCCCCTGCAGCCCGGTACTTGGCCTTGCCGCCGTGTTGCACCCAGCCATCCAGGTTCACCCCGTTGTAAAGGCTCACCCAACCGTCCTGCCCCTCGGCACCTGCACCCGCAGCAAGGACAACCGTGGACATCGATAATACAAGCGCCGGCCATAATGGTCTCAGATTCATGTCGCTGTTATAGAGCGGCGGCCAGCTAGAGCGAGGACAAAATCGCGGGACGGTTCCGGGGCCAGGGCGAGGGCGAGGGCCAGGGTGCCAGTGCCAGTGGTCAGTCAATAAACTTCTCGTCGCATGGAGCTTTGCGCAGCCATTTGGGCTTCGCTCAGTGAACTCTTTGACATTGACACCGGCGCAGACCATGGCGCTCTGAAGCGCCGAAGCAGCCGCAGCCTCGGCCTTCTCGCTTCCTGTCCCCTGCCCTACTCCACTACCCGCTCGACTCCATTGGCCTTGGTCGATCCACCATCCAGCATCCAGCATCCTCCAGCGTCCTCCAGCGACCAGCGTCCTGAGCTCGCCGACTGCCGCACTGCCGCACTGGGTCAATCTCGGCCAAGGCCAATGAAGCCTGTCAACTATTAGTTTCCTGGCAGAATGAATCTCCAGCTTCGGTCTCTTCGCTCCCGCCAGCCTGCCTCAATGGGGGTCTTGACGCCTGGGGCGCTGGGGCGCGATCTGAGCGGTTTGGGGTTGATTGGGCAGTTTGGGGTTGATTGGGGGGCGGTGCCTGGTACGCTCGCGGCGATTTTCCGAGTCAATCGCTAACCGCAACGCAATGCAGCGCGCGCCTGGCACGATCGAAGTCGGGGCCGTCGGTTTTTTCCGCGGGGGTTTTTTCCGCGGGAGGGCGCGGCGCTGAGGTGCCGGTGTCACAACGAGAAACGCGAAAGGAGCCTGGATGAGCATGCACAACCACAACTACCCGAAACTGCACAACGCCATGTGGCCTGGGTTGGTGGGCAAAGGGAGCCCCGGCGCGGAGCCATGTTTGGACTTGGACACGATGTTGGACCTGACGGCCGCCGCGGAAGTGGACGGCGTGAAGTTCGATGGGGTGGACATCTTCTTGTTCGAGCCGCACATCAACATCGACATCAGCGACGACGACCTGAAACGGATCGGGGATAAGATCCAGGCGAAAGGGCTTGTGGTGGGGTCGGTGGTGGCACCCATTTGGCCGCCGACTGGAGGTGGATCGGCCATGGGTAGCGAGGAGGAACGGCGCAGTTTCGTTGGTCAAGTGCGCAAGGGGTGCCGGATCGCGGCGCGGTTGCGGGCCATGGGGGCACGACCACACGGGGTGGTCCGGATCGACTCGGCCTGCGGGCCGGCGGATTGGGCGAAGGATCCCGAGGGCAACACGCGGCTCATCGCGCAGACCTTCCGCGAGGCGTGCGACGTGGCGGAGAGCTACGGCGAACGGTTGGCGGCTGAGGGCGAGATTTGTTGGGGGGCGATGCATAGCTGGCGGGAGATGGTGCGGTTGCTCGAGGCGGTCGGCCGGCCCAAAACACTCGGGTTCCAGGCCGACATGGCGCACACGCTGCTGTACGCCGTCGGGTATAATGCGCCCGGCGATGCCCTGCTGCCGGCGGAGTACGATTGGCGGGACCGGTCGGTGTTGGACGAGGCATTGCGCCAGCTCACGGCGGCGCTACGGCCCTGGACGGTGGACTTTCACGTGGCGCAGAACGATGCCACCGTGAAGGGCTCCGGGTCGCATGACAAGACCGGGCACCATTGCTTGGCGACGGATCCGAACGGCAAGCTGGACATCGCGCATCATGCGGGATTCTGGCTGCGGGACTCGCAAGGCCAGCTCACGAAGGCGTTTCGGCACATTTGCTGGGATGGTTGCATGTTCCCGAACGAGGTCATGATGCAACCCAAGACCTGGAACGACATCCTGGCCGC
>VHCO01000314.1 GCA_016871715.1 Verrucomicrobiota bacterium
GCCGCCTTTCGCCTTGAATGGCCACCCCGAGCCAGGCACACTCCAGCCGCGTCGAAAAAGCAAATGCCTATCAGCAACGGTTCAGCGTTCAGGGTTGCCCCGCGCTCTCCAGCCGCTGAACCCGTGACCCGTGAATTACTCACCCGAGACCCGCAGTTCGCGTATTTCTTGCGGTTCGCGCTTCCTCGGGCGTCGTTACGAACCCAACGGTTCGTGGGGCGTGGTAGCGCTCCCACATCTCCTTCGTTGTCTTTGTTTCCTTCTGTGAGTTCTCCTGCGACCACCCGTTCAGCCTTCACCCTCCTCGAACTCCTGGTGGTGATCGTGATCATCGCCATCCTGGCCAGTCCGCTCTCATACGACTTGGAGGGAGAGGCTCAAGAGAACATGCCTGAAAAGACGGATCCGTGTTCCACGTTTTCAAGCATGGTGGCCAATCCCGTCGCCAGAACCGCCCGAGTCGCCGAGTTACAGACCGCCCAAGGCGCGCCCATGGTCCAAGGCTCCTGGACATCCGCCAGCCTTTGCAGCCGGTGATGGTTCGACAGGGTAAATTGCGAAACACGCCAGAGGAAGCGAGGCGACCGAATTCCACCGCGCAGAACGCTGACATTCTGGCTGGCCAGAACCGGCGAAAGATGCTCTGCTCGCGCCATCCTTTTCGGTCGAGCTAGAGCGGCACATCAGGATTTGATCGCGGTGCGTTTGAATGGAGCGGCTCGCCTGGCAGACCACGGCGACGATGGGAACCGAGCGTGACCAGGAAGAATCGGAAGCGCGAGCGGCCGGTCAGTTCACGACGACGCATTGGAGCGTCGTGCTGACGGCGGGTGAAGGCGGCTCCCCCGAGGCCGCTAAAGCCCTCGAACGGCTTTGCCGTGCTTACTGGTATCCGCTCTACGCCTACGTGCGGCGACGCGGCTACAACCGCGAGGACGCGCAGGACCTGACCCAATCTTTCTTCGCCCACCTGCTGGGCAAGGGTTTTCCGAGCGGCATCGAACCCGGCAAAGGCCGGTTCCGGTCTTTCTTGCTGGTCTGCCTGAATCACCTTCTGACCGACCAACGAGAGAAAGCCTGTGCCGCGAAGCGGGGCGGCGCGGACCCGGGACTGCCGTTGAATTGGGTCGAAGCGGAGGAAAGGTACCGGTTGGAGACGCCCCTCGAGACAACCCCCGAGCACCTCTATGATCGCCGCTGGGCCATTGATCTGCTCGACCACGTGCTCGAGCGGCTTCGCCAGGAAGCATTGGCTTCAGGCCAAGACAAGCTTTTCGAGGCGGTCGAGGGGTGTCTGCTGGGCGGGCGCGCGGACGAGACGTACGCTCGGATCGGGGACCGGTTGGGGTTGAGCGAGACGGCGGTGAAGGTGGCCGTTTACCGGCTGCGTCAGCGGTATCGCGAACTGGTGCGCGAGGAGATCGCGCACACCGTGACGCACCCCGAACAGATCGACGAGGAGATGCATTACCTCTTCGAGGTTGTCAGCCGATAGGGGTGTAACCATCGCCCCGACTTTCCGTGGTAAAGAATTGAAGGCACGCCATGCCTGACGGTCGCACATGCTCGAACTGCGGCGCCGAACTCCCGAACGACGCCCCGCGGGGGTTCTGTCCCCGGTGCCTCTACCGGCTGGCCATGGGAGGATCGGCGAAAGAGCTACCTCGCGAGCCAACGCCTCGAGCCAGCGGTGCGGGGCCGCCCGCGGAAGGGCCAGCCCTGCCTCGTCTCCGCCAGTTCGGCGACTACGAGCTCCTCGAGGAAATCGGGCATGGCGGCATGGGCGTCGTGTACAAGGCCCGCCAGCGGGGCCTCGACCGGATCGTCGCCCTCAAGCTGCTCCTGTTTGGGCCGTATGCGCCTCCCGAGTCCGTGAAGCGGTTTCGTGCCGAAGCGGTCGCCACAGCGGCCCTGCAACATCCGAACATTGTGGCGATTCACGAGGTCGGCTTCAGCGCCGGCCAGCATTTTATCGCCATGGACTACGTCGAGGGGCGGAGTCTGTCGGCACTGCTTCAGGCCGGCCCTTGGCCCGCCCGGCGCGCCGCCCAGTGCGTCAAGCAGATTGCCGCAGCGATCCACTACGCGCACGAACACGGCATTCTCCATCGCGACCTCAAACCCGCGAATGTGCTGATCGACGCCAACGATCAGCCGCGCGTGACCGATTTCGGACTGGCCCGGCGGCTCGAGGGCGATTCGGAGCTGACCGTGAGCGGGCAGGTGCTGGGTTCACCCCACTACATGCCGCCCGAGCAGGCGACCGGACGGCGCGGCAACGTTAGCCGGCGGAGCGACGTCTATGCGCTGGGCGCGATCCTGTATCACACGTTGACCGGCCGCCCCCCGTTCATGGCCGGCGGGTTGGTCGAGACCGTGCAGCAGGTGCTGACCATGGAACCGGTGTCGCCGCGCTTGCTCGACCCGCGTCTGCCCGCCGATCTCGAGACCGTCTGTCTCAAGTGCCTCGAAAAGGAACCTGCCAAGCGGTATCCGACCGCGCTGGCGCTGGCGGAAGAGTTGGGTCGCTTTCTCGCCGGCCAACCGGTGTTGGCGCGGCCCATCGGTCCCGCGGGCAAGCTCTGGCGCTGGTGCCGGAGAAACCCGCGGTTGGCCGCGGTCGGTGGCATCGCGCTGTTGAGCGTGCTGTTGGGCTTCCTCGGCATTTCCTGGCAGTGGCGACGGGCGGAGAGCAGACGACTCGAGGCCGTAGCCGAGCGCACTCGAGCCGAAGCCGGCGAATGGTCCGCGCGCCGGAATGCTTATGCGGCCGACATCAGCGCGGCCCAACGCGCCCTCGAGAATGACGATCTCCGCAGCGCCCGCGAACTGCTCGATCGCTACCGGCCCACGGGGAAATCCGAAATCCGAAATCCGAGTTTGAAGCAGCCACTCGCCACTCGCCACTCGCCACTCGCCACTGACCTGCGCGGCTGGGAATGGCGTTACCTCTGGGCCTGCTGTCAAAGCGACGAACAGTTCACCCTCTGCCAATACACCAACTCGCTGACCGGACTGGCCGGCTCGCGCGACGGTCGGTGGCTGGCCGTGCGGAGCGGCCAGGATGACAGCGCCAAGACCGATCTATGGGACCTCCCGGCCAGAAAGCAGGTCGCCAGCGTCCACTCCCGTTGTTGGCCCAAGGGAATGGCGTTCTCGCCCGTCAGTAACCTGCTGGCCTGGGGAACGCGCGAGACTACGAATGAACCGCCCAGGCTGACACTGTGGAACGCCGATACCCGGCGGGAGGTGTTCACCTTCACGCAACCGGACACTGTCACGGCGGTGGCCTTTTCGCCCGACGGAAAGCTGCTGGCGACTTTCAACGCCGATCCCGATGTCGGGGTGGCCAACGCTGGCGTCAACGTCTGGCAAACCGATTCGGGCACGCTGGTGACGCGCTTCCCAGCCGCGAAGGCTTGGAGTCCCCGAGCGATTCTGTGCTTTTCTCCGGACGGCAACCGGCTGGCCGTGGGAGAAACCACCGGCCGGATTCGCTTGCTGGACTGGCGCACCGGCCATGAGGAGGCCCTCCAGGAACCGCGCGAAGGCTTGGGTGTTTCGGCCTTGGCCATCTCCCCCGACGGCCGGCTGCTGGCCGCCAGTTGCGCTTACCCCGATTTCGCTATCAGGCTTTGGGACATGGCAACACCCGCCTCGATAGGTGAACTCGAGGGGCACCGCAAGCCCCTGACCGACCTGGTCTTCCTGCCCGACAGCCAGGTCCTGGTCTCCGCGAGCGAGGACTGTACGATCCGGCTTTGGGATGTGCGTGAACAACGCGCGACGCGTCGGCTTCAGGGCCACTTGGCGACCGTGAACTGCCTGGCCTTGTCACCGGATGGGAGCGTGCTGTACAGCGCGGCAGAGGACGGAACGGTGCGGGGTTGGGACTCGGTGTCCGCATCGCAGGAGCGGACGCACCTTACCTTGCCGACCCGGGCCGGCTCCCTTGGCGGGCCCTTTACCGCGGATGGCCGGCATCTCATCACGGCTTCCAAGGACGATCCGGTTATCGCCTGGGACCTTGAAACCGGGCAAGAGAAGGAATCCTGGCCGGCGTTCGGCACGAACAACCTGAGTGTCGCCCTTTCGCCCGATGGCCGATGGTTGGTGGTTGGGGATTGGGCTGGCGCCGTCAAAATCTGGGATTGTCACGCCCGGCAACTCGTCACGAACTTTGTGACCCTTCCCGAGCGTCCGTTGCCGATCTACGCCCTGGCTTTCTTGACTCCCGACAGGGCTCTCTATTCAGCGGCCACGCTATTGGGTGCGGCGAAGCTGACGGTGCAGCGTTGGGAACCGCCTTCGTGGCGCGAGGTCCCTATCGGCTCCATGGATATCAGCAGAGCCTTATGGTGGGCGGAGTCGGCGGACCGGCAGTGGCAGGCGTTCCCGGACTGGGACGGGCGCGTCCAGGTGTGGGACCTCGCCAATGACCGGCACGTCACCACCTTTCAGGCGCACTCGAGTGTTGCGGACACAGCCGCCTTTTCGCCGAACAGCCGCTGGCTGGCGACCGGCGGGCGGGATGGGTTGATCAAGCTCTGGGAGGTCGGCTCCTGGCGCCTGGAAGCCACCCTACAGGCCCACCTCAACCTGGTTGGGTCATTGTCCTTCTCGCCGGACGGCACCCGATTGCTCAGTGGGACCGGGACCGCAGACGAAGTGGTCCGGCTGTGGGACCTTGAAACCCGCCGAAGCCTGCTACGGCTGGGGCAGGATGGCGCTTGGACCTCGTTCGCCCGGTTTGCACCCGATGGCAACACCCTGGTGGCGATCGAGTGGTTCGGCACCGTCCACCTCTGGCACGCACCGACATTTGAAGAGACCGACAAGGTGGAAAACGCGCAGAAAACGCGGTGAAGGCTCATACTCGGAAACACGGTGGGCGCGGTCGCGCCAACGTGTGCCTGTCTGCCGCTCCGCGACCTCGCCGCCGATCTGGCATCGGCCCACTACCAGGAGGTCACCGGCGATAGACCTCGCGCCGATGGCCCAGCGTCACCAGTTACAGTTGGACGTGTGAAGGGAGTCCGCGGAAGATGGCGTCGAACTCGCGGGAGTAGATCTCGGTCGCTTGGCGCACGGGCATTCAACTTTGCCGGACCCGTACCCGGCCTTGGCGCAGGTCGGCCTGGCCACGCTCGATGCTGGCTATGAACTCAGGGGTCAGTTCGGCTGCCTCTTCCAGGCTTTGGCCTGTAACCTCCGCCCCGCTTTCCCGTGGTATTGGAATGATGGCACCGGATGGCACAACCCGCCTGACCATGCAGGCTGCCGCTGCGCCGCCGGCGAGCCATGGGCGTTCAATGGGCATTGGCACGCGACCGTCGGTGGCGAGGGCGAGACAAACGGTCGCCGCCGCGGCTGGTGGGCCCGCCGAGTCGAATGCTGTAACTCACAATAACCATAAACGAAAGGTCTGTTCGAACCTGAGTTCAAAGAAAGGAGCAGTCTTATGCTCAGCACAAAGAAGATCGCAGCCCTGACGCTCGCGCTGCTCGCGGGGGCGTTTCTCGTCATCACCCAAACCGCCTCGTCGAGAGGCCATGCTTACAAGCTGGAAGGGGCTTGGACAAGTAGCGGTGGCGGTATTTTGGGCAACATGACCGTCGCTCCCGCCGATCCATCGGGCCGGCGAGCCACCGCGAAGGTTAACTGGGTGACCGTTGGCCCGACCGTCGCCTGGCTTCAAGCCCAGGTTGACGCGGATGCAGCGACCGATGGCAACGTCGTGGTCGAGATGATCAGCCGCGACAGCGCGAAGTACACGCAACTGCTCTACTGGGTCAAGACCGGGTGCCCCGACGAGATCAAGATGATCGTGATCGACTCCGGGACCTTCACGTTCACCGGCCCGAACAGGGCCGTCATTCAAAACGCCTTCGCGGGTTACCTGCCCTCGCGTGATGCGAACGGGGATGGGCTGCCGGACGACCTCGACAATCCGCCGGATCTCGGGCCCTTCCCCGGCAGCTCCGTTTTCACCCGCATCCCGATGCTGCCGTAGCGGACGGCGATCCACGAATCGGTGCGGCGCGAGCCGCGCCGATTCGGCTCGGTCAGCTACAGAACGCCAATCAACCAAGACAGAAAGACACCAGTTATGAAGACATGCCACAAAAGGTCGTTTCTCAGCAGCATCCCGCGCTGGCCCCTGATGGCCACTGCCGCTTACCTCCTCACCTTGGCGACGCCAAACGCTTGGGCTGCTGCCGGCGTGACGTCCTACACGTCCACCGGATACCAGATCGCGGCGCCTTACCCCGGTGACACCCTGGTTTTCGCCACCAACAACGTCCACGTCCGGAACATGCTCACCCTTTACCGAGTTCAGAGCACGGACGCGCGGCTCACCGGCCGACGCACAGCACTGACTCACGGCTACTACCACCCCGACGGGTCCGCTACCATCTATGGCACTATGAACGAGGAAGTTGGGACTTGGGACCTGATCGACCCTCAGAATCCAAAGTTCACGGCCACCGGCGGGCTCTGGGACGGTACCTGGGAAGGCCTATTTCAGCCGGATGGTCGTTGGCAGATCAAGATTGTGGGCCGAGGCACGGGAGGCGCTGTGGACGGCTTGGAGATCATCGAAACTGCCACGCGCGGTCCCGGCCCCATTATCGATCCGGCCATTCCCATCAACTACACTGGCATCGTCGGACCGGCAGGCGCGCTGAATGTCGAGGTGATTGACGACTTCGCTGACGGCGATGTGAGTAACTGGGGCCTTATCGCGGGCAGCGGCACTGGCCAACTCATTCCCGCCGATCAACAACTCACTCTCCGCGGCGACTTCCGCGGGATCAGGACGATCACCGAGTTTGACACCTTCGCCTCAGCGACCCTGCAGAGAAGCTGGGAGGTCTTGGACGGCCAGACGATCGAGATGCGGGCGGATGTGGTCGGCTTCAGCGAAACGACCCGGCAAGCGGTCTTGTGGTTCTGGGATCCGTCCTCTTCGCGCGCCTATAGCTTGTCACTCTGCAGAGGCGCCTTCCTGTTTTACAAACTGCTTGGTGCGGGTCGCGGGGCTTTGTTTGGGGATTTCGTTGACGTCAAACACACCCGCGTCGTGCTGGCTTTTGCGCTGACGGCAGCGGGCGACAACCTGATCCTGACGGGTCGGGTGTTCGACAAGGACAATCAGAATGCCCTGCTGTACGAACGCAGTTTTGTGGACACACCCGCCGCCGACCCGGTCATTCCCAACGCGGCGATCAGGGAGAAGCTGGGGATGGACATTAGCTTCTACCCGGATTCACCCGGCCGACCGCTGATGAGTGGAACAAGCTTCGCCCTCGGCCTCCTTCAATACACCGACGGCACCCTCGATCCGGCCGAGGCGACGTTCGACAACCTCGAACTGCGCACGTACGACGTGCCATTGCTGGCCATTGACAAGGCCGTCCGCCTCCAGTGGCCGGCGTCGGCCTATCCTTTCACCGTCGAAGGCGCGCCCACCGTCCGAGGCCCGTGGCTGCCGGTGCTCGAACCGATCTTTGAAAGCGGGAGTGTGAAGCAACTAACCGTACCCACTTCGGACATGAGGGGGTTCTTCCGGCTGAAGTAGTTCTCAGAAGGCTCCCATCCGGGATTCCCGGGGGACCGGCAAGTGCCGTCGCTTGCTCGGGTAACCGGGTCTGCCTCTCCTCTTTCTTGGCGGGCAGGGCGGATCCGCCAGCGACGAGGGCGAAGGACTCGCCGCGAGAGCTCAGCACAAGCCGCGGACCCTGCTCTCGCTCGACAAGTGTCAAAGCCCCGCTGGGTCCTCGGTGGCAATCCACACCCCGCCGGCGTCGGCGCTCAACTGGCGGGCGAGACCCGGAACCGTGGTTTCGAACACCGTCCGGCCGCTGGCAGGTTCGTAGCGTAGGAGTCGGCACGGCCCTCGGTCTGGCGGGTCACTCCGGAGCACCACCAGCCAGAGCGTGCCATCCGCGGCGG
>VHCO01000315.1 GCA_016871715.1 Verrucomicrobiota bacterium
CTGAGCCCCCTTTCCCACCTATGTCGTACTCGATGTCAGACCTGCTGCAGTTGGTTGTCCAGGAAGGCGCTGCCGACCTCCACCTGCGCGTCGGCGTGCCCCCCGTCATCCGGCTCCACGGCGTCCTAATGGCGTGGTTTCCCTGGCCGCGGCCCTGCTCCCGCTGGCGCTCTCGCTGGGCAGCCGCAGCGTCATAGGCCGCCCGCGACGCAACCCTGAGCCGCTTCCCGGTCAGGTCAGCCACCCGCTCGGGCGTCTTACCGACATACATGCCGAAGGGAATCCCGGCTCCGACCAACAGCCAGCGCAGCCGTTCGAGTTGGTCTTCCGCCAGGGCGTTCATCGGATAGACAAGCACCGCCACGATCCCCGCCGGCGCCGCCACGTCCCGCAGGTGCAAGCAACGCGCGACTGGGCCGTCAAGAACCGCGCCTTCGTCTTTGACCTCTCGCCTTGGGGTGACGAGAAACCGCTCGATGACCCGGACCAGCGCCTCGGCCTGGACCTCGAGACCTACCGGTTGGTATTGGCCGAGACTCTCCGCCAGTCGGCCGGCCGCTGCATGACCGAACTGACGGGTTTCGTCGCGTTCTCGAAGTACAGCCACATGCCCGATCACCCGAGCGCGCACGAGCCGGTCCCCACGGAGTGGGAAACGGTCTGGCTGATGTCGCCTTACAACTGCTACCAGAACACCATCTCGAGCGACTGCTTCAACCAGTCGCTCCACAGCCAAGCGCCGCGCCGGCCGCTCGAACAGCGCCGCGCCGCGAAACCGGTCCAGCTCGAGAACAAGGCTTACCTCTGCGTCCTGATGGCCGATTACGACTCGGCCACGCCGCTCTACGAGTTCCTGCCGAACCACTGGCACAACGCCGCGCGCGGCCAGATCCCTTTGGCCTGGGGCATCAACCCGAACCTCCTCGAGACCTACCCCGACCTGATCGCCTACTTCTACAGCACGGCGTCCCCGGCCGACACCTTCACCAGCGACGCCAGCGCCGCGGGCTACATGAACCCCAACCGCATTCGCCCCGAACACCTGCCGCTCTTCGTGCAGCACAACCAGCGGTTCTTCCGCGAAGCGGACATGACCCTGGCGCCCATGGTGCTCGATTGGGATCAGCCGTCGCCCGCCGTCAAGGACGCCTTCCGCCAGTTCGCCCCGGATGGCTTCGCCACCATCGTCATGGACCTGCACGGAACCGGAGGCAAACTCCCCGAGCCGCACGTGTGGAAGCGCATGCCCGTCCTCGAATTGATCAACAACGCCTGCAACTTCGCCGGCGCCGAACCCACGGCCGACATCCTCTCGCGCGCCATCGCCGACCGCGGCAACCGCACCCCGGGCTTCTACCTGTTCCGCATCGTCTGGGTGAACCCGACGAACATCGCCGAGACCCTCGCCGCGCTCCGCCGGAAGCGCCCCGAACTCGACTTCGAGGTGGTCGCGCCGCACGCCTTCTTCGCCCTCTTCCGCCAGTTTCACGAACGCCAATCGCCGCCCGGCCGTCCGCCCTCGCGTTCTCCATGAACCTCGTCATGAACCTCGCCATGAATCTTGCCATGAATCTTGCCATGAATCTCGCCTCGGACCGCGGGTCGGTGACCCGCAGCGGCGAAAAGGGGCAGGCGAGGTTCATGACCGGTGTGCAGGTGGGTGAGGACGGGTGAGCCCATCAATGAACCAGCGATCCGAAGCACACGGGCCGTCACGCGCGGGGAGGCGGCGAGGACCTGGACCGCCGGGATGACCGCCCGCGGCGGTTCGGACGCCGCAGTACAGGACCGACCGTACGGAGCACCCATCGCATTGCGTCCGGATGAGGAACACCCGCCGCGTTGGCCCCGCCTGGCTCATCCCGCACCCCCGGAACGTGCCATGATCGAGTCGGGCTCGAACCTCCCACCTTGTGTTCCGAGATGTCGCGCCGGCCAGCCTCACGGCACAGCCCGGACCCCGGTTCCCCGGCTGCAGCCCGCCGGTGATCCATCCCGCCTCGGCTCCCGATTGTCAAAGCGGACGTGCCAGACCTAAACCTGCCGGCTACGCCCCCCATCGAAGTGGATTCGTCACTCAAGGCGTGGTTCCGTCCGCTTGAGCATCCCGTCCTGTTCCGCGATGAGACCCTGCCTGCGGAGCTTCGCAACCTGCCGGTCGATGACATGACGCAGTTGGCCGCCTGTGCTTTTGAAGCCGAACAGACGAGCCACCGCAGTGGTGATCTCGCACTCCGCGGCGCCGTGATGCGTGTCGATGAGGCGCAGGACCGCGGCGCGAATTTCCGCCGGCGGCAGGAATTCGGGTCTGCGCAAGTTGGGGGATTTCACTGAGTCCCGGCGCCGCAAAGGCACTGAAGCGCCAGGGATGCTGAGAAAGCCGTCCTCGCGCACGCATTGACGGGTGCGGATGAGGAACCGGACCCCTTTCGCCACGGCATCCTGGATGCGGTTGCCAGCGCGTCCCAAGTCCCACAGGTCCCGGACTCGGGTCACCAATTCATCCTCATGGACGGGGCCTTCGTGCTCAACGACGCGCAGGAGCACCTTCGCCATCTCGTCAGTCACAAGTTCATGGGGTTCGATGTGCCGCCTGACATCGAACCGCGCTTCACTGTAGGCAATCGCGAGGCCGTTGGGATCCGACGCCTCCGTTCCCTCTTCGCGGGCCACAGCGTTCTCCGTCTCAACCTTGACCTCCGGAACCTGGGGGTTGGTCACGAGTTTCCTGGCCCGCCTCGCGCTCTCCATGGCTTCGCGTAGTCTGCCGAGTTGGTCGGCAGGGCGCTGAAACCAATCGGTGCTCCAAATTCGGTGAATCAGCCAGCCGTGGTCTTCGAGGACGGCTTGGCGCAAGCGGTCGCGGTCTCGAGCGCAACGGGACGAATGATAGCGTGCGCCATCGCACTCGATTCCCAAGAGGTAGCGCCCGGTGCATTCGCGATCCACTACCGCCAAGTCGATGAAGAATCCGGCCACGCCAACTTGTGGATGGACCTCGTGCCCCAGGCTCTCGAGCGCGCGCCTCACCGCCTCCTCGAAAGGAGACTCCGCTTCGCGACCGGACTGCTCCGCTATACCCAGGCGTCCCGTTTGGGCGAAGGATAGAAACGCCTTAAGTGCCGCAACCCCGCGGCCGGCGGCGCGGTTGAGATCTATGTCGTCGGCGGTGATGGAGGAGAACACGTGACACCGCTTCTTGGCGCGGGAGATGAGAACGTTCAGGCGGCGCTCGCCCCCTTCGTGGCTCAGGGGGCCGAATCGCATAGCCATGTAGCCGTTGGCGTCTCTGCCGTATCCCACCGAGATGAACACCACGTCCCGCTCATCGCCCTGCACGTTCTCCAAGTTCTTCACGAAGAAGGGTTCTGTCGGATGGCCCGAAAAGAAGGCTTCGGTTTCTGGATTCTCCCGCCGGAGAAACTCGAGTTCGTCCAGGATCGCCTGTTGCTGGCGCACAGAGAACGCGGCGACGCCAAGGCTCAGTGCGGGGAACTCGCGAGCGTGCTCGAGGATGGCGCGGCAGATCGTTCTGGCTTCAACTTGGTTTGTGCCTGTAGCTCCCACGTCGAAGACACCCTCGGGAACGTGGTGGAACTTCAGGCCGTACTCTGACGCCTGAATGAAGGGGCTGGGCACGATAAACAACCGATTCTCGTAGAATTGGTCGTTGGAAACCGCAATCAGCGAGTGATGTTGGCTACGGTAGTGCCAGCGGAGCATGGCTTGGGGCAGGCCACGGGCGGCACACAGGCCGAGGATGCTTTCCATATCCTTGGCTTCCGCCGTCTGGGGAATTTCATCCTCGTCCTCGTCAGCTTCATCCGAGTCTGAAGTCAGCCGCGTGAAGAAGCGTGTTGGTGGGAGCTGCTTACTATCGCCAACGACCACAGCTTGTTTGCAGCGCGCGATCGCTCCCAGGGCATCCACCGGTTGGACCTGGCTCGCCTCGTCGATGACCAATAGGTCGAACTCCACTGCGCCCGGTTCCAGGAACTGGGCGACCGACAGTGGGCTCATCATGAACACAGGTTTGATGGACTGCACGACGGAACCCGCGTCTTTAAGGAGCCGGCGGACACTGCGATGACCTCGCTTCCGTTCCATTTCGCTTCGGACTATGCCGGCTGGGCCAATGCTTCCCGTAGAGGGTGGCATGCGCTCGAAGTGAGAGGCGAGCGTTTGGTGCCTGGCGAGCGCGAGGCGCTCACGATCCAACTGACGGAACTCAGCGACAATACTGTCGTGGAGATCCCCGTCGAACTGGGCGAGTTCCGGCCGCTGACCGGTAAGATAACGCAGCACCTGACTGCAATAGGCGCGTTCGAAACAATCGACCGCAGATCGCGCCGGGATGCTGCCGGTTTCGAGCGGTCCGAGAAGACCGGCGAGACCCATGTCGCGCGCACGGCCGGCCCGGAGGTAGTAATTGGCCCAGCGGCTCAGGCCTTCCAAGGTTGAAAGCCACTCGGTACAGCGCTCGGCTAGCGCAGCGAAAGGGATCTGCTCGATCTCCGTCTGGCCGAAAGCGGTCGGCAGATGCAGCTTGAGCTCGTGGAATACGCTCTTCGTCTGCTCATGAAACAACTGCAGACGTTTCGTGGTCTCCGCTAACAGGGCTTCCAGGCCGGCGTGATCGTTGATCCGGCTGAAGAGACGGCGAAAATCGGCGCCCAAGCCGGCGTCTTCCTGGGTTTCCACCCAAGTCAGGATCCCTTCGAGATGAGTCCAGTCGGATCGCTCGGAGTTCCACAGTGCTCCGAAAGCGTCCCGGCCCAGGGAATCTTCGGCACGGACCTTGGCGACGGCGACTTGAACGGCGGCATGGCATCGCGCAAGGTTTTCCAATCGGCCAAGCTGCGCGGCGATCGTGTCGAAGGAAACGGACTCGACGTCGGCGGTGCCCAGCATGGCCGACGCCTCGATCTCCAGGGTGGTGAGCACTCGATGGAGGTCGTCACGCACCTTGGCGATCTGGGGAAGGACGAGACCCGTGAGTTGCCTCACCGGTTCCTTGTCGCAAATCAGGGCGAACAGCTTCCGAAAGTCCGAGTTGAGTCCCACCTGCTGTTGGCGCCGGACCCATTGGAGGATCTCCGCCAACTGCGACCAGTCCGTGTGGGGGCCGCGCCAGTGGTGCCCGAAGGCCGATTCGCCGAAGGAACTGACCGCTTGCATGGCCTGATATGCTCGTTGTCCACGAATGATCCTCTCAACGAGAGCCAGACGGTCCGGGAGAGCCGGGGGCAGTCCGCCCTTAAGCACGGCGCGAAGTTGCGACATGGCGCGCCGATACTTGCTGTTGAGGAACCTCAGGGCCGAGGCGCCGTGCGTGGCGATGGCCTCGCGACCTTCTGAAAAGTCCGATAGCCATGCCGACTCCGACACGGCTTCACCCGCTGCGTAGACGGCCGTCGCGAAGTCCCGGCCTTTCGCCAGGAGTCCCTGGAGGGCATCCATTCTCTCATCCCAGACGCTGCCCGACAGGGCGTGCTCGTCCAGTGGCGGTGCCTGGCCGATGAACTCGGCGATCAGTCCGTGCCGGGCGCAGCCGGCCAGCGTCAGGGGCGCTGGCTGCAGCAGGCGCGACGCCAATTGGGATGAGGTCTCGCGCAACGCTGCGATGGATTGCGTGAGCGCGTGAACGGCAGGGAGGGCGAGGCTAAGGTGGTCCGGCGAAACCCCCGACAGGGTGGTGGCCAACTCGTTGGCGGCGGACACGGCTCTCACCACATCCCGCCCTCGCGAGAGCAGGCGACGGACGCGGTCCAGCGGGCCATCCCAGACTTCGTGGCACAGGGCCTGTTTGTCGACCGGCGGCGCCCGGCACACGAACTCGGCCACACGACACAGCTTGCCGACGTCGGAGGAGGCGGGGGTCGAGACATGATCGAGGTTCGTCGCCAACTCGGACGCCGTGTGGCGCAGCTCCTCGGTGCGCATCGAGAGCGAACGAATGCCTGCCTCCAACGGGGGCAGGTCTATGTTGAGCACGGTATCCCGGCAGACGCCGCGCCAGGGGGACTGCGCTGGCAATCCCATCTGCTCGATGCGCGCGGACAACTCCCCCACCAGTTTTCGGCGTTCGTGGCGGTCGTCGGCCGTCCAACTCTCGGCACCGGGAAAGGTCAGGTCGGCAGCTTCGCGACCTGCGTCTCCCAGCAAAGTGAGTCGACCCATGACCTCAAACGGTGTGACAGGGCTGGGAGAATGTCGTTCATGGAGTAACGCCGCGTGCCGGTTGAGCAGCGCGCGACGACGTTCCAAGTCGGTGACCACCGCCTGCGGGTTGGAAGGCTTGGGCCGGCCCAGCTTCCAGGTGCGCCCGATTTCTTCGATGACCGCTCGTTTGTTCGCCTTGTTGCTGTGAAGTTCGAGGCAGAGGGGGCCGAGTCCTTCGCGTTCGAGCCGGCGTTTGACGACCTCCATGGCAGCCAACTTCTCGGCCACGAAGAGGACCTTCTTCCCGTCGAGGACAGCGGTTGAGATGATATTTGCTATCGACTGGCTCTTGCCAGTCCCAGGCGGGCCTTGGATGACCAGGGTGCGCCCTCGACGCGCGGACTCAATGGCGAGAGTCTGCGAGCTGTCCGCATCGACGACGTGGTCGAGACGCGCGGCGGGAATGAGTTCGTCGAGAGGCACGTCCTCCGCCAGGAGCGCCTCGGCGCCCGGGAAGCCGTCCTGAAGCAGTCCTGCGATGAACGGTTGAGCCAAGAGGTCCTCGCGTTTGGGCCAGTTGTCCGGATCGAGGTCGCGATACATCAGGAACTTCGCGAACGAGAAAAAGCCAAGCGTGATCGCGTCCGGGAGAGCCTCCCATCCTTTGGCCCCCGCGATGGCCTTGGAGACCGAGGCGAAGTAGTCTGTCGGGGTGAAGTCGTCATCATCCGGAAAGGCCGGGAGTTCCGTCCCGAACTCGATTCGGAGCTTGGCGGCAAGCGAGAGGTTTTCCTGCAAGTCTTCCTCGCGCCAACGCAGGTGGAACCGCTCGCTCGCGGTCCGGCGCTGCAACTCGACAGGTACCAGAATAAGCGGGGCGTAACGGGGTATATCGGCGTGCTCGGCCTCGAACCATTTGAGGTGGCCCAACACAAGGTACAGAATGTTGACTCCTTGCTCCTCGATCATGGCCTGCGCATCCCGGCAGAGCGCAAGGAGGCGCCGCTGCAGACCTTCGGAGGTCAGTGCGGTCTGCAATCGGGAGTCCACATGCCGTTTCGCGGCGCCCGTAACCGGATCCTCCGCCTCATCCGGCTGGGGTAGGCTTACCTCTTCGTCGTCGCTATCCGGGGTCTCGCAGCTTTGGAGGGAAACGGGGGCTCCCCTGGGTTTCGAGGGGCGTGCCGCGCGGAACGTGAGCGGCTTCCTTTCGGTCACGAGGAGGCGGAACACTTCCTCGCTTAGCTCGTCATGGATCTGGATGAGGCGGGCCGACCTGGAATCGACCGGGATGGAGAGGAGCCGGTTCCGCGCCGAGAGATCAAGCAGTTCCTGGCGACTACGTTGCAGGAGGTCATGGATGCTCAACGGCATATCCTACCCCGTGGCTTCCGGATCTTAGGAGTCCTGCCCCGCCTTCACAATCCCACTCCGGTTGACCGTCACTTGACAACGATACCTGCGATTCATAACGCGACCGCCTTGAGTGGTGTATTTGTTACAGAATTCGTCCTTGGGGGCCAAGCAGTCTTTCGAGGGTGCGTTCGCCTCCTTGGGCAAGTCACCAGACTATTGACTGATAGGCATTTGCTTTTTCGACGCGGCTGGAGTGTGCCTGGCTCGGGGTGGCCAGTCAAGGCGAAATGCGGCAGAATTGTCCGCTGCCCACGGTAACCTCATTTAGATTCTTTGGGCTTTGGGGTTGTTGGGGTTGGAGAAAGTGCTTGCCATTCGAGCAGGTTTGAGTCGTAGTAGGGGCGAGATGAACTCGACAGACACCAAACCCA
>VHCO01000316.1 GCA_016871715.1 Verrucomicrobiota bacterium
GAACCCGCGCGACGAGGAACTGGTCGAGCGCATGAAGGCCCTCTACGGGAAGGCCAAGCCCCGAGAGGCCGGCCTGCTCTATGAGGCCGAGAAGGGGTTGCACGACCATGGCCGGGTCGACGCGGACATCCGGGAACGAATGCTGGCGCGGATGGGGGATGTGTCGGAGTTCATGAAGGAGTTCAAGCAACGGTTCAGCAAGTGGTACAACATACGGCATCAGCGGTTTGGGACGTTGTGGGCGGAACGGTTTCGGAGCGTGTTGGTCGAGGATCAGACGGGGGTGCTGGAGACGGTGTCGGCGTACATTGACTTGAACGCGGTGCGGGCCGGGTTGGTGGAGGATCCGAAGGACTACCGGCACTGCGGCTACGCGGCGGCGGTGGGTGGGGACGGGAAGGCGCGGTCGGGGTTGTTGAGTTTGTACACGGGCGGGAGTGAGGGAGCATCTCGGGGCGGAAGTGCGGCAGCAGGGGCGGCTGAGGCGGCGGGGGCAGCGGCGGGGGCAACAGGGGAAGAGGCAGGGGCAGGGACAGGGACCCGCGGGCAAGATGCCCGCGCTCCGTTCTTGGCCGGCGCGCAGGCTGCCGGGGAGGCCGAGGAACCGCGGAAGGGAAGGGTGCTTGAGTGGAAGGAGGTTGGGGCGGAGTATCGTCGGCGGTTGTTTGTGCGTGGGGGGGTGTCTGGGAGCAGCCAAAAGAAGGAGTTGAGTCGGGAGCAGATTAAGCGGGTGTTGGAGAAGGGCGGGGAGTTGAGCATGGGGGAGGTGCTGCGGTTGCGGATTCGGCACATGACGGACGGGGTGGTGCTGGGATCGAAGGGTTTTGTGGACGGGGTGTGGTTAGAGCATCGGGAGCGGTTTGGGTCGAAGCGGCGGAGCGGGGCACGGCCGATACGGTGCGGGGGTGCGCCAGTGGCGGGGTTGAGTGCATTACGGGACCTGCGGGTGGCGGCTATCTCTTGAGGAGGGTGCGCTGTGGGGCCGTAGCGCACGTGGCGTCGTGAACTAGAGCAGTAGGACGGGATAGCGCGTGACAATGCCTCGAACCCGCCCACTGCATGTCCAAAGGCGATGGGGGTGGCAAGGAGAGGGTCGCGCTGAGCACGCGGGTGTGCCGGCTGACGATAGACGCCATTCGCGGCACGGCGGCGGTTGGTTCGGTTGGCAGGAAAACTCTGGTTGCCATTTGGAGGGAAGGGAGGCACAGAATGCGGCATGAAAGCACTTCTGAGGGCCTGGGTGGGTGTCCTGGTCATGGCGGTGGGGCCGGTAACGGCGGCGGGGGCGGGGGTGGCGGCGCGCCCCCATGTGGTTCTGATCATGCCTGACGACATGGGCTGGGGGGATCTGGGGGTGCATGCGCACCCCCTGATTCGGACGCCGCATTTGGATCGTCTGCACAGTCAGAGCGTGCGGTTTACGGATTTTCACGTCAGCCCCACGTGTTCGCCGACGCGTTCGGCGCTCATGACGGGCCGTCACGAATTCAAGAACGGGGTGACGCACACCATCTTCGAGCGGGAGCGCCTCACGCTCGAGGCGACGACCTTGGCGCAAGTGCTACAACGCGCTGGCTACGCGACGGGGATTTTTGGGAAATGGCACCTAGGCGACGAGCCGGCGTACCGGCCGGAGCGGCGCGGTTTCGAGGAAGTGTTCATTCATGGCGCAGGTGGGATTGGGCAGACTTACGCGGGCAGTTGTGGCGACGCGCCGGACAACAAGTACTTCGATCCAGCGATTCTGCACAACGGCAGGTTTGTGAAGACCCAGGGGTACTGCACGGACGTGTTCTTTGCGCAAGCGCTACAGTGGATCGGAGGGCGGCGGGGTGCGAGCCAGCCGTTCTTCGCGTACATCACGCCCAACGCGCCGCACGGACCGCTGGTCAGTCCGGGGCCGGACTACGACAAGCTCTATGCGGGCAAGACCATCAACGGCCAGAAACTCAACGACGGCGATGTGGCCTACTACGGGATGATCTCGAACATCGACGACAACGTAGGCAAGTTACTGGGCCGATTGGCCGAGTGGGGTCTCGAGCGGGACACGCTGGTCATTTTCCTCAGCGACAATGGCGGCACGCACACGCGGCTCTACAGCGGCGGGTTTCGGGGCGGCAAAGGCCAGGCGTACCATGGCGGCACGCATGCGCCGTCCTTTTGGCGTTGGCCGGCCGGTTTTGCGGGTGGCGTAGACTGTGCGGCGCTGAGCGCGCACGTGGACGTGTTACCGACGTTGGCGGAGTTGCTGGGTGTGCCGTTGACGGGCGAGCTCGCCCGGCAGGTGGAAGGGCGGAGTCTGTGGCCCTTGCTCAAGAATCCCCAAACAACGTGGCCGGACCGGATCCTGGTCACGCATGTGGGCCGGTGGCCGCGGGGCGAGGCGGCGCAGTTCAAGTACCGGAATTGCTCGATTCGGAATACGGGCTTTCGGTTGGTCAACAACGAGGAGTTGTACGATCTGCGGGGAGACCCCGGGGAGAGCCGCAACGTCCTGGCGGATCATCCGGCGGTGGTTGCGAGATTGCGCGCCGCGTATGAGCGGTGGTGGGAGGAGGTTCAGCCGTTGTTGGTCAACGAGGTCGCCGTTGGCCCGAAGGTCAATTCGTTCAAGGAACTTTATTGGAAGCAGTTTGGCGGCGGCCCCGACGAAGCGTTGCGCCGGCGGATGGACCCCGAGGCGCAGCCGGACGCGCGCCCGCGGCGCAGTGCGAACTAGACGCAAGGCCACCCGTCATGAAACCGCGGGTCTTTGTGGTCAAGTCCGGTGGGGCGGGCGTTGGGGTGGTGGTGAGCGCGCTGATAGCTTTTGGGACGTACGCGGCCAGTGGCGCCGAGGTTAGCTTTCCCAAGCTAGGGGACAAGACGCTGGTGGTGTGGGTCGCGCCGGCTAATCTCGAACAGCGCGGCGGCAGCGCGTTTACGATCGACGATGGCCGGACGCACTTCGACGGCCTTGTCTTTGGCGAACTGGCGCCGGGCAGATGGATGCCGGGCAGCGACTACCATCGGCGCACGGAGAAGGGGCAAGCGGATTGGCCGGTGGAGACGGCGGCCGCGGGGACGTTGGTCCAGCTCGCGCTGAGTTACCGTGGCCAACAGGTCACGCTGTACCGCAACGGTCAGGTTTACGCAGACTACGCGATGGCATCGGCGCCCCAGGTCTTTGGGTCGCAGAGCGTGGTGGTGATGGGGAAGCGGCATTTGGACCAAGGGGACGACGCGCATTTTCTGGGCGCCATCGAGGATGCGCGCCTTTACGCGGGCGCGCTGACGGCCGAACAGATCGTGGCGCTCGAGCCGGACGTCCCGTCTGAGCCGCTGCCGTTGGCATGGTGGGATTTCGAGGCGGGCCGGGTTGGGGATCGGCAGGGCCGATTCGAGGCGACGCTGCTCGTGGGCGGGGCGCGGGTAGCGGAGGGCCGACTTCACCTCGATCAGCCGGGGGCGTGCCTGTTGGCCAGCTTGACGGTGCCCGAGGTGAAGGCGGTCACGGGGACGGGTGAGGCGGTGAATCGGGCGACGCGGTCGTTGCGGGAGCAGTTACTGAGCGACCCGCACCGGCCGGGGTACCACTTCGTCGCGCCGGAGGGGAGTTGTATGCCCTTCGATCCCAACGGCGCGATTTATTGGCAGGGGCGCTACCACCTGTTCTACATCTTTCAGGACCACCGCGGTCACAACTGGGGCCACGTCTCGAGCACGGACTTATTCCACTGGCGGCACCATCCGACCGGGTTGGTGTCTGGCATGTTCAGCGGCAACTGTTTTCTCAACCGGGACGGAAAGCCGACCATGTGTTACCACCAGGTGGGGCAGGGCAACGCGATGGCGGTGGCCCTGGATGACGAACTCAACGAATGGCAGAAGCTCGAGTCCAACCCCATCACGCCCAAGACGCAGCCGGGCGAGCCGCATCATGGCCAGTATCAATCGTGGGATCCGTACGGTTGGCTCGAGGGCGACAGGTATTACGCGATCTTCGGGGGCAAACGCCCGGCGATCGCCAAGGCGCCCAGTTTGGCGGGGGAGTGGAAGTATGTCGGGGACCTGTTGGCGCACAGCGTGGCCGGGGTGGCGTTGGACGAGGATGTGTCTTGTGCGGACTTCTTCAAGCTGGGCGACCGGCATGTGTTGTTGTGCATCAGCCATCGACTCGGCGCTCGGTATTATGTCGGCGAGTGGAAGGGCGAACGGTTTTATCCGCGGTTCCACGAGCAGATGAGCTGGGTCGACAATTCGTTTTTCGCTCCCGAAAGCCTGCTCGATGACCAGGGCCGCCGGATCATGTGGGCCTGGATCTTCGACCAACCCGAGTTCAAGATGCGCGCCGACTACGGTTGGTCCGGCACGCTGAGCCTGCCGCGGGTGTTGTCGCTCGGTTCGGACGGTCGCTTGCGCATGGATCCGCCGGTGGAAATCGAGCGGCTCCGTTACCGGGGTCAGCGCCGGGCGGACTTGACGGTGCCGGTCGACGCGGGATTGCCGTTGGCGGGGTTGGAGGGGACCAGTCTCGAGTTGCGTCTGGAGATGCTCGCGCCGGAGGCCAGTCAGTTCGGGGTCAAGGTCTGCTGCGCTCCTGGCGGCGAAGAACAGACGTTGGTCTACTATGACGCCGTCGAGAAGAAGCTGAAGGTGGACACCACCCGGTCGAGCCTGGCTGAGGGGCCCAAGACGATCGAGGCTGGCCCCTTCGAGTTGTTGGCGGGTGAACCGCTCCGGCTGCGTGTTTTTGTGGACCGATCTGTCGTTGAAGTGTTCGCCAACAGCCGCCAGGCGGTGATGCGGCGGGTTTATCCGTCGCGGCCCGACAGCGTTGGGGTGGTGCTTTTCGCGCGGGGCGGTCCGGCGACCGTGCCGCTCCTGGAGGCCTGGCAACTGATGCCGTCGAATCCGTACTGAGGCGTGAAATCGCGCCGCGGCGTGGCGTGGGGACGGTGGTTGGCGGCGCGCAGCGGAGTGCGCGCCCTGCTACCTCGATGTTCGGTCCAATTCGGTGAACCATGAGTAACGCGATGGACGGGCTGGCGCCACCTTCGTTCGACGACCTCTTGGCCGCGCGCGAGCGCATTGCGCCGTATTTGTCACCGACGCCTTTACACCGGCATGCGGCGTTGGACGAGTTGCTGGGCGCGGCGGTCTATGTCAAACACGAGAATCATCAGCCGGTAGGCGCGTTCAAGGTGCGTGGCGGGTTGAACTTGATGGCCCAGCTTAGTCCGGCGGAGAGGGAAGCGGGCGTGGTCACAGCCAGCACGGGCAATCACGGGCTGTCGATCGCGTTTGCCGCCCGGCGGTTGGGAGTGGCGGCGACGATCTGCGTGCCGTGCGGGGCCAACCCCGGCAAGGTGAACGCGATTCGGGCGCTGGGCGCCCGGACGGTCGAGGAGGGCGTCAAGTTCGAGGGTGCATTCGCGGCGGCCGAGCGGTTGGCGCGCGAACGCGGCATGCGGTTCATTCACTCGGCCAACGAACCGCAATTGATCGCCGGGGTTGGCACGCTTGCGCTCGAGGTGTTCACGGAGCAGCCGGACTTGGATTACCTGTTGACCGCGGTGGGTCTGGGCAGTGGCGCATCGGGCGCCTGTCTGGCGGCAAGAGAACTCAGCCCGCGCACGCGGGTGATTGGCGTTCAGGCCGCCGCGTCGCCTGCCGTCCATGACGCTTGGCGCAGCGGCCGGCTCGAGTCTCGGCCGAATGAGACCTTCGCTGAAGGCCTGGCGACTGGCCGACCGGCGGAGCTGACCTTGGCCATTCTGCGGGAGCAATTGGCCGAGTTCCGGCTGGTGTCGGAGGCGGAGATCTTGCGGGCCATTGTGTGGTGGATCGAGCGCGCCCACACGTTAGCGGAATCGGCGGCTGCGGCGACGCTGGCTGGGGCTTATGGGATGCGGGACCGACTGGCCGGCTGTCACATCGGCCTGGTCTGCACCGGAGGGAATCTCGCCCTGGATCAGTTGCGCCGAGCGCTGGGTGAGGCGGGTGAACCCTCTTCGGGCAGCCCGGGGTTGGCGGACTAGCTGTCCCGGACGGAACGGGCGGCCTTGCAGTGTCGTCGGCAATTCCATCGCCGAGGGACATTGGCAAGAGGGCGAAATAGAGTCTTGACCGCATGCCGAAGATTTTCGAACAGGACGGCTACAGATTCTTCTTTTACAGCAACGAACACCAGCCCATCCATGTTCACGTGCGGTATGGCGGTGGTGAGGCCGTCTTTGAAGTTGAGCGGGGAGTGGAACTGCGGGAGTCGCAAGGGCTGAAGGTCCGGGAGTTAACCAAGGCCGAAAAGCTTGCAACGGAGCATTGGGACCTTATCATCCAGAGGTGGCATGAGCGTTTTGATCGATAGTGCGCGTTCAGCCGTCTTTCGGGACGGTCAGATCACGGTTTGGATGGCCAGCGGGGCCGTGATTCGTTTTCCCGTGGCCGGAAATCCACGGCTGGCACATGGGACCCCGGAGCAGTTGAACCACATCGAGATTTCGCCTTACGGCATTCATTGGCCCGAGCTGGACGAGGATCTGTCCTTCGAAGGATTGTCGAGAGGTGATTACGGACAGGGTCTGAATGTCGAACTGACAGGAAAGAAGTAGTGAGATTTCCGCCCAACTGGCCAGGCTTGACGGGCGGGCGGGACAGTTCCAGGGCGGAGCGCACCGGTAGAGATCGGAATGCGAAAAAGAGCCCCGACCAACTGGCTGACGCTTTTCTGCATGTGAGGGTCCGCGGGGCAGAAAAGGCCGCTTGGGAAGCAGCCGCGCACCCGGAATCCCTTTCGTCGTGGATTCGGCGCATTCTGAACCAAGCGGCGAGAGGGATTGAAGCGAAGCAAACGGTCCAGCGAACCGGAGGCAGCCGATCAGCCCAGGAGGCAGCGCGAACGACATCGGCGGCTGGCTCGCGTCGCTGACCTTTACGTTCGCTGAAGATGATTGCCGGTCGAGGAGCCTTCCAGTAGCTTTCCCGCACTATGGACGTTGCCACAATTGAACGAGAGGCACTGGCCCTGACGGTGGCCGAACGGGCGCTACTCGCTGACCGACTGCTCCAAACACTGGACCTGGAAGACGCTGAGCGCATGGAGCGGTGGGGGCGAGAGGCAGATCGGCGGCTCCAGGCGTTGGAACGAGGCGAGATGGCTGCAACTGACGGGCCGCAAGCAGTAGCCGCGATCCGACGCCGCTTGGGATGAATTACCGTCTGCTGAGTATTGCAGACGCCGAGTTGGCTGAGGCTGCAAGGTGGTACGAGACCCAAGCGCCAGGTCTTGGACAGGAGTTTTTGGACGAGTTTGAGGCCGTAATGGACCGCATCATGCGATTCCCGGAGGCGTGGAGGAGAATCGGCACGCGGCACCGTCGATGTCTTTTGCGCAGATTTCCGTATGCAGTGCTTTACTCGCAGAGCGAGACTGAGATTACAGTGGCTGGAGTGATTGACTTGCGAAGAGACCCTCAGCGCATGGAGAAGAGGAGAAAGACAACATGACAGCGAACCATGCGCTCGACCGAACAGCCATGAGCGCGGTGTCTGGCGTCTTTGCAGAGGCTCGGCTCCCGGCGGCGCTCATGGCTGTCGGTCAGCTTGATCGTTCGGCATGAAGCACGCACACTGAGGTATGCAGCCGAAGATCACTTACAACGACGCGTGGGAGTCAATCCCTTTGCATTGTGTGGACGACGTCATAGAGTTCTTCGACCGAGAGCTTCAACCCACCCACCCACTCCGGTCTTTCAAGTTGTTCCCCGTCGCAAAGTGCTGGCGACGTTACAAGTTCTTGGTTGAGGAGGAGGAACCGAGCGACATCCTGTGGGTTCTGGACATGCACCGGAAGAAGCGGATTCGAGGCAAGACCTGTTACTACTTCAAACGCCTCGAGACACAGGAGGAGCTTGATGCCATGCTGCGAGCCGATTACGAGGCATGGGTTCAGTACATGAAGGA
>VHCO01000317.1 GCA_016871715.1 Verrucomicrobiota bacterium
CAAGCCCCGTGGGGGGTCAAAAACCACCTTCGAATTGATCAGTCAATCTCAGGGACAAAACTGATTCCCCTGGCTCTCCTTGCTTAAAACTGAATGAGTCTCCCCAGATTTTCCCCGAAGCGCTCAAGACCTGGGGCTGGACTCGCTGGCGGTCGTTTATCCCGGATCTCGTTGCGCGCGGTTGCCGCAGGGGATCACGTTGTTGCCGGTGTCGGCGATGGATGACTACCTCGGCGAGGCCGGCTTGCGCGGCTGACCTCCCCCTTTCCAGGAATTTGCCCCTTGCCAGTCATCCTCCACATGACCTCCATAACGTGAGTGGGGTGGCGGTCTGGGAAGTGATAGATTTAGAATACTCAACGACAAGTCATTGCCGAGCGAGTGTGCCCAAGGCTTCCGCCGTTTCCCTTCGATGCAGCTCAGGGCTACGGCGGTCGGGATGGCATCAGCTCCTGTGCCTGACCGAAATCATGTCGATGACGGCTAGGGACCAGGATCTCGATCCGACCCTGGAACCAGGAACGGGCCGGGGAACGTCATAGTGGACAAGAGGCCACGTTTGGGCCACATTGAGCACGTGAGCGCGATAGCCAAAAGTCGTATTGATCCCGAGCTAAAACGCCGGGCTGAAGCCGTCTTGGAAGAGATTGGTCTGAAACCGAGGGCAGCCTTGGAACTGTTTTATAAGCAGATCATTAAGCGTCGGGCGATCCCGTTCCCTGTCCAAGCCGACAGTCCGGAAGATGAGGTTTTGAGCCCTGCCTCCCGCCGCAATGCGTTGGCGGATGAGTTGTAGGCGTGCGCCCGGTCCCACAACCCGGCGAAGTTTGGTCCGTCGACTTGGGCAGGGTCGGCAAGCCGCGTTATGCTCTGGTGTTGGCGGCTCGGACCGATGCTCGACTGGCCTTGGCCAGCGTGGTTCTGATCACCACACAGTTTGAGGACACACCCTACGAGGTCGCCTTGCCCCGGGTGCCGTGGCTGCGAGAGCAGAGCTACATCAACGTCCAAAGTATCCAGCCAGTGAAGTTCACTGAATTCGTTCGCAAGGCTCCGGGAGAGCTGGCTGCTCGAGTCGTGAGCGAAGTGGAAGCTGTGCTGAAATATTGGCTGAAGCTCTAAGTTAACCGGGCCCCTTCCTCGAGCGTGAGCGCTTAGCCGCTCGGCTGACCTCTCCTTGAAACGGCACTCGGCCTGTTCCCGTCTTGCGGGTGCTGGTGGATCGGCCGGATTCCCCGGCGCGGTTTCTCGTGCTGGGCAGCGCGTCCCCGGATCTGTTGCGGCAGACTTCGGAAACCCTGGCCGGGCGCATTGAGTTCATCGAGTTGAGCGGGTTTGATTTGAGGGAGGCCGGTGTGCGGAACTGGCGCAAGCTGTGGCTGCGCGGGGGGTTCCCGCGGGCCTTTCTGGCGGGCAGCGACGCGGACGAGTCGGCGGACAAACACTGTCACTTCACCGCCAGCGTCACGCACTCCAGTCCTTTGAACTTCCGGAACGCGCTATCGAACGTCACCAACTGAAGGCCGGCCGTGATCGCGAAAGCGGCCAAACAGGCGTCTTGCCACAGTTTGGGAGAGAAAGGGAATCCGTCCGTCAACTCCCGGAGCCTCGCTTCCAAGCCGCCGGGCTCTCCTTGAAAAATGAAGCGGTCGTCGGCCATCATCGTGTCGTAAACCTGCCACGCTTGGTTCGTCGTGCAGGCGCTCGACATCATGACGGCCGGATTGGAAAGCAGCCGAAGCAAGCCCAGTTGGCTGATGCGGCAGACAACGAGTTGCCCGCTGACGTCGACCGTGTCCAGATGCTCCTTGGCTGGCAGGTGATGCTCATGCTGCCCGTGGCACAAGGGCAGGAGGTAGCTAACGTCGCATAAGCCTGGCATGATGTTCAGCCTCTTCCCTCAGCGTCTGCTCCTCGGCCTCCTCAACCATCCGCCGGGTGATCACTGGCGCTCCGGGCTTGCCCTCAATGATCGGGAACCGCACACGCCTCGGAGCCGTTCGGCCCCCCTCGCCAGCCAGGACCAACCGCAATCCATCAGCCACCAGATCCTTGAGCTTCATTCCGGTCAATGCCGCGCGAGACTTTGCTTCCCGGAAAAGGTCATCCGGAATGTCCAATGTCGTCTTCACAGCAGCCATAATCCCATATTCCCATAAAAATGTCAAAAGCATCTCTCGCGCTCGACACTCCGGATGGAGCGGGCACAATGGCGGCGTGCCCGAACCCGGTCCAGCCCCCGCCACCCAGGCCCGGTTCAACTCCACCCACTGGAGCGTGGTGCTGGCCGCCGGCGGGTCCTCGTCGGTCGCGGGGCGCGAGGCGTTGGAACAGCTCTGCCGGACCTACTGGCAGCCAGTTTATGCGTTCATCCGACGCACCGGCGCGAACGGGCCGGACGCCGCGGATCTGACGCAGGCCTTCTTCGCTGACCTCCTGCGCGACAACTCCTTTGCCCGGGCTGAGCGGACGCGCGGCCGTTTCCGGTCCTTCCTCATTGGCGCGCTCAAGCACTTCCTGGCCGACGAGCAGGACCGCGCCAACGCCGTCAAGCGGGGAGGGCGAGCCGAACTCGTGTCCCTGGACTCGCACCTGGCCGAAAGCCGTTACGGCGACGCCACGGCAACCGGTGAACCACCCGACCTCGCCTACGATCATGCCTGGGCGCTCTCGGTCCTGGATCGCGCGTTGAAGCGCCTGCGTGAGGAGTTCGACCTGTCGGGTCGGGGCCCGCTCTTCGACGGCCTCAAGGGATTCCTGACTGGAGACAAGAAGTCGGCCAGTTACGCCGCCGCCGCGAAAGAGCTTCGCATCACCGCCGGCGCCGCCAAGATGACCGTCACCCGGATGCGCCAGCGCTTCCGCCCTCTGATCCGACAGGAACTGGCCCAGAGCGTACTAACCGCCGAGGAACTGGACGAGGAACTCAGGACCTTCGCGGCCATTCTGAGGAGCTAGATCTGCCGGCAGGGAGAATGGGCTGACCGAGGGTCGGTTGCGGAGGAGTGGGCGGACGTGCGTGAGGAGTTGCGACGGGAACTGCCGTGAGGGTGCAAGCCCGTCGGGCTAGAACTGGCTGACTGCCCAGGGTTTCCTCAAGCACCCGATCGATGGCCTTCTGCCGGCCCGGCAGGGCATTTAGAGACTCCGTGGCACGCACCGTCTCACCAGCCTGCGTCCGACGCTAGACCCGGGTGGGCTGGCGCATTACCTGGCGCAACGGAATCGTCTTCATGCCCCCTGCGCCATCGTCGGACACGGCTGGCCGTCCGATTCCGATCTCGGAACCACCCCCCGCTTTTCCCGTTACCTTTCTCGGTGCTTTCCGAAGGAAGTCGATGAAGGCAAGTTATGGCCGTGATGACCCAAAACTCCGCCCTGATCTGCCCCGACTGCGGGAACGCGTTGCCACTCGCGGCTCCGGGGGGGCTCTGTCCATCGTGTCTGGCACTCACGGCCTTGACTGAGCATGCGCCTCATCCGGAGGGGGCCCCGTCGGACGCGGCGGACGCGGCCGACGGGCTGCGTTTCTTCGGCGATTACGAACTGCTGCGGGAGGCGGGCCGCGGCGGGATGGGCGTGGTGTACGAAGCCCGGCAGTTCGGTACGCATTCTCACATCCCTTCCGAAGGTGAGGAAGACTTCCGAAGTTGCGAATGGGATTATCTTTGGAACCAATTGGAATCGGATGCCATTTTCGAGTTGGTGGAGCTGAAGGACCTGGTTACAGCGGTGGCCTATTCTCCGAACGGAAAGCTCGTGGCATGCGCGGATTATGCCGGAGGGATCACGGTCCTGGATCTGGGCGCTGGCGAAGAGGTCCAGAAATGGGGATATTCGCGGAATTAGTGGCTAGGTGTCCGGCGAAGGGGGAGGAGCTTATAGAGTGAAGACCTTGAGGGGGCTTGATTGCATGCGAGGGCGTGCTGGTTGAACGGGAGATCTTACCGCTTCGCGCCGGACTCCGCTCCGCTCCGCTGCGCTCCGCCGGTTGGGAGGTAGGTGACAGAAGAGGTTGGTAAAGTGAGAAGGGCAGTTGCAGACTTGGGGGCCATGAGCATGGACACCGAACTGCAGAAGCACTACGCGCAACTGTTGTGGATTGGCAGCCCGTGGGGAGTCAAGACCGTGGAACTGAGCGTTGCGAAGAAGACAGTGGAGATTGAACTGGGGTGGCAGTGGGGCGCCGACGCCCAGTGCCCGGAATGCAGGCGGTCCTGTGCGATCCACGATTGTGCGCCGGAGCGGACTTGGCGGCACTTGGACACCATGCAGTTTACGACCCTGATTCGGGCACGGACGCCTCGGTCGAACTGTCCGGAGCACGGAGTCAAGACGATGGCGGTTCCGTGGGCGTCGCCGCAGGGACGGTTCAGTATCAGGAGGAGGGTTGGGCGCGCCGGTTTTTCAAGGATTGGTTTGGGTGGGTGAGCCGTAGCCGCCTCAAACCGCTAGTGGAAGTGGCGCAGATGCTCAAACGCCATTTGGACAACCTGTTGACGTATCTGAAGCATCATATCACCAACGCGGTGACCGAAGGCTTGAACTCCAAGATCCAGAGCCTCAAGGCCGCCGCTCGAGGCTTTCGCAACTTTCGCAACTACCGAGTTCGAATCCTGTTCTTCTGCGGAAAGCTCCAACTCTACCCATTATGATCCCCGAAGAAGGTCTAACTGCAGCAGCCTTATCCGCGTGACCATGCCTGAGAGCGTGGTCCGCATCGAAAGATCGGCGTTCTCTGGGTGCACAAGCCTGACCGACGTCACGCTTCCAGACCGCCTGACTGGATTCGGCTACTGGGCGTTTTCTGGTTGCAGCAACCTCACCGGCCTGACCCTTCCTGATAGCGTTACTGATCTCGGTTACGCGGCGTTCGGGGGAACGGGCCTGACGAGCATCGTGGTTCCGGACGGTGTCACCAGTATCCGCGGGGCGTTCATGGATTGTGCACGTCTGACGAGCGTGATCTTGCCGGCTGGTCTCACCAGCATCGATGCCTCTGCGTTTGACGGCTGCAGCCGCCTTGCCGGGATCACGATCCCAGATACCGTCGTTAGCATCGGAGTGGAGGCGTTCGATGGTTGCGCGAGCCTCAGGACGATTTCCATTCCGGATAGCGTTGGCAGCATCGCGAAACTCGCCTTCGTTGGCTGCAGTGGTCTCACGGGTGTGACCATCCCCGAGAGCGTCACCAACATCGGAGATTGGGCGTTTCGGCGCTGCACCGGCATGAGGGAAGCGCGTTTCGCCGGAAACGCGCCAAACGTTGGCGAGGGTATCTTCGATGAATCAACCAACGTCACGGTCTACCATCTGCCGGGCACCACAGGCTGGGAGGCAACCTTCGCCGGTCGGCCAGTTGCCCTCTGGATTCCCCTCACATTGGGCGGCCTTCCGGCAGCGACAGCGGAACCGTTACGCCTCCTTTCCGCTTCTCCGGCACCTGACGTCGTCCGCATTCAAAGAAGCACGAACCTGCGTGACTGGAACGACTGGCAAGCCGTCAGCCGCACCGAGGGTCCGAGGCAGCTAGATGATCCCAACGCAAGTTCCGCTCCGCATCAGTTCTACCGGATGGTTGAGCCGTGAGCACCGCATCAATGTCCACTCCCCGTAGACCAATCTCCCCGCCCCAGTCCTTTCCCCGCTCTCGCCCATCGGCGAGAAGGGCTTCTTCCGGGTGAAGGTGGAGTAGGAGTGGGCCAAGCAGGGCTGGGAGGCTGATTCCGGTTGTTCTTCTGTGCCCGGCCTCGGTAAGGTTGTCCTACCGAGGCGGCGGCCGCAAATGAACCATGAAACGCACATCGTTCATTTCAATGGGTCAGCCCCAGCCATCGCTTGACGATGGCTTCGATGTCCCGGATTTGTGGCGGAGACAAAGCGCCAAGTCGTCGAAGGAACTTGGCAGAGGGAACGGCCAGCATCCCCTGCACATTGAAAATGCCGGTCTGCAAAAAGGGGACCGGAATCTCGATCTCGAACTGAGTTCCCCGCCTTTGCGTGGTGTGTGGGATAACCTGTATCAGGGCGTAGTCGCGGTCCGCAATCGGAACGCTCACGATCAGCACGGGCCGGGTCTTCGCGGCAAAGCCCAGATCCGCCAGCCAGACTTCACCGCGTTCAGGAGCGTTCACGGGAGGATTCCTCGTGATCCATCAATGCGAACGCCGCTGCGGCTGCTGACGCTTGATCTTCCTCCGTCCACAGGCCATAGGCATCATCGTAAAGAATGCCCAGCTTGCGGCTGCGGAATTGTGACCGCAATGCCGCGTCCACGGCCTGAAGGTCCTCGGGACTCAAGTCCTGTAATGCCGCCTGAATTTCGCTCACCGTGCTCACGGCTCGAACCTAGGCTGCGGCTGCCATTTCAGCAAGTTCGGATTGGTCAGCGACCACAACCGCTGGCTGCATCTGCCGGGCGAACGACACCAGGGCGGCGCAAACCTGAGCTTTCTCGATGGCCACGTGGAATGGCACGATTGGAGATTCACACCCAAAGTCGCGATCTCATCCCAGGGCCATCGCCCGGTGAACGAGGCGGACCTAGCGGACATGCGCTGGCTGGTGCAGCACGACGTTTCCTGGCAGCGGGTGTTTCCGTGAAGGCGAACTCTTCCCTGGCGTAGAACAGTCCGATCTGTGGTCCGCGAGTGGCGCCAAAGAAGACCTTTCGGATTTGTTGTAGCGGCGGGGGATTTGCACGCGGATTAGCCAGGTGACGCGGAGGAACCTGTTTCAGGGGAGGGCGCAGTCAATTCAGCTTCACCACCGCCGTTGAGTAGGCGGGCAGTTGGAAACGAGCGCGCTTCCCATTCAACTGGGCAGCCCCGGCTTCCGGCCGTACAGCAGCAGGTTCGGCGAGTGTGTTGCGGGCACGGAGCGAGCCGGGCGCGACCACTTGCATGGCAGCGGTCTTCGGGGCGAACCCGCCTTTCAAGTCCACTTCGACCGTCGTGGCCTGGTCCTTGGGATTCACCGCTTTGATCACCAGCGTGCCGCCGTCCTCGCTCCGGGTGGCCACGAGGTTGCAGCCCTGCGCGTCGCCGGTCACCGGCAGGAATTTCGGGGCGAAGTTGTCCCACCAGAGCTTCATCACGACGTAATTCGGCGCCGGGAACCAGCCGGTGTGATCGAAGTTGATGAACGCATTGTCCCAGGCGCCGGGCTCGGGCACGGCCACCAGAACATCAGCATCCAGCGTTGTCACCGCCTCGGTGTAGCGCATCTGTGCCACCGCTCCGAACACGGCGTAGTTCGTCAGAACGCCTGTCTCCACCATGTCGTTCAGCAGCTTGGCCACGTGTTCCACGCGCGAAGTGTAGCCACGGACATCAATATCCTCAAGGACAAGGCGATGCCGCGATGCCGAGTATTTCGAGCTGGAGTACCCGCCGGCAAACAGACCGCAGCAGAGGCACGCGCCATCGTTGACCGAGCGTTGCGGAGAGTGCGCCGCAAGTGATCCGCGTCGTGATGGACACCAGTGTCCTCGTGGCTGGCGTCATGACAAGTTCCTTGAGGCAGCGCTGGCGGCTGACGCACGAGCGCTCATCGCCAGAGATGCCGACCTGGAGAAGCCCTTCGGCGTGGAAATCCTGACGCCCAGGCAGTTCCTCGGGCTTCTGCCTCGACACGTTCGACGGCAGCTCGACCGGAATCGGTCTTGAGCCTGCCATTCTGCCGTTCGAAACGAGACCAGCGGCCTTTCAAGCGATCTCTCCGCCGCCAGTCCAGTTCCCCCTTCGCCGCTCGACAAACTCGGGGCTGCGGCGGACAGGCCCGCTTTCACCCATCGGCGAGAAGGGCTTCTTCCGGGTAAGGTTGGAGTAAGAGCGAGCCACGGAGGGCTGGGAGGCTGCGTCCGGTTGTTCTTCTGTGCCCGGCCTCGGTGAGCTTGCCCTACTACAGGCGCTCGGCCGCACTTCCTTGGCCCACG
>VHCO01000318.1 GCA_016871715.1 Verrucomicrobiota bacterium
GAAGTGATTGGACATGATGCAGTAGGTGATGACTTCGAGGCCGCAGAAGGTGGCCAGGCGGCGGAGGAGCCGGACCAAGGTTTCTTTGCCGAGGTCATCGAGGAGGCGTTGGGCGCCGACGATGCGGGAGACGCAGTGGTACACGGCCGGTCGACCTTTGACTTTAATGCGGATTCTTCTCATAGGTTCGTTGGTTAGGTGGGGCGAAGGATACGCCAGAGGACAGCCGCCTGTCAACGACTAAAACACCGTCTAAATGTTATACAAACGACCAACATTCCGATGACCCGGCCATGGGCAAAGCAATGGTTAACGGCGTGCGACTCTCTGACTTTGAGAAGGACGATTCGCTTTGCATCATGGTGTGTGCGGGGGTTAGTCGGGATCGAGGTTGCCGGCTTGACCAGATTCACCTCTCTGTTACTGTCAATGTCTAACAACCTGCCTTATTGACTACCGTAGCCCTAGGCGAGCTTGCCGCGTGCTGTGTTGGGTGCATCGGTAGCGGCGCGCTTGTCCGGGAGCGGGAGAGGGGAGGCCGATTCACTTGGGCAGCGGCAAGCGCTTGCGCTCGGGGTTGGACCGGCCGAGTTGGCGGAGCAGGCGGTACTTGAGGGCCGTCTCGCGAGCGCAAAGGGCCGCGATGCGCCAGCCCGGTCCTCCATCCAGAAACCCGCGACGCAGGAGGTAACCGCGCAACCAGCGAAACGCCGCGTGCAGGAAGGGGGCCGCCGGCCCGGCGGTCTGGCCAGCCTCATGTCGGCTCTCGGCCCATAGCTGGGCATACGTTTGGCAGCGGGCCCAGTGGTCGGCGGCGTCGCGGAACGAGTAGTGATAGAGGTCGTGGCGCAACGGCAGCGCGGGGCCGGCCAATTCGAGGCGTTCGTGTACTTTACCCCCGGCGAACCGCGCCCGCTTCCGGCGGAACAGGCGCACCAGGCGGTCAGGGTACCAGTCGCCATGGCGGATCCAGCGCCCTTCATAGAGGACGCAGCGCGGCACGCTAAAGCCGGCGAGAGCGGCGGCAGGCTCGCTGGCCTTGAGGGCGCGGACTTCGTCTTGGAGGCCTGGGGAAAGCTCTTCGTCGGCGTCGAGGCTCAAGACCCACTCGTGACGGGCGCGGTCGAGTGCGAGGTTTTTCTGGCCCACGTAACCGAGCCAATCCTGGTGGAGCCAGCGCACGCCGAACTGGCGGGCCACGGACTCGGTGCGGTCTGTGCTGCCGGAGTCCACGACCAGGATTTCGTCCGCCAAAGACGCGCAACTGGCCAAGCACCGGGGCAAGTGGTCGGCTTCGTTGAGGGTGATGAGGCAAACGGAAAGCTGCATCTCAGTTCGGAGCGGCGCGGGCTCGCCGTTCGGCGGCGGCCAACTCGATCACGGCGAGCGTCTCTTCGACGTTGCGCGTCAGGCTCAACGGGCCAGTCTCGACGAACGGGACGCGGAACCTCCGCGCCCACCAGTAGCCAATGGCTTGGACGACCGCCCCTGTGTCGGTCGGGGTGTCCAGGACGGTGCCGTTGACGCCGTCCTCGATGACCTCGCTCGCACCGTTTTGGGCCGTAGTCACGACCGGGAGCCCAGCAGCCAGCGCCTCGAAGCAGACATTCGCTGAAGGCTCGTAGATGGGCAGGAAAACGAACAGGTCTGCGGCGGCATAGATCTGCTCGAGGTCGCTCCTCGGCCCGGCGAAGATCACGTACGGCCGAGCGGTGGTCGGCGGTCGACCCTTGCCCACGACGAGCAGTTTCAGCCTAAGTTCGGGTTTTGCGCCTGAGTCGGGCAAGAAGGCTGCGATCCAGTCCCTGGGAGTCTGGGCGGCAGCCAGGCCTCGGGTGAAGGTGTCACGGAGGCGGGCCCAGACGAAGCGATCGAGCGCGCGCAGGAGGAAGCGGAGCCCTTTGCGTTCCCAGCCCGAGCCGACAAAGAGCAGCAGGAACTCGTCCGGTTTCACGCCCAACTGCGCCCGGGCGGCAGCGCGATCGCCGGAGGCGAAGCGGTCGAGGGGCACACCGTTGCGGACCAGGTGCAGGCGGGCCTCGGGAAACCGGTAGTGGGCGCGTATTTCGCGGCCGACCATCTCGGAGTTGACAATGATATGGCCGGTGCGGGCGGGGTCGAAGACCTGCGCCTCGAGTTCGAGCATGGTGCGATGAAAGGCGCCCCTGCCCACCCACGGCCGGCGCCACCACCGAGCGTACTGCCGGCGGCGCTCGAGCCAGACCCGATGAACTCCGTCGCCGGCGCGGTAGACGTCCTGGCGCCGCGTGCGTTCAAGGCTGAAGACGCAGTCCCAGGATGCTCGGCTCAGTTCGCGCTCGAGGGCGTCCGCGAAGCGCCAGGGTCGGGTTGCGCGCGAGCCGGTGACGGCGACGGGATGGAAGACAGCATGGGCGGGCAGGTCGGGCCAGGATTCGGCGAACAGATGGACCTCATGCCCAGCATCGAGCAATGCCGACAGAAGGCGTTGGAGGTACAACTCAGCGCCTCCGGTTGCGGAGAAGAGTCGGCGGATGAGAGCGAGCTTCACTGCGCGGCGGGCGCGGACACCTGGTTCGGGGCCCAACCGGCAGGACCGAGGTCAGTCGTGGCGGAGAGATCGCCGGGAGGGTGGGGTGAGGGTGGGTCGGTTTGGCGGTTGGTTTTCCGGGTCCCTACGCGAGCGTGAGCGGGTGTCTTCGCCAATTCTAGGCGCCGCAATCGAGCCATGACGAACCCTGGTCAGCCTGCGTGGGAATGTCAAATGTCAAGGATCGCCTGAGTCCGCCCCACCTTCCCCAGGCCGCCGCGCGCCCGTTCAAGCTACCGCCCGCTGCGCCGCTTGAGCCCCTTCACCACCCCGCGCATCCAGGCCACGCTTTGCTTGGTGTTCTCGTCCGAGCCGTGGCACTCGAGCGATACCACGCCGTCCCAGCCGGTCTGATGAAGGTGCTCGATACAGGCCCGGATGTTCTCCGCGTTGACACCGCCGCCCACAGACACCTCCGAGCTGCCAATGCCTGTCTCCTCACCGCGCACCGCCGCGGCCAGGGCTGGGCTGACGTCCTTGATGTGGCAATGGACAACATACTTGCGGAGCGCCTTGAGGTACGCCAGCGGTTCATGGCCGGCGATAAAGGTGTTGCCGGTGTCGAAATTGCAGCGCAAATACTCCGACTCGAACTCCTGGAACAACCGTTGCATGAAGTCCAGGTCGTTCGTGTACGGCCCGTGCGGCTCGACGTTGACGATGATCCGGTAGTCCTCAGCCCAAGCCAAACACTGCCGGTAATTGTCGCAGGTCAACCGGAACACCTCCTTGCGGCTCAATCCCGGCGTCTCGAACGCCCCATCCACCGTGTCCACCATCGGACACCCTAACTCCGCGGCAAACCGAATCGTCTGGGTCACGTACTGCACACCATAAGCGGCCCCATTCGGCCCCATCATCGGATACGACCCATCAATTTGCGACACGGCCAGCCCGAGCTTGTCCAGAAACCGCCGGATCGCCCGGGGATTGGACTGCAGGGACACCCCTGGGTCGTAGCCCAGGGCGGCGATGAAGTTCTGACCGTGGATGGAACAGAACTCGATGTGCTTGAGGCCCGTGGCGGCGATCTTCTCGCACGCGGCCTCGAATCCCATGCTCAGGGGACGCCAGTTGTCCGTGTGTAAGCCGAGGTGAATCATGGTTTTCGTACCCTCGTCGGGGGTGGTTGATATTGCCGAACGCCGCCTCCTTTACCCCACTCCGCTCCCCAGCACAACGCCTTTCTACCCGGAGCCGCTCCCTCGCGACCCAACCGCGCGTGCCCCCGCCTGAGCCGCGGGCCGGGTGGGAGAAACCGTTTGACTTGACAGGGCTTGTGGCAATAATCCCGGCCTAACGAACCGACCTATGCCCAAGTTTGTTGTCCTCACAGAAGGCTTTGCCGGCACGACTTACGAGTTGACGGCGGAGCGCACGACTGTGGGCCGGCTCGAGGACAACACCTGGCAGTTGGCGGAACCGTCCGTGTCCGGACATCACTGCGAGATCTTGCTGCGCGCGAACGACATCGTCGTCCGCGACCTCAACTCGACCAACGGCACCTTCATCAACGGCGTCGCCACCCGCGAAGGCGTGCTCAAGCCGGGTCAAGTCCTCCGGCTCGGCCAAGTCGAAATCCGCGTCGAAAACGGTGCCCCACCACCCCTCAGCTCGAAGAAGACCCTGGGCCATACCCTCCCCATCTCCGGCGGGGTGAAGCTCGACGAACTGGACCAAGGCAACCGCGCTCTCACGTCGCCCTTTGCCAAGAAGAGCGACAAAGCTAGTAAGGTCATCCTCTACCTCGGCCTGGTCCTGGGGGCGATCATCATCCTCCTCATCATCTACGCCATCCTCCAGCTCTAGCCCGCACCTTGCCCCGTCCGCCCCGACCCCAACCCGCTCGTCCCTGGCCGCTTCACCAGCCGTTCGCCACCCTGCCCCAGCTTGCCCACGCGCCGGCCTCGTGGCCGCTGACCGCCACGGATTGATCGCGCCCCCCCAAGCCACTCATGGATTGCCCCGTCCCTTATCTCGACCTGGCCGCACAGATGCGCCCGATGCGGGCGGAGATTGACGCTGCCGTCGCCCGGACCCTCGACCGGTGCACGTTTTGTTTGGGACCGGACGTGGCCGAGTTCGAGCGCGCTTTCGCCCAATTCTGCGGCGCCCAGCACGCGATCGGGTTCAACAGCGGAACCTCAGCCCTGCACGTGGCCATGCGCCTCCTCGACATCGGGCCTGGCGACGAGGTCATCACCACACCCTACACCTTCGTGGCGACCAGTTGGGCCATCAGTTACGTCGGCGCCCGACCCGTTTACGTGGACATCGACCCCGCCACGTTCAACCTCGACCCGCGCCGCGTCGAACCGGCTATCACTGCCCGCACCAAGGCCCTGATGCCCGTGCACCTCTACGGGCAGCCATCCCACCTCGATCCCCTCCGCCAGCTCTGCCAACGCTACCGCCTCGCCCTCGTCGAAGACGCCGCCCAAGCCCACGGCGCTAAGTACCAAGGCACGGTCGTGGGTACCGCCGGCGTCCTAAGCGCCTTCAGCTTCTACCCCGGCAAGAACCTCGGTGCCTACGGCGAAGGCGGCGCGCTCGTCACCAACGATGCCGCCCTCGCTACGCGAGCCCGCGCCCTGCGCGAGCACGGGTCGCGCGAGCGCTACTTCCACGATGAGATCGGGTATAACTACCGCCTCGAGGGCATCCAAGGCGCCGTCTTGGGCGTCAAGCTCAAGTACCTCGCCGCCTGGAATGCCGCGCGCCGCCAGGTGGCCCGCCGGTACCAGGAGCTCCTCGCCCACACGCCGCTCCAACTCCCAGTCGAAGCGGACTACGCCGAGAGCGCCTGGCATCTGTTTGTCGTCCGCCATCCCGAGCGCGATGCCCTCAAGCGCCACCTCGAGGCCCATCACATCGGCTGCGGCCTCCATTACCCGTTGCCGTTGCACCTCCAAAAATGCTTCGCCTCGCTCGGTTACCAGCCCGGCGATTTCCCCGCCGCCGAACAAGCCGCCCGTCAGTGTCTGTCGTTGCCCATCTACCCCGAACTGACCGAAACCCAAATCCAACGCGTCGCCGCAGTCATCGCCGACTTCTTCCGCGCATGAACGCTGGCAGCCACCCCCAACCACCCCCCAGCGCTCGCACCCGCCTCACCGCCCTCAGTCCATGAAAGTCGAGTACATCGCGTTCACGGAGCGGGCCGTGCGCTCGCGGTTCATCGCCCAACGATTCAAGGCCTACTTGCAGGGACGCATCTTGGATGTGGGCTGTGACCAGGCCGTCCTCAAAACCCTCCTGCCCGCCTGCGATTACCTCGGCATCGACGTCGCCGGCCAACCCGACCGCGTCGTCAACCTCGAACACATCGACCGCCTCCCGTTCGATTCAGCCAGCTTCGATTGCGTCGTCTGTGCCGATGTCCTCGAACACCTCGACAACCTCCATCAGGTCTTCGACGAACTGGTGCGTGTCGCCCGCCGTTACCTCATCCTCTCCCTGCCCAATAACTGGGCCAACGCGCGCCGCGCCATCGCGCGCGGCCGCGGTCACGTCGGCCATTACGGTCTCCCGCCCGAGCCACCCCTGGACCGGCACAAGTGGTTCTTCAGCTTGGAAGAAGCCCACGCCTTCTTCGAGGGGCAAGCGCGCCGGCATCGGCTGGGCGTGTGTGAGTCTCTGGCCACGGAAAAGCCGCGGGCGAAGCTCATTCGGGTCGCGCGCCGGGTCGTGCACGCGTCTCAGATGCGTTACCTGAACCGGTTCGCTCATACCCTGTGGACTGTGCTCGGACGCCCGCGCTGAACTCGGCATGCAGCTCCAGCACCCGCGCCACCGTCATGCCGGAGCCGATAACGAGCCGAGTGCGGGCGCGAGCAGCGTGGCCCGCGGGTACCTCGCCGCCAAACAGCGAAAAATACATCGAGTAGTGGCCCTCGGTCTGGTGTGGCGTGGCGATCGCAAAGCAGTCCTCTGGATGAGCCAGCATCACCGCCGCCACCCCGTGTTCAGGGGCGCACCGCAGGCCAATCGGTAGCCGGAACCTCGACCGCAACCGCCAGGTCACGGGGTTCGGCATAAGCTGCCACCGCCCATCGGAGATCCGTGGCACGTCCGAGTCCGCCCGCGGAAACATCTGCCACTCGCCCGCCTCCCCGTCAGCCGACACCAACTCGCTGCCGCCCGCCCCGTCCGGGCCGGCGTGAGCGTAGACCAGCGATTGCCTGAAAGCCTCGCTGAAATACGAGGCCTGGAACACCTCAAAACCCGCCAACGCCTCGACGGCCAGCACCCGAGTCTCCACGTCCAAGGTCGCCTCGTCGTACCACCGGTATGCGGCTTGCAGCGTAAACGGCCGCTCCGTTGTCGCCGGCCACTGCACGTCCACAGACCCGTCGCTCCGCAAAGTGGCGTGGCTGGGCCAGTCCCAGGCCCCGCCTCCATAGCGCTGGCCCACCGTGAACACCCGGTAATGGCTCAACAGGCCGTTGCTCCGATCCAAACGCAAGCCGGACGGTCGGTGCACGACCTCCGTTAATCCAAGCGACTTGCCGCCGGCACGCAACTTCCCCGCCAATACCCCAGTGTCGAACCGGAACCCGCCATCCGCCGCCGCCGTGAACGCCAGCACACCCGGCTTCGCTTCCTGTCCCAACACGCCCCAACACGCCCCACAGAGCCACGCCACCCAGAGGCTCATGACCCACCTTGTGCCGCGTCGCTCGGTCGAGTTGCCTGCCTTCGACTTCGTCATCATCGTCATGGCTGTCATGTCTTGCTGAACGTGTTCCTTTACTACACCGCCACCCGCGCGCAAGCCACCAGAACTTCGCCCGACCCGGGCCGCCCACCAACCGACCTGAACAACTACCGCCGCTGTTGGCCAATGACCCGCTCCGAGAGGTCTGCGCGGCCAGCCGCCCATCCTCAGTTCTGCCGGAACAGCGAGGATCCCGCCGGCCGCAGCCCACTGACTCACGAAATGGCCTCGACCCGCAGGTCCCGTAAGGCACGCAGCCCCGACAACGGAGCGCCCCCACCCCGAATTGGCCGCGCCCCGCTCCGCCGCTTGGCCCCAAACCGCTCCCGATGTGCCAACCACACCTCATCTACAAACCCCTTCGACCCCAACACCACCCCGTCCGTCATGTGCCGTATTCGCAACCGCAACACCTCCCCCACACTCAACTCGCCACCCTTCTCCAACACCCGCCGAATCTGCTCCCGGCTCAACGCCACCTTCCCGCTGCTCCCAGACACCCCTGCACGCGCAAACAACCGCCGCCGATACTCCGCACCCACCTCCTTCCACTCACGCGCCTTCACCTTGGCCTCCCCCGACTCGCCGGACACCGCTGCAACCTGCGCGCCGGCCAAGAACGGAGCGCGGGCATCTTG
>VHCO01000319.1 GCA_016871715.1 Verrucomicrobiota bacterium
GAAGCCCACCACCCCGACATCGTTGGTATTCCCTTCGAACACGCTTCTGGCCGCACTCAAAGGTGTGCCGCGTTTCCATTCCTTGACGATGCGCGGGTAACTCGAAGCCGTGAACGAGCCCGGCCCGAAATCGGTGCCCACGTAAACGGTATTCTCGTCGCGCCACATGACCACACTCTTCGCCTCGGGCAGGGTGAAGCCGTTGGTAACGAATTCCTTCTTCACCAGGTCGAATTCGCGGACAACCCCCGTGTCACCGCCACCGCGGGTGATCTCAATCAGTCCACGCTCATGCTTCGGATACAGCGTCCGGCAGCCGCTCCATACCCAGTTCTCCTCTTCGTGCTGCGCGAGTTGGTCCAGATCCAGCACGGTTTCCCACTTGGGCTGGGCTTTGCGGTACTCCGCGGCCGAGGTGCGTCGCCACAGCCCGCGGACGTGGTGATCGTCTCGCCAGAAGTTGTAGTAGTACGCCGCGCGCTTATTGGGTTCCGGGATCTTTTCCTTGGAATCACGGATGGCCAACATCCGCTGGGTCAACGACGCGAACTCCGGCGAGGCAGTGAGTTGGTTTGTGCAGGCTCGATTCTGCTGATAGACCCAGTCCAAGGCTCGTTCGCTGTCAGTATCCTCGAGCCAGAAGTAGGGGTCCTCTGGAGTCGCGGGTGTCGCAGGCGCCGAGGTGGTGGATTTCTGCCGTTCGTGGACGCAGCCAGTGCAGAGGATAAGACTAAAGCCGATCGCGCTCAGTAGCTTCATGGCCCGTGCTTGTGTTGCGCTGATTATGCCTTCGGGTGCACATACGTCAATAATGGTACGAACGGTGCCTCGCCTCAAGAGACGCCGCAGACCTGATGTTACGCGTTACCCTTGATCAGCCCCGAATTGACCAGCGCCCCCCGCAGCGCGTGAACGAGTGTCGCCAACGCCCTCACGTCATCGGCCAACTCCTCGCACTTGTCCCGCAGAGCCTGAACCTCGGCTTGCGAGGGCGGGTCGGAAATGGTGAGTCCGGCGATCTCGCCATCCGCGTTGCCGAGGGTGACGGCGGCTTGCCCCGCCCCAGCCGGCTGCGTGACCGGCGTCACGCCCCAGAATCCGATCTTGCCGCCGGTCGCTCCGACGATGGTTTCCCACGAGTATCCGCCCGCGTGGCGTTTCAGCGTCCCCTGCGTGACGTTCAGGATCAGATAGCCCGTCGGAATCGTTCCGCTGGACGGATCGGCGGTCACGCCGGCTGGCAGGGTCTGTTTCCACGTCCCCGGCGCTCCTGCCACCGTGCATTTACTTATAGGCATTTGCTTTTTCGACGAGGCTGGAGTGTGCCTGACCAGGTGTAGTCATTCAAGGCGAAACGCGGCTGAATTGTCCCCTGCCGAGCGTCGGCTCGGCCTTTCGGGGCTAGTGGGCGGCCGCCCACCAGCCCCGAAAGGCGCTCGTAAGCTCCAGGAGGGCCGGTCAGAGGGCGACAGCGGCTGGAAACGGCCGTCGCGCCGGCCACCGCGGGTGCAGTTCACCGTCGAGCGGATGCCCCGCCGCGCGCGCGACGCCGCCGCTCCACCGGTTCCCCTCGCCCTGAGCCTCAGCCCGTAACCGGGACCTTCGCCGCGGGCGGGGCGCGAGCTGAGGGCTCGACCCACAGTCCGCAGTGCCGGAGAATCTTCTCGATCACCTCAGTCTGGTGCCTCTCGATGAAGGCGACGATGCGCATCGTTATTGAATCAGCCGCTGCACCCCTTCCTGATCGCCCCCTTCCAAGCGGACGCTTTGGTCCACACTGAAACCCGAATGCCTCCAGGACCGGATGTTGGCCACGACTTCCTCGGTGATCTTGCCCTCGGCCAGGAGCAGCGCGAAGATCTCCTGTTCCCAGAGCTTGAGGAAGGGCTACGGCGAGCCGTCGGTCCCGGCGCAGCTCGTCAGCGAGCGCGGGCGCGGTTTCGCGCCACACGTGGCCCGGGTAGTCGATGCCGGTGAGGAGCAACAGACGGGCTTGGGGCCCGGTGTTCGCCGCGGGCGGCGGATCCGCCGCTACGACTCCCCGGCGCAGCCACGGCGCGCCCAAGGCGCCCAGGGCGGCGACCCCCAAGAAGCGGCGCCGCGCAACGACGGCGTTCAGGCGCCGACTCACGGCGGCGGCGGCCTCCGATCCGCGGCCGCGGCCGCTTGCCCCGCCACAGCCGGGCGGAGGCGGGTTCGTCCGCGGGGTCGGGCCTGAGGATTCGGCGGACGGCCTTCTCGGGACGGGGGCTTTCCCGTTGGGCTTCATCTTCAGGCGGCGGCTTCGAGGAGCCGGGTGCGTCCGGGGATGGGAACGGGGTAACTGCCGTCCGGCCCGGTTTTGGTGGGCGGTTCCATGCCGTCGCGGCAATCCTCGGCCTTCGGGGGGTGGAAGTAGTTCGAGGCCGAGGCTTGCTCCCAGGAAACCTCCTTGCCGGTGTAGCAGGAGATCTGGCCGGCGACGGTGATGAGGGTGCTGCGGGCCATGTAATCGCCGTTGTTGACGGGGCTGCCGGATCGGATGCCGGCGAAGAGGCGGTCGTGCTCGATCTGGTAGGGATCGCCCTGGCCTTGCCAGCGCCAGCGGGTCTGGTTTTCGCCCCAGATGCGGCACTCGAGGAGGGACGCCCGGCCTTTGGTGCCGAAGATCAAGCTCGACGATTCGTCGTAGCAACCGGTGGTGGTGCGGCAGAAGGCGTAGACCCGCACGCCGTTGGGGAACTCGTACACCACGGAGTGGTGATCGAACACGTCGCCGTAGGTGGGTTCGGTCATCGAGGAACGGCCGCCGAGCCCGTGGCACTTGATGGGCACGGCGTTGTGCAGCACCCAGCTCGCCCGATCCATGTTGTGCACCAGCGACTGCGGGACATCGTCGCCCGAGAGCCAGCGGAAGTGGTACTGCGTGCTGCATTGCCATTCGAGTTCGGTCAGCCCCGGCTTGCGTTCGGTGACCCCGTAGGGCGCCCGCAGGAAATTCTCCTCGATGGTGACGACGTCGCCGATGGCGCCGTCGTGAATCCGCTGGACGGTCTCGGCGTAGCCGGGGTGGTAACGGCTGTGCAACCCCGACGCCAGGCTCAGCCCCTTCTGCTTGGCCAGGTCGCACGCCGCCTGCATCAGCTTCACCCCCGCCGGGTCGATCCCGTGCGGTTTCTCGACGAAGACGTGGCGCCCGGCCTGGATGGCTGCCATCGAGTGCCAGGGATGGAACTTGGCGGCGTTCGCAATGCAGACGACGTCCGACAGCTCGATCACCCGCTTGTAGGCGTCGAAACCGGTGAAGCAATGGTCGTCGGGCGCCTGGACTTGGTCGGCCCGCTGGTCGCGCCCGAGTTCGTTGCGGATCGCTTCGCGCGCGCCCTTCACCCGTTCCATGAAGATGTCGCCCAACGCCACCAGCCGCGCCCCTTTGTCCGCGCGCAGGGCCTGCGCCCCGGCGCCGGTGTTGCGCCCCCCGCAGCCGATCATGCCCACCCGGAGCGTGTCGCTCCCGGCCCCGTGGGCGAACCGCGCCACGTCCAGGCCCGCCAGCGTGGCGGCCGAGACCGCCGTCGCGGATGTCCGCAGAAACTCGCGGCGGGTCGTGCCGCCGGCCTGGGGTTGATGGGGGTGGTGAGGGTTGGGGATCGAGTTCATGGAGCGATTGCGGTTATCCGGTTCAGCAGCGATCGGCGATCGGTCGCGCGAATGGCCTCATCCAAGACTCACGGCACGCCGGCGTCAACTGCGAACCGCGCCGCCGCCCCGGGCCGCCGGGCCGGGCGCATCTCAAACCTTGGGTCGCGACTGTTTCTCCTTGATCGCGCGGAGCTGACGGACCGCGGCGAGGTCGTGTTCGCGTCCCATCGCCTCTTTGGCGGCGATGAGGGCGTCGAGGTCGAGCAGACGGATTTCCCCGAACGACAACCGGCAGGCGATGGACTGGTTGAGCGCCTGGGTGTAGTCCCCGATGCCCCGGACCTCGCCCAGGCAGTCCAGCCGGCCCAGGTCCGTGTGCAGGTACAGGTTGTCGAGGCGCGAGCAGAGATCATCGGTGAGCTCGAGCGGCAGTCGGTTGGCGGTCAGCCGATGCACCGGGTGCAGGTCCTTGACCGCCGCTTCGATTCGCCGCCAGTTCTCGGGCGTCAACCGGCAGCAGATGTCCAGGTCCTGCGTGACCAGCGAAACCCCGTGGAGGACACCGCAAACCCCGCCGATCACCACAAACTCGACGTGGCACGCGTGGAGGCGCGACAAGAGCGCCTTGTCATTCTGCACCATCACCGTCGCCATCGCCATTTCGGGCTCGTTCGCGGGCGGTGGCGATCTCGAGAACGAGATCCAAAGCCCGTTGATGCGCCTCGAGTCGCTCCTCCGGCGTCCACCGCAGCGCGTCTTCCACCTGTGACATGTCGAAGCCGTACCCGCAGGCCGCGCGCCACGCCGGTCCCGCATCCGACGGGCACACGTAGCCGCGGTTCAACTCCGCGATGATCGTCTCCGGCTGCACGAGGCCCTTCCCGCCCCAAACGCGAAACCGGTCACTCCGCGGTCCCCAGGCCGCGGAGGCACGGTCGGCGCCATCGGCGTCGCTTCCCCTGCCGCCGCGCTCCCACACTCAGGATGATGGACGTCTTCACCGCCTGCGAGCGTCCGGGACCGGGAATGGGCGGTCAAGGCCAAAGCGGCGGACCGGAGAAACTCAAGGAGAAGGTGAGGCGTCAGTTACCACCGGTAGGGCTGGACCGCCGGGCCAGCCGCGCGAGTTGACATCACACTCACGGTGGGTATTACCTTTCGGTATGACGACCACGGTCAGCGTCAAGATCCCCCCGGGGATCCTTGAGCGGATCCCGAGGGCGGGACAGGGGCGCAGCGGCTTCATCCGGCAGGCCTTGGAGGAGAAACTGGCGCGCCAAGCGCCCGCGCGGTGGAAGCCCACTACCCGGCGAGGCCGGCGGCTCGCCGCCTTGCTCGAGCGGGGCCGGGCTGAGCGCTTCCCGTTGCTGGGCGAAGAGGCGCTCCGGCGTGAATTGCGAGAACGCCGGGGGCGACTCGCTTGAGGACCTTCCTGGATTCCGGAGTGCTGCTGGCGCGAGGATTGACGGCACGCTACGGACTCTCCGCTGCCGACGCGCTCCGGATCGCAGCCGCCGTTCGGCTGAAGGCCCGGGATCTCGAGAGATGGCCTCCCCCTCCCCGACTTCCACCCCATGATGGTCTGCCGGCTCGGCGCCAAGCGTGATGTGGACCGACTCAGGGAGACACAACGCGATAGAAGCGCCTCCCGACTGCCGGCGTGGGGTCGACCAAGACGAGTGTCCTGCCGTTGCCTAGACCCCAAACGTCACCGCCGTTCCAACCGCCATCAGACAGCGAATCGCGCCACTGGAGCGCATAACGCTGATCGACGGCGGAGGAAAAACGAACAACAAACACGCCAGGCGGAACCACTTCGCCCTGCACGGTGAGCGGCGGCCATTTCTGCACCACCGTTAGTACCGCTGGCTGCGTGTTCGTTCGGAAGGACGGGTCGGCCTTCCACAAAAGCACGGCGGCGTAGCTGCCCGCATCCGCCTCCGTCGCACTGATGATGGGAAGTATTAGGAACCTCTCGCCTGGAAGCTCCTGACCGTTCTTGGTCCATTGGATGCTCCACCCCTCCAGGCAGGCAGCGCTGAACCTGAAGGCGCAAGTGGTGCCGGCGCGGACCGTCAGGCTTTGAGGCTGAGAGGAGAATACCATCGGTGGTGGTGTACACCGCGGAGACGGGTGTATTATCTTAAGGCCGACGAGGGGCACCGGCATCTCTGATGGCTGGGTAGTAGGGTCTCCTGTTCGTGACAGGGAAAGCACAACGCTCTTCTGAGCGAAGTCACTGCCCGCTGCCACCGCCTTTTCATACGTCTTACCCTTCGAGGAGTCCCACGCCCGGAGCTGAACGCAAGCAGGGCCACCGCTCGCGATTCCGAGGATCCGCACCGTCGCGGGCGTGACGTAGCCCCAAGGACCGCTGTAAAACGGCTGTGCAGTCTCCACAGGCGTGAGCAGGTCCTCGTTAGTTGAAGTACCAGCGTAGAGTTGAGCGACCCAGGGAGGTTCAACGCCGTAGGGAATCCCGCAGTCGTCGCAGAGAGTGACGGGTTCGTCAATTCCGAAAGCGAGCGATTTGTTGCTGAACCAGACCAAGCCGTTCCCCACTACCGTCAAAACCGCCTTCTTCGTCTCCACCCGCTTCGACGGGTCCGCCGTCCACTCGAGAACGGCGCCATAAGTGCCGGCATCGGAGTCCTTCACGCTCGAGAAACGCAACTCGCTTACGCCCCACGGAAGCTCCACGCCATCCTTGGTCCAGCGGATGTTCCAGCCTTCGAGGCAATCGGCAGCGAACCCGATGGCGCACTCCGAGCCAGCGAGCACAGTGACGTTCTCAGGCTCACGGGAGAATAACAGTGGAGGCGGTTCGCACCTCGGTGCCTTGTACATCTTAAGGCCGACGAGGGGCACCGGCGTCTCGGGTGGCACAGCAGTCGGGTCTGCCGTTCGCGCCAAACAAAGGACAACACTCTTCTGAGCGAAGTCACTGCCCGCCGCCGCTGCAATCTCATACGTCTCGCCCTTGGTGGAGTCCCACGCCCGGAGCTGAACGCAAGCCGGCCCGGCTGTTCTGATTCCGGTAACTGCCACCGTGCCGGCCTCAAAGTAGCCAGCAAGAACGCCGGTCCCGAACAGCCGACGGCTTCCCATCGGCGCGAGCGTGCCATCGTCCTGGGTCGTGCCACCGTAGAGCTGGGCGACCCACGGGGCCTGAACCGAATACGGGATTCCGCACCGGTCGCAGAGAGTGACGGGTTCGTCAATCCGGTCAGCGCGCGATTTGTTGCTAAACCAGACCAAGCCGTTCCCCACTACCGTCAAAACCGCCTTCTTCGTCTCCACCCGCTTCGACGGGTCCGCCGGCCACTCGAGAACGGCGCCATAAGTGCCGGCATCGGAGTCCTTCACGCTCGAGAAACGCAACTCGCTTACGCCCCACGGAAGCTCCACGCCATCCTTGGTCCAGCGGATGTTCCAGCCTTCGAGGCAATCGGCAGCGAACCCGATGGCGCACTCCGAGCCAGCGAGCACAGTGACGTTCTCAGGCTGGCGGGTGAAAAGCACCGCTGGTGGTGGGCACGGTGGCATGTTAAGGCCGACGAGGTACACCGGCATTTCTGGTGGCTCGGCAGTCGGGTCTGCCGTCCGCGGCAGAAAAAGCACAATGCTTTTTGCAGCGAACTCGCTGCCCGCGGCCGCGGCGTTCTCATAAGTCTGGCCCCTCGTGGAGTCCCAGGCTCGGACCTGAACCCAGGCAGGGCCGGCTGTTGTGATTCCCGTAACTGCCACCTCGCCGGCCTCGAAGTAGCCAGCAAAGCCGCCGGTCCTGAACGGCCGGCGGGTTCCCATCGCTACAAGCGTGCTTTCGTCCTGGCTTGTGCCAGCGTAGAGTTGAGCGACCCAGGGCGGTTGCACGCGCCTGGCGATCCCGCACTGGTCGCAGGCAGTCACGGGTGCATCGATACCTTCAAGGGGTTGCCTGTTGCTAAACCACACCAAACCGTCGGCTGAGCACCGGTGCGCCCCGCCGATGAGGCAGAGCACGATCAAGCAGACAGCGAGGCGTGGTCGGATTGAAGGAGTTGCTTTCATGCGTCAGTTGGTAATCGATTAGTTTTCAGCATGGTTGGATCGAGGTTGGTTCCGGCGATGGCTTGGTCATTTGCGGAAGCCTGCTCGCCGGGCGAAGTCAACTGATAGGCATTTGCTTTTTCGACGCGGCTGGAGTGTGCCTGGCTCGGGGTGGCCAGTCAAGGCGAAATGCGGCAGAATTGTCCGCTGCCAAGTGCCTGGTCGGCCTTTGGG
>VHCO01000320.1 GCA_016871715.1 Verrucomicrobiota bacterium
AGAGGGGGGGGGCACGAGGGGAAGAGGGAGGTGCAGGGGCAGGGACAGGGGCCCGCGGGCAAGATGCCCGCGCTCCGCTGGTAACCGGCCTCCAGGCTGCAGAGGCGTCTGGGGAATCGAGGGCGGTGCAGGCTCGGCAGTTGCGTGAGTGGAAGGAGGTGGGGGCGGAGTATCGGAAGCGGCTGTTTGTTCGTGGAGGGGTGTCTGGGAGCAGCGGGAAGGTGGCATTGAGTCGGGAGCAGATTCGGCGGGTGTTAAAGAAGGGCGGGGAGTTGAGCGTGGGGGAGGTGTTGCGGTTACGGATCCGGCACATGACAGACGGGGTTGTATTGGGGTCGAGAGGATTCGTGGACGCGGTGTGGTTGGCGCACCGGGATCGGTTTGGGCCGAAGCGTCGGAGTGGAGCGCGACCGATTCGAGGCGTGGGCGTGCCGCTGGCGGGCTTGAGTGCGTTGCGGGACTTGCGGGTGGAGGCGATCTCCTGAACCCGAGCGTCGCTCCTAGAGCCGCGCGTGGCGGACCCGGGCGTGGCCGTTTTGGGTTGGATTGCGTCAGCCCACTTTATGCAAGACGGCGGTGAACCCGAGCGTGAAACTCTTCTCGCGATCCAGTTGGTCGAGCCAGTAGCAGAGCGGGCGCCAGATCCACGCCGACACCGGGTAGCCCAGCAGGTAGAGCGGCAACAACACCAGTGTCATCCCCACGCAAATGCGTACCGACTGGCCCCGCTTGCGCGCCCGCGTCGGGTCCCATTGCTTGAGCAGTTTGCGGAGTGTGTCGGGGAACCGTTTGCCCAGGTGCCAAAACGCGCCTCCGAGCTTCTCGACGGTTGCCAAGACCAGGTCGCTCTGGCGCGCCAATTCCGCCAAGCCGTGATGGGTGAACTGGAAGAAGTGCCACGGCTCGCCGTGGAGAGGCGAATTCATCGGCACGCTCAACAGCACGCGTCCACCGGGGCGAAGCACACGCCGGATCTCGCGCAAAACAGCGATCGGATTCGGCACATGCTCCAGCACTTGGGTGAGGATCACCGCGTCGTAACTCGCGTCCGGTTGTGGAATCGCATCCAACCGACACTCGAAATCGTGTCGCGCCTCGTAGAAGCCCCCCGGCATGTCGCACGAGTGATACTCCTGGCGCCGGAACAAGGCCGCATAAGGCCGTGTCCCCGCGCCCGCATCCAAAACCCGCGCCCCAGCGGCCAACCGCGCTGCTTCGTCTTCAAGAAAGGCCCTTATCCGACCGTTCTCCGGATCGAGCACGGCGCGCCAACCGCCCCGCGGCCACCAACCCAGCCAACCGTGCCGGGGATTCAGCTCACTCGTCTCTCGGGTTGGCATGGCCGGGTCGATAGATGACGACTCAGTAGTCGCCGCGGCGGACCTCAATCCGGCGGCAACCCAGGTCCTCGACGAACCCAAACACCACCGGGATGAGGATCAGGACCACGACCGACGAGACCAGGGTCCCCACGCCGAGGGAGATGGCCAACGGCACCAGGAAGAGGGCTTGGATCGATGTCTCGAAGATCATCGGTCCCAGCCCGAGGAAGGTGGTAATGGCGGTCAGGACGATCGGGCGGAAACGCCGTAGCGCGGCCAGGCGCGTGACCTGGTCCGCGGCCTGGCCCGCCTGCAGAAGCCGGTTGCGCGTGATGGCCAAGACAAAGCCGCCGTTGACCACCATCCCGCAGAGGGCGATCATGCCAAACACACTGAAGATGCTCAGGTCGAACCCTAGCATCGCGTGGCCGACCACCGCGCCGGCCAGGCCCCAAGGAACGGTCATCAGGACCACCAGCGCCTGCCAGTAACTGCGCAACAACGACGCCATAATCGCGTAGATGGCGAACAGAGCGGCCACCAATCCCCACGACAACTCCCCCAAGCGCCTCCCGTTGTTCCCGCTGGCCGCCCTCAAAGGAATAGCGCAGCGCCGGGTACTTGGCGAGCAACTCGGGGAGGGTTCGCTGCAAAAATGCGGCCAAAACCTTGTTGGCGTTGTTCACCCCAGGAATCACGTTGGCCGTCACATCCACCACCCGCGCGCCGTCCACTCGCTCGATCACCACCGGCGCGTTGGTGCGCGTCACGATCGCGGCTTGATTCAGTGGGATCTCCCCACCCCCCGGAGCCCGAATCAACAACTCCTCGAGCCCGCTGAGCGAGCGTCGGTCCGTCTCCGGCAGCTTCACCATCACCCGCAACTCATCGCGATCGCGCGGTTGCCGCAGCGCTTCGGCCCCATAAAATGCGTGACGAATCTGCCGGCCCAAATCGCGCGCGGTGATGCCCAAACTGCGTCCCTCCGGCTTGATCTCGAAATTCAGTTGCGGCATCTCCCGGCCGAAGCCTTTGCGCACGTCCTCGACGCCGGGATAGCGCTCGATGGCCGCCGCCACGTCGCTGGCCGCCTGCCGCAACGTGGACACCTCCGGGTGCGCCAGTTGGATCTGGATCTCGGCTGAGCCGCCCGGGCCAATCAAGTAATCGAAGAAGAGCGACTCGACATCGGCAATCGGCCCGATGGTCTCGCGCCAAAGACTGGCGAACGCCTCGCTGGTGATGCGGCGTTGGCTCTGCGGTACCAACGTGACCGACACCTCGCCGCGGTTGCTGCCCCGATCGGCCACCGCCGTGCAAATCCCCACCACAATGTTCGACTCGCCCGTTTGCGCCAGAGCCCGACGCGCTGCGGCTTCGATCTGAAAGGCCACCGCGCGCGTGCGCACCACCGGCGTGCCCGAGGGCATCTCGATCTCGGCCTGCACAAAGTCGGTCTGGATCGTCGGGCGAAAAGCGAAATTCACCCGGCCGCTCGCCACGTACGCCACCACCACAGCCAACCCCGCCACGAATACCGCCAGCGTCAACACCCGATGCCGGATTGCCCGCTCGAGCACCGGCCGATACAAGCGCTCGATCGCAGCGTCGAGCCGAAGTCGGAACGCGGTCTGCCGGCGGTCAAACTCCGCGAACCAAGAATGGCCATCTTTCTTGCGGCTAAACGCCAGGTGCGCAGGCAAGATCAGGAGACACTCGACCAACGAAACCGTGAAGACCGCGATCACAACCGCCGGCAGCACCTTGAAAAACTGCCCCGCCTCGCCCGGCACGAACAGCAGCGGCAGGAAAGCGATGATATCCGTCGACACGGCAAAGACCACCGGCACCGTCATCTGTTGGGCGCCGGCGATGGCCGCCGACAAGCGGGGCATCCCCAGCGAAAACTTGTGGAAGATGTCCTCTCCCACCACGACGGCGTCATCGACCACAATGCCCAGGGTGACAATGAAGCCGAAGAGCGAGATCATGTTGACGCTTGCATCCAGGACCGGCAACAACGCCAGCGATCCCAGGATCGACACCGGGATCCCAATCGCCGTCCAGAACGCCACCCGCAACTCCAAAAACAACCCCAAAGCCAGGATCACCAACAGCAACCCCAGCGATCCGTTCTGCAGCAGCAACTGGATGCGCTCCCGGTAGTCGTCCGAGCTGTCCCGCGACAACGTCAGCCCCACCGAAGGCGGCAAGCGTGGTCGTTCCCGATCGATGAACCGCCGCACCGCCGACGCCACCTGCAGCGGCGGTTGGTTCTCGGTGCTGTAGACCGAGAGAAACACCGCCCGGCGCCCATTGAAATACGCCTCGCGTTCCGACTCCTCGAAATCGTCTCGGATACTCGCCAGGTCCCGCAACCGCACCTTGGCGCCATCGGCCGTGCTCAAGACCGGAATCTCGGCGAATTGGCTGGCGAAATCGCGCCGCTCAGCCGTGCGCAGGAGAATATCGCCGCCCGGGGTGCGCAGCGTTCCCGCCGGCACATCCAGGGCCGACGCGTCGATCGCCCGCGCCACCTCCTCGAGCCGCAGACCCAGCGCCCGCAATTTGGCCTGGGGTATCTCGATGTGAATCTCCGGCCGACGCGCGCCCCGCACCTCGACGATCGAGATGTCCGGATCGGCCAACAGCCCGTCCTCGAGTTGCCGCGCAAAATCCACCAAAGCGCGCTCCTCCAGATCGCCATAGACCGCGATGCTCATCACCCCCCGCCGCCGGCCCGTGCCGAGCGAGATCACCGGCGGTTCAGCGTCGTTCGGAAACAGGCTGACCCGCTGCACGGCAGAGGTGACCTCCTGCAACGCCCGGTTGCGGTCGTAACCTGGCACGATCTCCACGGTGACCGACGCCCGGTTCTCCGCCGCTACCGATTCCAGCCGCCGCAGCAGATCCATCCCCCGCAGCTCCGCCCCGATGGGCAACACAATGGCTCGTTCCACCTCCTCAGGACTGGCGCCCCGGTATTCCATCGAGATCCGCACCGTGTCGAGGGCGAAGGTGGGGAAGACCTCCTGCCGCACGCGCGCGGCCGCCACCAGGCCCACGGTGACCACCGCCACCATGAGCAGGTTGGCCGCCACCTGGTTGCGCGCGAACCACTCCAACACGCCCAACCGCGGCTCACGGCCAGCGCCCGCGCCCGCTCCGGCGTCCGTCTCAGGTCGCGTGGCCATGACGTCAAGACCCTGTTTCGCTCGCTGACACCGCCGTCCCAGCGCCCGGGGGAAGCGGCTGCGGGTCGACTCGCAGCCCGGGCAAGGCCGTGCGCAAGCCGCTTAGAACCAGCACATCGTCCGGCCCGAGGCAGTTATCGATGAGAACCGTCTCGCCTTGGGTCCACCGGATGTGGATCGGGTGGATCTGCAGTCGGTGCGCGGCGTCGACCACCCAGATCCGGTTGCCCTCGCGCAACGCCGTGCGCGGGATCGCCAACACCGCCTCCAATCGGCCCGCCGCAAGGTCCACCCGCACATAACTGCCCAGCAACAGCGGCGGCTCCCGGTGGTTCGACAGCAACCGCATCGGATCGGGCACCCGCACCACGACCCGCGCCATCCGGCCGATGGGCTCCAGATCGCTTAACAAACGCACCACCCGCCCTTCCCAGGCGATTGCCTCGCCAGCCCCCGTATCCAGCAACACCCGCGCTGTCGCGCCCGGTTCCGTCGCCGTCGGCAGTTGGACCCACCGCAGGTCGCCCAGCGAAAGGGCCGCCTGCACCCAGAACTCGTCTGTGCCAACCAGCGTGCAGATCGACGTGCCAGGCTCGACCAGTTGCCCCACTTCGATCGATTCCTCGAGGACCATGGCGTTGAAGGGAGCCGTGACCGATGTGCGCGCCAGCTCCAACCTGGCCCGCGCAATCTCGTTGGTCGCCTGCCGCATCCGCGCCTCGGTCCGGCGCAAGTGCGGTTCCCGCAGAACCAGCGAGCGGTTCGCCTCGCTAGCGGCCAGGTCCTTCTCGAGCAAGCGCCACTCGCGCGCCGCAACAACCTGGCGCCCCCGCTCCACCTCCAACTCGAACTGGGCTTCCTCGAGCGACGTCTCCGCCTGCGTCAACGCCTGTTCGTAGTCGGCGGCGTCGATTCGCACCAACTCCTCGCCCTCCCGAATGTAGCCGCCCGGAGCCAACGCCGGGTGATGCCCAACGACCCGTCCCCGCACCTGAGGCCGCATGATCACCTTACGCGCCGGGATCACCGGGCCGTGGGCCGTGACCGTCACCGCAAAGTTGGTGGGGGAGACGGCGAGCACTTGGACCAACCTCGCCGGGTTGGTCTTGTCTTCCGGTTGGGTCTGCGGAGCGGTCCACAACAGCAACCCGCTCAGACCCAGGCCCGCCACCAGGACCATCGCCGGCAGCCACAACCTCGAGACCAACTGGTGCGTCACCCTCATGGCTTAAGATCGCCCGCAGCCCAGCGCCGTGCCGCTGGCGTTGGTGGCTCGCCCATCGGCCCGCCCAATGCCCGGTGCAGCGCCACCCGATCGCTCAACAGTTGCCGACGGCTCGTCAGCACCTCGCGTTCGAGACTCTGTTTCGTGACCAGAGCGTTCAACACCGGCAAATAGTCCGTCAAACCTTGCGCGTAACGGTTCTGCGTCTCGGTCAGCAAAAGCTGCGCCGTCACCAACTGGTCCGCCAACAACCCCACGCGCTCCCCCTGCTTTCGCTCGAGTGCAAACGCCGTTTCCACCTCGCGCACTGCCGTCAGGTACGCCTCAGAATACCCAGCTAGCCGCTCCCGCAACCGCGCCCGACGCCGTGTCACCTCCGCCTTGCGTTCCCCCGCCTCGAAGACCGGGCCCGCCAACGAAGCCAGCGTCGTCCCCACCAAACTCTGGAATCCCGCATCGCCAACCGCCTCCAGCGACCCACCTAGCACAAAGCGCGGTAGCCGATCGGCGATCGCCTCGGCCACCCGCTGGTCGATTGCCGCCACCTCCCAACCCGCGCTCCGCAGATCCGGTCGCTGCCGCAACAAATCCGACGGCACCCCTGCCCCAAGCCAGCGCGGAGGTAGGTCCAGCGCCAGGCCCGGTGTCCGCGGGCGCTCGCCCGGCGCTCGCCCAAGGAGGACATCCAATGCGTATTCCAATTGCGCGAGGCGCCCTTCGAGCACCGGCACCCGCGCCCTCGTCCCAGCCAATTGCTCACGCTGCTGCAAAACGTCCACCACCGCGGACAACCCTTGGCCGAACCGCAGGCGCGTTAGCTCGAGCAAGGTCTGGTTGGCCTCGATCTGGCTCTCGATCAAATCGAGTTGTCGCCCCAACTCGAGGATCTCGAAGTACGTCTCCGCCACTGCCGCGTTCAGCAGCAACCGACCACCTTGCCAAGTCGCCACGGTGGCCTGCGCCTCCAGCCATGCCGCCTGCCGCGCGGAGCGCAAGCGCCCCCAGACATCCAGCTCCCAACTCAAACTTAGCCCCAACGCCGCCGACTCGGCCCGTGTCCGCTCGCCCGCGTCCTCAAGCTCCGACCAACTCGCCGCGTACCGGCCGCTGCCCTCGATCGCCGGGTAAAGCCGCGCACCGGCCTGCCGCACCACCGCATCCGCTTGCTCGACCCGCGCGGCAAGACTCTGGAGTTCGAGGTTGCCGGCCAAGGCCGTCTCGACGAGCTCGCGCAAGACCGGATCCTCGAAGCTCTGCCACCACGGCCTGCCCGCCTCGGCCCTAGCAGCCGCGGCCTCTGCCGGCACCTCCTGATAGGTCCCGGCGGGCGTGACCCAAGGGGTCTGAGGCTCCGCTGGGCGCCGGCTGGCACAGCCGACCCCCGCCAGAGCGAAGACCGTCCCGAGAATGAGCCACGAGGGATTCACACCGTTCGCAGATTCGCCGGCCCGTTCTTACTGGCGAATCGCCCCTCATGCAACCCTAAGTGACACCCTAAGTCACTGCTCGCTCAGCCTGCGCTTCGCCCTGTCAAACATATGACGAGTCCTCGATCGTCGCCAGCTCGCGGTCGGCTGCGTGCTGCGGGTGTTGTTGGATCCGCATGGAGTCATTCACACTCGCCACTCTTTACGTTACACATTATTGGCCATGAGATTAATGATTGACAACGCCAATTCCTTTGTCGCGAACCTCGCTCCATACGATACGAAGGGCAATACGATACGAAGGGCACGCATCGAAGTCAAAGGCCGGCCGGCCGACCACTGCTGCGTCCCGCTGCGTCTCAACCATCGTTGGTGCCCAATGCCTCCTCGATCACCTCGGCATCTTAACTGTCTTGTTAGTTTATTTTCCAGAAGATTAGTGGTTGACAACACAAACCGCTATCGCTAACCTCGCGCCACTTATGAAAAGGACCCGCATCAAAGTCAAAGGCCGCATCGCTGTCTACCACTGCGTCTCCCGTATCGTCGGCGCCCAACGGCTCCTGGATGACCTTGGCAAAGAAACCTTGGTCAGGCTCCTCCGCCGCCTGGCCACCTTCTGCGGCCTCGAAGTCATCACCTACTGCATCATGTCCAATCACTTCCATGTCCTGGTCCGCGTCCCGGCCGAGCAGAACCCGAGCGACGA
>VHCO01000321.1 GCA_016871715.1 Verrucomicrobiota bacterium
GATTTTAGGCCGCCCTCTGAACAAGAGCCTCTAACACGCTTGTTTTAGGACTAGGGCACTCTCTCCCGTGTCCGGCACGCCCAACCGCGTAGCGCAGACATTCCTGTCTGCCGTATCGCCGACATTCCTGTCGGCAGGGTGTTCGGCTGGCGAACGGGCGCGCGGGCTGGAAAGCCCGCGATACGGCAGACAAGAATGTCTGCGCTACGCACTCGGGCGTGAAACTCCCGTTCAGGGAAAGCACCATTACACATGTCATTCACACGTCAGCCAAAACACGCGCGAACACGTCCTTGTCCACATTTGCCGCCGGACAACACCACGCCCACGCGGTGTCCGGCGTTGAGTTCGGTTTCCTTAAGCAACGCCGCCAACGCGCCGCCAGCCGGGCCCTCAGCGACGTTGTGCGTGTCGGTGAAATACACGCGCATGGCGGCGTTCTTCTCCACGCTGTTGCCGCGCGGGACCACGATCACCGCAGGCAGCCTGTGGCTGCGGGCAGCGTAGGCGACGGCCTGCCCGAAATTGCCGCGCGTGGCGGCAATCACCCCGGGCACCTGGGGTTGCCGTTTCCGCAGGTTGGCGGCGTATTGCAGCCCGCCGTGAATCTTGAAGGAGCCGATGGCGGTGTGGTTCTCGTGCTTGACCCACACCTCGCAGCCGGCGCGGGCGTTGAGCAGCGGCCAGGTGAACTGCGGCGTGGGCGGCACCACGGCTTCGGTGCCGGCCGCGGCGGATTCGATTTCGGTCAGAGTAGGAAGCGGTTTCATGCAGTGTCTCGACGAACTCCATCTGGCCCGCATGGCTCACCCGCCAACGGCGTTCGGCACGCCAAACTTCGTAGCGCAGACATTCTTGTCTGCCGTACCGCCGACATTCTTGTCGGCAGGGTGTTTGGCTGGCGAACGGGCGCGCGGGCTGGAAAGCCCGCGATACGGCAGACAGGAATGTCTGCGCTACGCCGGCGCCGGTGAGAAATGCGGGATAGTCGAAGCCTGTTACGGCTCTTCCTGGTTCCAGTCATGGCAGTTTAGGACGATCGCCGTGGTCGTTGGGATCGTCCTGGAGCTGGCGTTGAAGGGCGGAGAGCTGTTCTTTCAGGGTCTTCAAGAGGGAAGCTTGGGCTGGATCGCCGGCAAGGTTGTTCATCTCCCCAGGATCATTGAGCAGGTCGTAAAGCTCCCATTCACCCAGGGTGTGGAAATGGATGAGCTTATGCGTGGCGGTGCGGACGCCGTAGTGCGGCGGCGTCTGGAAGTGGGAGAGGTAGTAACGGTAGTAGAAGGCCTCCCGCCAATCGGTGGCCGGTTCGTCCCGGAGCAGCGGCAGGAAGCTGCGGCCCTGCATGTCGGGCGGGATGGCGTGGCCCGCGGCGGCCAGAAGCATGGGGGCGAAGTCCACGTTGGCCACCAGGTCGCGGTTCACGCTGCCGGGCTTGACCTGGCCCGGCCAGCGGACCAGCAGCGGCGCGCGCAGTGACTCCTCATACATGAAGCGCTTGTCGTAAATACCGTGCTCGCCCAGGAAATGACCTTGATCCGACGTGTAGAGAACCAGCGTGTTGGTCGCCAGGCCGGACGCGTCGAGGTAGTCGAAGACCTTGCCGAGGTTGTCGTCAATGCCCTTCACGCAGCGCAGGTAGCGCTTCATGGATTCCTGGTCCGCGGTGGATTCGGGATTGGGGCCTCGTACTTCAACCCTTGGCCAACGCCTCGACACGGGCGGGCAAATCCGCGATGCCAATCGCCTCGGCCCACTCGTTGAGCGGATACGTTTTCTTCCCCGGATGCACAATCAGCGCGCGGTCCAGCTTCAAATCCGCGCGCGCAACCTGAAGCGATTTCGTCACGGCGGGCGCATCCGCGTATTTGAGTTCAAATCCAAAGCGCCTGCCGTGGAGAAAGACGAGCAGATCGAGTTCGGCCCCACCCTGCGTGTGCCAGAAATACGCCTCCCGGTCCCCGGTAAGCCGCAGAATGGCCTCCAGTGCAAATCCCTCCCACGACGCGCCCAGTTTGGGGTGTGCTTCCAACGCGGCAAACGACCGGAGACCGAGCAGGTCGTGCAGCAACCCGCTGTCCCGTAAATAGACTTTGGGGGATTTCACCTGCCGTTTGCTGATATTCTCAAACCACGGCGGCAGTTGGCGCATGACAAAGGCCCCACACAAAATGTCCAGATGCCGTTTGACCGTCGTGTGCGCTTCGCCCAGCGAGCGTCCGATTTCCGAGGCATTCCAAATCTGACCGTGGTCATGCGCCACCATGTTCCAGAAACGGTGCAAAGCCGTCGGCGCAACCTGCACGCCAAACCGCCGCAAGTCCCGCTCCAAGAAAGTCTGGATAAAGTCGGCCCGCCATTCATGGCTTTCTTCGTCAGAATCGGCCAGAAACGAGCGGGGAAATCCGCCGCGCAACCACAGGGACCGCAGGGCCCGGGCGCCTGTCTCCGTGAGATCGAACCCCGACATGGGCACCAAGGCCACGCGCCCGGCCAACGATTCCGAAATGCCGCGCACCAAGTCCGGTGAGGCGCTGCCCAGCAGCAGGAACCGGGCGGGCAGGGGGCGCCGATCCGCCAGCACGCGCAGGATCGGGAACAATTCAGGCAGCAATTGCGCCTCATCAATCACCACCCAATCACGCACCGCCTCCAGCGCCGTCATGGGTTGGGCCAGCCGGTTGCGATCCGCAGGATCCTCCAAATCGAAGTACTCCGCTTGGCGCGGCGCGGCAAACGCGTGCGCCAACGTGGTCTTGCCGCACTGGCGGGGCCCCAGCAGGAGGACAATGGGATTCGAGCGGAACCGTTGCTCGATCCTCGCCAGCAAGGCAGGACGTTCGACCGTTTTCATCTGGAATGCAATGTGAGCATTGCACGCTCATTTTGCAAGGAAGCAAGCGGCCCTCGGCAGCGGAATGGATTCGCACGCCGCCCGCCAATCCTCGGGAATACCGTGGACGCCCATGCCCGCCGCCACAATGCCGCCCACAATCGCCGCGTTGGTGTCGCAGTCGCCGCCGGCGGAAATCGTCCGGGCCAGCGCGTCAACGAAGTTGTCCAGGTAGTCTGCGCACTCTGCCAGCATCGCTGGGGCATCGTGCCAAAGCTGAACCTGGCATCCCTTGCCAAGCTCAGGAGCGGTTGATGGTGGAAGTTGGGCTTGGGATTGCCGGCGAAAGCCGTCGCGGTCCAGCGTCCGGATGAGGGCGTCGTCGCTGTTTTCCAGGCGCAGGGCAAAACCCTGGTTGAGCTGGTGATGGGCCCTGCGGTCCGGTTCGCTGCGTTGGTAGGGGTTGGCGTGCTTGCCGACGCCGCGAACATCCCTCATGACTTTGGCATTGAAGATGTCCCAGCACCACAGCTTGCCATCTCCGCCGAGGTACAGTTGCCCGGCGCCAATGCCCCCGACAGGCATGCCGATGAAGTCGAAATCGGCGCTGTTGGCGCGGGTATAGACCATCGGTTCGCCGCGCTGGTCGAGGGTGCGCACCCAGTCCGCATCGAACTTTTGCACCGCGAGCGTCTTGTCGGAGTCCTCGCTCAGGACGGCCAGGCGCTGGTCGAAGGGTAATGCCTGGGCGACGTAGGGCGCCATGGATGACTGAGCGGCGGCGGACGGACTGAGATTCCCTAGAACAGCGGTGGCAGCCCCGAACGCGGTGAGGATCGAGTGGTTCATGGGAGGGATGATGAGTCTATCGGGTTGCGCCCTGGCGCGTGACGATGGGCACATACCCGACCTCGAAGCCCGACGGCGGGGTGACCAGCATGGCCGGATCCAGTTCCGCCAGTTGACCTGACGCGGGCGGGGCCAGGTAATCACGGTCTTTCTTCCAGTTCCGGTGCAGTTTCTCGACGCGCGCCTGCAGGCGTTCCCGCTCGGCGTCCGTCAAGTCCGCGTTGAGCAGGGCCGGTTGGTCGGCGAAACGATACCAGTAGTACGTCACCACGCTGCCGTCGCCCGGGTGCGCCTCGAATGGGCCGGCCACAGGGCCGGGCTTCTTCCAGCAACTCGCCGGATCGTCGGGCGTGACGTATGCCTCCGCGGGCTTGGCGTCGGGCCGGCCAAAACTCAGCTTCGCCAGTCCGGTTTCCGCGGGAACGTCCTTCGGACTAACCGGCACCCACTGGCTCGTCTGGCCGTCCTTCACGAGACGATAGTACTCTGGCAGCGTCATCAATGGGCCGTCTTTGGAGTCGGTGCGCGTCACCAGCGAGTCGTTCCAGCGAAAACCGAAGCTGTGGGGATCGGGCGCCACCGGACTTGCGAAGGAGTCCCAGGCCACCGGCACGCGATCTTCCCGGGCAACCGCCGGCGTGTAGATTCGCCACGTGGACCGGCCGTTGCCGGGGAAGCGATGGACGACGGCTCCCTTCGGGTCCACACCGCCACCGGCCGGGGCGCCGCCCTCGAACCAGGCCTTCACGGCGTCCCAGAGCGCCGCCTTGTTGTAGGAAGTGACCTGATGCACCACCACCGAATCGCCCTGCGGCCCGCGCGGAAACGCGGTGGGCGCGATGCGGGCATACGTTGCCCCCTGTGCGTCCGCGGCCTGGGCACTCGGGACATACTGGGTTTCCATCTGCAAGGCACGATTGGGCTGGGACGGCCGCGAATCGAGGAACAGGCCTGCCAGCCGTGGGTCGTCCACGGACGCACGCGACCAGAAATAGGGTGTGAAAAAGGCCACCGGGCCTTTGAAGTTCCGGGTGTTCACAAACAAGGTCCAACACTGGTTGCCGGTCGGAACGTCTTTTCCTGCGGTGGTCGATTTGGCCTCGGTGAGCGGTAAAGGCAGATAGCCGTATCCGAACAGTTCTCCGCAGGTACCCTGCTTCAGGTTCAGGCCGTCGGGCGGCCACAGCACCCAGGGACTGAGCTGGGCCACGCCGTATTTGCCCTTCGGTTCATCCCAGTCCCGGCCTTTGCCCGCGCCAGGTCCGTTGGCCCACTCGACGAAATTCAGCGCCACACCGCCCATGATGAACTTGGGGGTTTCCGTGGCGAACCGTGTGTCCCGCCACCAGCCCAGGCCGCCCTCGATGTCCGAGTACATCCGTTCGATGGGCGGGTTCGCGTCCTTTCGAGCGAACATCCAGGTGCCGAATAGGCCGGTCTGAAAACGGGTGCCCGGGTACTCGCGCAGCAACGGCCAGGCGGCGACATACATCGAGAAGCCGGCGTCGTAAGTTTCCGGCACTTTCTCATTGGGGGCGTGCTGGTAGCCGGCCATCTCGCCTCTCTGGATCTGGCCGGGGGCGCCGCTCGCGGACCGCGCCGGCAAGCCGCCCAGCAAGGCGCAGCCAATAACGATCGAGACAAGAATCGATGGAACAGGGTGGTGTGAGGTTCGGCCGTGGACAGAGCTTCGCTTTTCCATAGGGTTCATTCGCCGGCGACCCTAACCGTTGCGGCCGGCGCGGCAAGGGATTTGAGGCCTTCTCCGAAGTCCCACCGTGCCACGGCGGCACGCCAAAGTTCGTAGCGCAGACATTCCTGTCTGCCGTATCGCCGACATTCTTGTCGGCAGGCTGTCCGGCCGGCGAAGGGGAGCGCAGGCTGGAAAGCCCGCGATACGGCAGACAGGAATGTCTGCGCTACGATCATCGCGGCGGCAATCGAGTTAGGTCAGCTCCACCATCAACGGTTGCCCCGGCTCCAGTTGGACCGGTTCGTGACGTAGAGAATCAGGGACTTGCCAGCTCGTCGGGGCCTGTTCTACGGGAAGGCGACCGTGGCGATTGCGACAGATACTCCTCCCGACTCAGGTAGCCGTCCCGGTTGCCGTCGCGCTGGCGGAACCAGCGCTCGGCTTCATTCGCCGGGCGGCCCACGCTGAACTCGGCCTGGCTGAGCCGGCCGTCTTTGTCGGTGTCCAGCCGGCCGAACTGCGCGGCGCGATTGCCGCCACGCGCGGCAGGCGTGACGCCGCCAGGTCCCGGAGGATCGGGGATGGCCGGCAACGGCAGGTAGTCGAAGTCGAGAATCATCTTCTCGCCCAGGGCCACGCGCAGCTCGCGCTCGAGCGCGGCGAATTGCGGTTGGCCGCTCAGGTTGTTCAACTCAGAAGGGTCGGCCTCGAGGTCGTAGAGTTCGTACACCGGCCGCGGCGTGGTGAAGTAGGTGGCGCTCAGGCCGGCGGCGAGTTTGCCCTCGGCGTACGCGGCCTTCATCTGCGTCCACGCCGCGCCGCCGCCGCTGTCCACTGGGCTGTAAGGAATCCAGGGCGTGCAGTTGTAGATGAACTTGTAACGGTCGCTGCGCACGGCGCGGCTCAAGTCGTAACCGCTGTTGCTCATGTTCACCGTGACCGGCGCGCTGCCGTGTGGGCCGCGCTCGACGAAGATGTGTTGGCGCGGCCTGTGCGGCTGGCCCTTGAGCAAGGGCAGGAAACTCACGCCGCTCATTCTCGACGGCGCCGGCAGTCCGGCGGCGGCCAGCAGCGTCGGCGCGAGGTCCTCGCCGCTGAGGAGCGCGTGCGACTCGCCGCCGGGCTTCACCACGCCGGGCCAGCGGACGAGGAACGGCACGTTCGATCCGGGATCGTAGAGAGAGCCTTTGCCGTGCGGCAGCGCCGCGCCGTTGTCGCCGGTAAAGACGACGAGCGTGTTCGCGGTGAAGCCGCGGGATTCGATCAGGTCTAGCACGGCCTTCACCGAACGGTCGAGCCGGTTCACCTCGGCGCAGTAATCGGCCAGTTGCTCGCGCATGCCGGGCAGGTCCGGCCAGTGGGCCGGCAGCTTCAGGCTCGCGGGCGGCGGTCGGAATTCCTCCGGCGCGTTCCAGACATGGTGCGGATCGCTGAAGTTGACCCAGAGGCAGAAGGGTTGGTCGGCAGGCTTGCGATCCAGGAACTCGGCCGCCTGGGTGGCGGCGGCCGCGTCCGATCCGGTCTTCACGTAATCGAAGCGCTGCTCGAAGGTGCGCAGCCCGTGCTTCTCGAGCAATTCACCCATCGCCGCGCCGCCGCGCTGACCGGAGCCGTCGAGGTGGTAGCTGCGCCCGCACACGCCGACAAAGTAGCCTGCGTCGCGCTTCAGCACCTCGGGAAAGGTGATTTCGTCCCGCGCCAGCGGCGCCGAGAAGCGCGTGATTCGCGCGGCCACGGGCGAGCGCCCGGTCATGAACGCCGCCCGCGACGGGACGCACTGCGGCGCGGCGGTGAAGAAACGATGGAACTTCATACCCTCGGCGGCGAGCCGGTCGAGCGTGGGCGTCGTCACATTGGTGTCGCCGTAGCAACTCAGGAACGGATAGCTGTGATCGTCGCTGAGGAGGAACAGGATGTTGGGTCGGGGGGTGTCTGCCGCGGGCAACCCGGCGGCGAGGGTGAGCCACAGGCTGAAGGTCAGAAACGATTTCATACGCAGGTCAGGGCTGGAGGAACGCGATTCGGGCGTAGAACGCGCCGCCGAGGTCGCGCCCAGCGGCGGCAGGCCCGCCGCTGCACAGCACAAGGCAAGCCAACCTGCAGAGCGACGCGTGCGGTTTCACAGCGCACCCAGCATGGCCTGTTCCGAGAGCATCGTCTAGGCAGTAAACGCCTACGGATGAGAGCCAGGGATAGACTACGTTTTGCTTGTAGGGCGCGCAGTCCTCTGCGCGCCGTCAACCACTGTGGACCTTCGAGGCCGCGGCGCGCAGAGGACTGCGCGCCCTGCTATGGGCAGGGTTCTCGAAGGGAGCGCGGGCGTCTCGCCCGCGGCAGCGCCCGATCGGCTCGGCGGGAGCCTCGCCCTACCGTGCAGGGTTCTCGAAGGGAGCGCGGGCGTCTCGCCCGCGGCAGCGCCCGATCGGCTCGGCGGGAGCCTCGCCCTACCGTGCAGGGTTCTCGAAGGGAGCGCGGGCGTCTCGCCCGCGGCAGCGCCCGA
>VHCO01000322.1 GCA_016871715.1 Verrucomicrobiota bacterium
TCTTGTTCGAATACCACCCGTAGTAGCGCAGCAGGTGGCTTCCGGGATCGGGAATGTGCTGCGTGACCTCCGCCAGGAAGTCCAGCGGATCGAAGATCTGGAAGTTGCGGGACGGTCCGGCCAGCAGTTCCTGGTCGCCCGGCTCGGGGAATCGGCCCACGGCATTGGCGTCTTCCTCCGCGAACGTGCCAAGGACCAAGCGTTCTTCCTCTGCATCTGCTTCAGTGTGCCCCACAGCGCCGGCACGCGCTCCATGCGGCAACGGCGCGCAGACGATGCGCTCTACCGCACGACCTATCGCGACCAGAAGTCGCAGATTCCGCTGCCGCCCGGCTACATCGCGGAGGCCGATGTGAGAACGCCGAAGCTGCCGCCCGACACTTACTCGGGAAAACAAATCGCCAGTTACGATTACCGCCGCACCCCCGAGACGCTGCAGGAGCAGCGCGTGCGCGTCTGCCAGACGGTGACGGGCATTGACCGCGTGGTCGGACAGATTCTTGAGCAGCTCAAACGCCTTGGCCAGGCGGACAACACCATCATCGTTTACAGCTCGGACAACGGCATCCTGCATGGCGAGCACGGCTACGGCGGCAAATGCCTGCTCTACGATCCTTCCATCCGCGTGCCGCTCATCATCCACGATCCGCGCCTGCCCGCGGACCGGCGGGGACGCCGTGTGAAGGAACTCGTCGTGTCGCAAGATGTCGCGCCTACCCTCCTCGACCTTTGCGGCATCACTGCGCCCGCCACCATGCAGGGCCGCAGCCTGCGTCCGCTCCTGCACGGCTCGCCCCGTGGAATGCGCGCCGGAGCGGCCACAACAGAGGGCGGTGGCGTTATTCCACGGGGCGAGAAGGTCGAGTGGCGGAGCGACGTTTTCTGCGAGAGCCTGATTCTGCTCCAGGATTACCCGCTCATCCAGGGCGTGCGCAGCGCGGACTGGAAATACATCCGTTACTGGCCGAACCGGGAAACCCCGATAGATTATCGTGAACTGCTGAATCTCGGACTGAACGGCGAATCGCCCGCCTACGAGGAACTCTTCCACCTCACCGCCGATCCTTTCGAACAAACCAACCTGGCGTCGGACCCGAGGCACGCGTCGCAACTGGCCGCGATGCGCGCCCGCTGCGTCGAGCTTCTGCGCGAAACCCGCGGCGACCCGCAGGCCCTCCCGAGCATGCCCGTCGCCGAATGGGCGAACGAAACACCCGGCGGCTGGAAGGACGTGCTGCCGCTGCTCTCCCGGAGGAATGCCGCCAAGGGCGAATAGGACAACGACGCCACAACTGAAAACCGAACCCAGCGATGAAGCGCAGCTTCGCACTCCTCATCACCTTGTCATGGCTTGTGTCCTCCACGACTGCAAGGGCGGCGGGCGCGGAGTATTTCGTGGCGTGCGATGGGCGGGACTCGAAGCCAGGCAACTCCGTAGAAAAACCTTTCCGAACGATCGGCCGCGCCGCGCAGGTGCTTCAGCCCGGCGACACTTGCTGGATTCGCGAAGGAGTGTATCGCGAGACGGTCAGAGTCACCCACTCAGGCCGAGAGGATAAGCCCATTACCTTTGCCCGATACCGGAACGAGCGGGTGATCGTGGAGGGCTCGGACGTGGTGGCCGGCCCGTGGACGGAAGACAAGCGTGGCGTCTGGAGAGCGAAGGTTGCCGCAGGCGGCCCGATCGAAGCGGTGTTCTGCGACGGGCGGATGATGATCGAGGCGCGCTGGCCCAACTGCTCGTGGGAGCAGAACTGGGAGGTGGAGCGCAAATGGGCGCTTACGGGCAAAGGCTCGAAACTGGGTGTGATCGAGTGCTCTGCGCTGGGTGCTTCGGAGCAGGACCTGAGCGGCGGGCTGCTTTATCTCAAACTCAGCAAGGGCAACAACTGCTTCACGCGCCCCGTGACCAGCCATCGCGCCGGTGCCGCCAGCTTGGAATACGACAAGAACGGGATCGAGGGGCCGGCTTGGAACGAAGACTCCATGCCCGAGCGAATCCGGAAATACGGCTTCGAGAACAACCGCTTTTTCGTCGCCGCGAGAGGCGCCTTGGACGCCCCCGGCGAATGGTGGCACGATGCCGAACGATCCGAGTTGCTTTTCATCCAAAGGGCGGATTCATCGTCGTCTTCGAGCCGGAAGCGACGCCCGAGGAGCGCGCGGGTTGGCGCGTCCGCAACAACGTGGCCTTCGCATTCAATGACCGGCTCTCGCTGCGCAACGACCCCAGAAGATCCAAGCGCCCCTTCCTCCGGCCCCTCAAAACGGAAGCGGGGAACATTGACCACAACGTGTTGGTCCCGGCAGGCGGTCACGCGCAATTGTTCGTTGATCCGGCCCGCCATGATTTCCGGCCCAAGCCCGGCGGGCCGCTCGACGCGACCGGCGTGGCGGTTGAGGGAATTGCCAAAGGAGCGAAGGGACGTCCGCCCGCCATCGGCGCGTTCGAGGCAGGCGAGAGTGCTCGGCCGGCGGGCGCGAGTTGGCTGAACGACGGCCTGCCAGTTCCATTGTCGCCCGCTGAAGCGACGGAGTTGGCACGCCGCCTTCGCCCCGCCTCGATCCCGATGGGCAGAACCGACCAGCGCTATGACGACCAATAACCGCGGCCTGGCCGCAGCCCCAGTGCGCCTCAGTGGTGGATGATCTTGACCCGCAAATGGCGCTCGAGAGGAAATCTGCGCGAAAGCGTGGCGCGGGCGGCTCGGCAGCAGCAGCGGGCGACCCGCGCGATGCGATTCCCGCGCTTGTTGCACCGCCAGATTGTCGTTACTCTCGCCCCAGTCCATGAACTGGATTGAGCCAGCAAAATGCGGAAACGGCGACGCCCGCGCCGCCGAGCGGCAGATCGGGCAGCAGCGCATCGAAAACAGCGGCGGGGTTTTGCCTCCGAAGCCCGGCAGCCGCGATTCCCACTGAACATGCCCAACGAAGCGGACACATGCCGGAAATTCGTCGTGCCGAAACTCCAGGCGGCGGGCTGGGATACCGAGCCTCACTCGATCGCCGAGCAACGCACGTTCACGGATGGCCGCATCGTTGTGCGCGGCCATCACACCGAGCGGCGCAAGCCCAAGCGGGCCGATTATCTCCTCCGCTACACTCGCGATTTCCCGATTGCCGTTACCGAGGCGAAAGCGGAATACAAAAACGCGGAGGACGGCCTGCAACAAGCCAGGGAATACGCGGAAATTCTGGATTTGAAATTCGCCTACGCCACCAACGGCAGGGAGATCATCGAGTTCGATTACCTCACCGGCATTGAGCGCTCGATTGAGAAGTTCCCCACGCCGGACGAACTCTGGGCGCGGCTGCGCGCCGCGAATCAACTAGCCGATGCCGAGGTCCGCCATTTGCTCACGCTGGCCAACCTCTCCACCGGCAAAGAGCCGCGTTACTACCAGCGCATCGCCATTGATCGTGGCATTCACGCCATCCTGCTCGGCAAGAAACGCGTGCTCATCACGATGGCCACCGGCACGGGCAAGACCGTCGTCGCGTTCCAGATCTGCTGGAAACTCTGGTCGTCCAAGTGGAACGCCAAAGGCGATCCGACCCGCAAGCCGCGCATTCTGTATTTGGCTGACCGCAATTTCCTGGTGGACGATCCCAAGGACAAAACCTTCTCCGTGTTCGGCGATGCCCGGCACAAAATCGAAGGCGGCGTGGTCACGCATGGTCGGGAACTTTACTTCTCCACCTATCAATCCATCGCGAAGGACGCCAACCGCCCCGGCCTCTACAAGCAGTTCGCGCCGGATTTCTTCGATCTCATCATCGTGGACGAGTGCCATCGCGGTAGCGCCAAGGACGATTCCAACTGGCGCGAAATCCTCGAATACTTTGCGCCCGCCTATCAGCTCGGCATGACCGCCACGCCGTTGCGGGATGAGAACCGTGACACCTACCTGTATTTTGGCAATCCGGTCTATCAATACAGCCTCAAGCAAGGCATTGATGACGGCTTCCTTGCACCGTATCGCGTCCACCGCATCGTCACGCAATGGGATGCTGCCGGCTGGCGGCCCAGCAAGGACGACCTCGACCGCTACGGACGCGAGATTCCCGACGAGGTTTACACCACCGGCGATTTTGAGCGTCGTGTCGCCTTGCGCGCCCGCACGCAGGCCGTCGCCCGGCATCTCACCGATTTCCTGAAAAAGACCGACCGCTTTGCCAAGACCATTGTCTTTTGTGTGGATCAAGAGCACGCCTCCGAGATGCGTACCGCGCTCAACAACCTGAACGCCGACATAGTGGGACAGGCGTCCTCGCCTGTCAGTAGTGGCGCGGGCGTCTCGCCTGCGAGTTCCGGCGGCGTCCCGCCGCTAGGAACACCGGTCGAGACGACCGGGAAACTCACAGGCGGGACGCCTGTGCCACTATCGGGCTACCCCGACTACGTCTGCCGCGTCACCGCCGAGGAGGGCGACATCGGCCGCGGCCACATGCAGCGGTTTCAGGACGTGGAGACGCGCACGCCCGTCATCCTCACCACCTCGCAGCTCCTCACCACCGGCCTCGACGCGCCCACCTGCCGCAACGTCGTGCTCGTGCGCCTCGTCAATTCGATGGTAGAGTTCAAGCAAATCATCGGGCGCGGCACGCGCGTGCGCGACGACTACGGCAAGCTCTGGTTCAACATCCTCGACTACACCGGCACGGCCACGCGCAACTTCGCCGACCCGGCCTTCGACGGCGATCCCGCCTTCGCCACGCAGGAGGAAATTGATGCGAACGGCGAAACCACCAAGACCGAAGTTTTAACCGCAGAGAACGCAGAGACCGCAGAGAAACAACCTGACGAACTTCACGACGAAACCGCGCCTTACAGCACCCTCTCCGCCTCGACCGGGGAGAGGGATGGGGTGAGGTGTCGAAAGATTTACTTTGATGGTGGCAGCGTCCAGATCGTTTCGGAACTCGTCCACGAACTCGATGCCGACGGCAAACAACTCCGCGTCGTCAAGCTCACCGACTACACCGCCGAGAAAGTGCGGACACTCTGCGCCAGCCCGGACGAATTGCGCGCCCGCTGGGCCGATGCCGGCCAGCGCGCCGACATTATCCACCAACTCGCCGACCGCGGGATTGATTTTGCCACCGTGGCCGCGCAGGCGGGCCAGCCGGACGCCGACCCGTTCGACCTGCTGTGCCATCTCGCCTTCAACGCCCCCGTGCTCACCCGCCGCCAGCGCGCCGACCGCGTGAAGAAGATGCAGGCCGCGATGTTCAATTACCTGAAACCCGAAGCGCAGGAGATTTTGAATGAACTCCTTGAAAAGTATGCGACGGACGGAGAATTGCATTTCGTCCTGCCGGATGTCTTGAAGTTGCCGCCGATCTCCCAACACGGCTCAGTGGGTGAAATCGTGAACGTATTCGGCGGCCCGGATGAATTGCGGTCGGCGGTGAACCAGTTGCAGGAATTGCTATACGCCGAATGAAAACTTCATCATTCAGCCTTCAGCCTTCAGCCTTGCTTCCCCATGCCCCGTAAGCCTGCCAACTGCTACATCATCGCCGGGCCGAACGGGGCGGGCAAAACCACCTTCGCCACGGAGTTTCTGCCGTTCTACGCCAACTGCCGCAACTTCATCAATGCCGATCTGATCGCGCGCGGCCTCTCGCCCTTCGATCCCGATGCCGGCATGTTGCGTGCCGGGCGAACGGTCCTGGAGCGCATCGCGGAATTCACGGATGCCCGCACCGACTTTGCCTTTGAAACCACGTTGTCGGGGCGCGCGTATGCGCCGCTGCTCCGCCGTGTGAAGCAGGCCGGTTTTCGGTTGCACTTGTTCTATCTGTGGATTCCCAGCCCGGAACTGGCCTTGCTTCGCATCCATGACCGTGTCGAGAGCGGCGGGCACAACGTTCCCGAGCGCGATGTCCGGCGGCGCTTTGGCCGCACATTGCGCAACTTGTTCACGCTTTACCGGTCACTGCTCGATTCGCTGCATTTCTTTGACAACTCATCCGACACGCCGCGTTTGGTATTCAAAGACGAGGCGGGCCGGACTACCATCAACGACGCCGCGCTCTACGAGCGGCTGCGAAAGGAATTTGCACCATGAAAAAGTCAAACAAGCCGTCACTCACCCAACAGGCGATGCAGGCGCTGGCCGATGCCGTGGCCAAAGTGGTCGAAGACCATCGCCGCCAGGCAAGGCCGCTGGCCGTCTGGCGCGATGGCAAAGCCGTATGGATTCCGGCCACGCAGACCGGCGCGCTCCACGAATCGCCGACGCCCTACGAGCGGAAAACGAAAGGCTAAAGTCTGAATGCTAAATTCTGAAACAGAACCAGGATGTCCGAGGATTGCGCTGACTTTAGCGTTTTGCCTTTCGCCTTTGGCATTGGTTGCCCCTTCAGCCTTTAGCATTCAGCCTTCAGCCTTTCCCCACGTCCCGCCCATTTCCCACCACGGCAACGTGAACGAAATCATCGGCAAATTCGGCGGCGCAGACCAACTCCGCACCGCCGTCAACCAACTCCAATCGCTGCTGTATGCAGCATAACACCTGATGAGCACGAACAAGAATCTTAGCAAACTGGAACGTGTGCCGCTGAACGAAGCGTGGAAGCATGAAGCCGGCGATTTCACACCTTGGCTTTCAGAAACTGAGAATCTGAACGCGCTGGCCGACGCCCTCGGCCTGAGCGAGTTGGTAAAGGTGGCAACGGAGCATTGGGTCGGCGACTTCAAACTCGATATTCTTTGCACCGATGGGGACGAGAAAGTCATCATCGAAAACCAACTGGAAGAAGCGAACCACAAGCACCTCGGCCAGATCATCACGTATGCCGCCGGTGTTGGCGCGAAGAAGGTCATTTGGGTAGCAGAGTCATTTCGACCTGAGCACATTGCTGCGCTTCAGTTCCTAAACGACAACACGACGGACGACTTGAGCTTCTTTGCTGTCGAGATTGAATTGTGGCGTATCGGAAATTCTCCGCTTGCTCCCAAATTTGAAGTCGTCGTGAAGCCGAACGACTGGGCCAAATCTGGCCGCGAGCAAGCAAGTGCAGCGGCATCCGCATCACCCACCAAACAGTTGCAGCAGAAGTTCTGGATGGCCCTCCACGAGAAATTGGCCAAGAACGCGCCACAGATTCGCCCGCAGAAGCCACGTCCTCAGCACTGGCTCAACAATTCGATCGGTCGTGCCGGATTCGGGCTGAATATCACGGCGAACACACGCGACGAACGCCTAGGCGTTGAATTGTGGATTCCCGGCGCAGAGGCAAAGAAACATTTCGCGAATCTCTCGGCGCAGAAGAAGGACATCGAAGGCAAACTGGGATTTGAGTTGGACTGGCAAGAGCTTCCCGACGCCAAAGCGTGTCGAATAGCTAGTTGGTATCCTCATGCATCCATCGAAGAAGAGTCACGCTGGAACGAATACCTAGACTGGCTGACGCAGCGATTGGTCAAGATGGACCAGGTGCTGCGGCCTATCGTGAAGGCATTGCCATGAACAAGAAACGCCGCCGAACGCGCGACCGCTGCTGCCGCGTTTGCCGGCGGTAAACATGATATCAAACACATGAGTCTGGACCGTGATTTCGTGCTTAATGCGCTGTTGAGGCATAATTTTCTTCCGGCGCAACGTGAGAGCCGCGAGGAACTTCCTCCTGTCTTTTCATCTGCGAGTTTTGCTCCGGACGTTGCGCGCAAAGTAGCCGCTGGAAAATGAGCGCTTCGGGGAAAATCTGGGGAGACTCATTCAGTTTTAAGCAAGGAGAGCCAGGGGAATCAGTTTTGTCCCTGAGATTGACTGATCAATTCGAAGGT
>VHCO01000323.1 GCA_016871715.1 Verrucomicrobiota bacterium
GGGCGCATCGGTTGTGGGAGAGTTACTTGGCGGAGCAGACGGGGGTGGCAGAGGCGGAGTGGCATCCGCGCGCCGATCGGCAGGAACACCTCTTATCGCCGCAACAGACGGAGGCGCTCTCGGCTCGACTGGGTCATCCGGCACGGGATCCGCACGGGGACGCGATTCCGAACGCGCGGGACGACAGCATTGCGGAGGCGGGGCAACCGTTGACAGCGGTGGCGGTGAACGCGCCGGTGCTCATCACACACATCGAAGACGAGCCGGGGACGATTTACGCGCAGTTGGTGGCGCAGGGGTTACGGGTGGGGATGAAGGCCTGTGTGCTGGAGAAGACGCCGCACCGGATTCGTCTCTGGGCCGAGGGGGAGGAGCACGTGTTGGCGCCGATCTTGGCGAACAACATCTCGGTGGCGCCCCTGCCCGAGTTGCAGGCGGCCGATCTGTTCGAGGAGCAGTTCCTGTCCAGCCTCAAGCCCGGCGAACGGGCGCGTGTGCTCGAGTTGTCGCCGGCCTGTCGCGGGGCGGAGCGGCGGCGGTTATTGGATTTGGGCTTGGTGGCGGGGACAACGGTCGCGGCCGAGATGGTGAGTCCTGGGGGCGATCCGACGGCGTACCGGGTGCGGGGCGCGCTGATTGCGCTGCGGCGCGAGCAGGCCAATTTGGTGCGGATCACGAAGGCGGCGGAGATCGAGGCGGTGGCTGCATGAACGAGACTGAAGCCAACCGGGGGCTGGGTCCAACCGCCGTGCGCGAGGCGTGCGCCAGTTGCAGCGTCTACCGGGCGGCTCATCTCAAGAAGCTGGGTCTGAGCCTCGAGAGTGTCGACTTCGTGGTCGCCCTCGCGGGCAACCCGAATACGGGTAAGAGCACCGTATTCAACGCGCTGACGGGCTTGCGCCAGCACACCGGCAACTGGCCGGGCAAGACCGTCACGCGGGCGGAGGGCGCCTTCGAGTATGGCGGCAGACGCTACAAGCTGGTGGACTTGCCGGGTACCTACTCCTTGCTCTCGACGAGCCTGGACGAGGAGATCGCGCGCGATTTCATCCTGTTCGGCCAACCGGATGTCACGGTCGTCGTGGTGGACGCCACACGCCTCGAGCGGAACTTGAACCTGGTTCTCCAGGTCCTCGAGATCACGGAGCGTGCGGTGGTGTGTCTGAACTTGATGGACGAGGCCCGCCGCCACGGCCTGCAGGTAGATGAGCGGCAATTGGCGCGCGACCTGGGCGTGCCGGTGGTGCCCGCAGCAGCGCGGTTTGGGCAGGGATTGCCCGAGTTGCTCGAGGTTGTCTCGGGGGTTGCACAGGGCCAGATTGGGTGCTCTCCGCGCCGGTTGCGGGTCGAGCCGCCGATGCTCAAGGAGCCTCTGGCGCGGTTAGTCGAGCGGCTCGACGTGGCCTTTCCGGGTCTGCCCAACGCGCGTTGGGTGGCCTTGCGGTTGTTGGGTGGGGACGAGCACATTGCCCAAGCGCTGCGGACCGGCGAGTTGGGCGTCCTGCGGCGCGAGCCGGGGCTCGAGCCGGCGGTAGCGGCCGCCTGACGCCGCTGAGATGCGTATGCCAGCCGAAACGACCCGAGCACCCTTAGCGGCCGCGGTAGATGACTTGCTGCGCACGGCGCACCGGCTGCGCCAAGATGTGCGGGGCGACCTCCACGAGCATCTGGTCGAGGCCATCTACGCCGAGGCGGGCCGGATTGCCGATCGGGCGGTCACGCGGCCGGGGGAACAAGCGCGCCCGACCTTCGATCGGACGCTGGATCGGCTGGTGACGAGTCGGGTGTGGGGTTTTCCGGTGATGTTGGCGTTGTTCACGCTGATGTTCTGGATCACGATCAGCGGTGCCAACGTGCCGTCGGGTTGGCTGGCCTCGATGTTGGTGGATCGGCTTTACCCCATGCTGCTCGAGGGGGCGGCGGGGCTTGGGTTGCCGTGGTGGCTGCGCGGGTTGTTGATCGATGGGATGTACCTGGCCACGGCCTGGGTGGTGAGTGTGATGTTGCCGCCCATGGCGATCTTCTTTCCCTTGTTCACGTTGCTCGAGGACTTCGGCTATTTGCCGAGGGCGGCGTTCAACCTGGACAACTTGTTCAAGAAGGCGGGGGCGCATGGCAAACAGGCGATGAGCATGATGATGGGGTTCGGCTGTAACGCGGCGGGCGTGGTCGCCACGCGGATCATCGACAGCCCGCGCGAGCGGTTACTGGCGATCGTGACCAACAACTTCGCGCTCTGTAACGGCCGTTGGCCGACCCAATTCCTCATCGCCACAATCTTCCTGGGCAGCCTCGTCCCGGCGTACTGGGCTGGGCTGGTCTCCGCGGCGGCGGTGACCGCGGTGGCGGGGCTTGGTGTGCTGGTCACGTTCGGCGCTTCGTGGTTGTTGTCCCGCACCGTGCTGCAGGGTGAAGTGTCCACCTTCAGCCTCGAGTTGCCGCCTTACCGACCGCCGCGGTTGTGGCAGACGTTGTATACGTCCCTGATCGATCGCACGATCTTTGTGCTGTGGCGGGCGGTGGTGTTTGCGCTACCGGCGGGCGCGGTCATTTGGTTGAGCGCCAATGTCCAGGTCGGTGGCGCGAGTGTGGCAGAGCACTTGGTGGCAGGGTTGGACCCGGTGGGGGTGTTGCTGGGCTTGAACGGAGTGATTCTGCTGGCGTACCTGGTCGCCATCCCGGCCAATGAGATCGTCATCCCGACGATCCTCATGCTCACGGTCTTGGTCGGCCGGATCGCAGGGGTGGGGGAAGGTGCGGGGGTGATGTTCGAGCTCGAATCGGCCCACGGCATTCGGACCTTGCTCGACTCCGGCGGGTGGACGTTGTTGACGGCGGTCAATCTCATGCTGTTCAGCCTGCTCCACAACCCTTGCAGCACCACCATCTACACCATCTACAAAGAGACCGGCAGCGCCCGTTGGACCGCCCTAGCCACGGTCCTGCCGCTGGCGCTGGGGTTGATCGTGACCTTGCTGGTGGCGACGGTCTGGCGCTGGGTGACTTGAGGGGACGGCCCCGCCGGCTGGGATTTGACTGACCCTCGCGTCCGCGAGTCGGAGTTTGTGCCGCCGACACGCCGAGACATCCACACACACAGATGCTTCCCATGAGACAGTAGCGGATACCCAGGCCCGCCACTGAACTCACGCTTGTCCAGAGTTGGGGGGCGCTCTCCGAGTAGCCGGCAGGTGGGCGCCACGGCCTTTAAGTACCGCGCCCCGCTTGACCGGCCGAGCGAGAAGCGCGATGGTTTCGCCATGAGCGTCGTGCTGGAGTTGGACGAGACCGTGCTCGCGGGATTGCCGCTGGGACCGGGCGAGCGCGAGCGGCACATGCAAATCGAACTGGCCTGCCGCTACTATGCCAAGGGCTGGCTTACATTCGCCCAGGCGGCTCGGCTCGCGGACCTGGACCACTACGCCTTCGGCGTGGAATTGGGTGAGCGCAGCATTCCCCGGCAATATGGACTGACGGAAGCGCAGGAAGACCTCGCTCATGCGCGTCGTCAGTAACACGTCACCCCTCTCCAACCTTGGCATCACTGGCCGGCTCGAACTCCTGCAGCGTCGATACGCGGAGATTCTCATCCCCCTGGAGGTCGCTTCGGAGCTCGCCGCCCTGAGCCATCCGGCGGGGTCTTCCCTGATCCAATCCGCCTTGTCCCAAGGCTGGCTCCGTCCGGAACCGACCGCCGGTCCGCCTGCGCCACCCTCTCCACTCGACCGCGGGGAAAGCGCGGCCATCGCCCTGGCGCTGGTGGTGAGAGACGATGTACTCCTGATGGACGAAAGGCGAGGCCGCGCTGCCGCCCGCGCGCTGGGCCTGACAGTCGGTGGATTGCTGGGCGAGTTGCTCCACGCCAGACTGCAAGGCTGGATTCCAAACCTCCGAAACGAAATCGCGCGTGTGCTCACCAAATCCGGCCCGGCTTGCGTCGGAAGCGAACTCGATTCGCCGGGGGTCAAAATGGTGGGGGATCTTGCCGCCGCTTTGAGATAGCGCCGCACGGTCTTGCGGTCGACTCCAAGCTCGCGGGCAATGCGGCGCCGCGACCAACCTCGCGCCGCCAACTCTTCTATCATGTTCTGTTCGTGCACCTTAAGGATATTCGCCATAGCGCGGGGAGATATGCCCGTTAACGAGCACTCTGCCCAGCGCGATCAGCGCCTTAAGGTGGGGAATCTCAAATCATCCAAAAGGGACCACATTTCGACCCGACCCGCTCCCTTTTGACAGTCCGCTGACATTTGGCAAGGTGCATGAGGCGATGCCTCGTGTTTTGGGGTGAAACTGACGACAACTTAACAACAGCAAAGGAACTCTTTGAGCTTTATAAAGGTAAAAGGTAGACTCTTCTCGCAAATAGGGCGTTTGGGGTGGCGAGTTTATGCCATCAGCTTCTTGCTGCGGCGGCTTCGCCGACAGGTCGATCTCGGCCGCTCGGGCGGTGGTGGCCAACGCCAGTCGCGTCCAGCGCGATGCTGACGGCCCGGCCTGCCTGAGGCGCGGTCACGTCGGCGCGGCTGGCCCCGGAGCTCAGGCCGGGCCGGATTACGAGGCGGCAAGCTTGGACTGCACACTGGTTACTTTGTCGTGCAGGGTCTGCGGCCGGTCGGTGCGGGTCCCCAGTTTGACGATGGTGCTGATTCTGGGGGCGCCCATCGCGTGGACAACCTCGTGGCAACGCCGGATGGCGGCGAAGACCTCATTCCATTCGCCCTCGATGTTCGTGCCGTTGGCGTGCAGGTGGGGCTCGAGGCCGGCCTCCGCCAGCACTCGCTCGCAAGCCGCCACGTACGATGACAGGGAGACCCCAACGCCCAGGGGTATGATGCAGAGATCGACGATCACGTTCATGGCTTTTCCGATTTGTTGCGACACCTTCCCCCAGGGCCGGTCCCGTGGCAAGCTGGGGTTCAGTCGTTACGTAAGCGCCAGCCCTGCCCGAGTTGACTGTCGGCGAAGTAGGTTGCGGCCAACTCAGCTTTCAGTTGCTCGGTCGCGCGGTGGTCAATGCCCGGCGCTCCAGCGTTGCGAATGGGTGCCGCACTCCTCCTGCTGACCGCCGCAGCGCCCACGCGGCCACGATCGGCTCCTGGTCACCAACACCTCGCCAGCAGCACGACGCCCAGGAGACCGATGACCGGGATGCCTTCCTGGACGGCGAGCCTCCGGCCCTTGCGTTCATCCATCAGCAATTGGTCGGCGTGGAGTTCCCTGGCCAACTCGATGGCTTCCGCCTCGCCTGCATCCACGATCTGGGCGTACTACGTTGTGCTTAGTGGATCGCGGGATGTTCATTGGGGCAGTTTCCGCCGGTGTGGCACTCCGGCTGTGGGGAGCATGAGCGTTTCGGTCCACAAGGCTGAGAAGCGGAGTCCAGGCGACTGAGGTGGTTTGCCAGGGGCTACTCGCCCACTGAAATGAGCAACACCTGTGCGGGTTTCCTTTGCATGAACGCCAGGTAGGGCCGGGCCGGCCGCTCGGGTTCGGTGACCAGCCTCGTTCGGCGCGCCCAGCGGTCGCGCCCTACCGGTTCATGGCCCCCATACGCGCCCACCACCTTCGTGCGTCAACCCCCCCATGTTTCTGCCCTCCCCATGTTTCTGCCCTCCCCATGTTTCTGCCCTCCCCATGTTTCTGCCCTCCCCATGTTTCGTAAGCGTCAACCGGGATGCGTTGGGGCAGGCCTGGCGGCGCGCGGTGTCAAGGGGACCCAGGCGGCATGGCAGCGAGCTTGGTAGAGGAGAGGAGGGGCGAGCCGCCCAAGGGTCTACGAGTTGACGGCTGGCGGCGCGGGCTTCCACCGGCTGGGGGCCTGACGTCGTTTTCGACCAAATTGTAAAACCAAAGGTAGCCAGTGGCCGCCTTGCCTCGGACTTCCGGGTCGAGCACGCTGACGGGCGTCTCGTCGATCTGCAGGTAGTTGCCGGCTTTAAGCTCATCCCAGATCGCCCAGTAAATCGCCAAGAGCAGATGCGCGATCTTTTCAACCCACTGCACGATCTGCTGGCGCGAGATCACCACCCCAAAGCGTTCCCGGAAGTTCGGTTCCAGGGTGGAGTAGGCGATATGGTCGTCAAAACGGCTCAACAACAGAAAGACCGCCAGGCCCAGCCCCAGCTTGCTTTGCGGCAACAAGCGCGGCGGTAGGGGGGCCACGGCGACTCCGCCGCAGCAGTCTTTGCCGCATTGGCCGTATTTGGGCCGCACGATTTCTTTGATGATCAGCCTGGCCGGCTCAAACTCATACTCGGTGGCGATCTCCTGGCCGATCCGCGGCCGCGCTTGGCCGGTCCTGGGACAGAACTTGTTTGCGGGCTCCAAAATCTCCGTCCGTTTTTCCAGTTGGACTGGGGGCAGGTGAGGGCGTTTGCGTTGGTTGCGCTTGCGGCGGCGCTGGTGCTCCCGCTCAGTCTCCTCCAGTTCCTGACAGGTCTGACGCAACTGCTCCTCGCGTTCCTGCAACTGACACTGTGCGGCGGCCAGAGCCTGCTCGCTCTGCTGGAGTCGGCGAAGCACTTCCTCCGGGCTCCTCATGCGCAGAGGACCTCCCGGAAGTTGGCTTGCAGCGCATAGACATAAATCGCTTTAACCGGTACCTGGATCCTGCGGTGGCGGTCTTGGCGCGTGCGCCCCTGGGTCCAACCGACCTGGCGCCAGTTGGCCCCTTGGTAGGCCGTGGCGCGGAAACGGCTCCCTTCCACGAAAGTCTCCAGCAACGCCACCGAATGTCCATACTTGCACTGCCAATCCTCTTGGATCCGTCGAGCGATCCGACTTAAGAACCAACTGGCCAATCCCGGTGCCCTAAGCCAAGGCAAGATGAGCAGTCGGGTGTTGTTGGCCAACAGGGCCAGATGCCCTTCTCTTTGGGCCTGGGGCCAGCCGAAGGTCCCCCGGTCCAGTCGCTTGGCGTAGATCCACAGCCCTGAACCGTCGTGGCAGAGAATCTTCAGCCGGTTGCGCTCCTTGTTGGTGAAGACAAAGAAATGGCCCCAAATGGGGTCCTCCTTCAACACCGCCTGGACGCGCGCCAGCAGGCCGTTGAAGCTCTGCCGCAGGTCCACCGGCTCCAGTGAGCGACAAAGATGCGAGTCGCCGCGGTGAGGCTCAACATGCCGGGCGCAGAGGTTGAAGGATGGCCTGAACCCACTGCGGGTCCGCGCCGGCCTGCAGCCGCACGACGGTTCCCCCCGCCAAGCTGATTTCCGCGCCCCAAACCGCCGGCAAGTTCAGCGGGGCAATCCGGATCTCTTGAAAGCCAACGGCTCTGGATGGGGTCCGCGTCCTGACTCTCCCCGGGTAAAGCCAGTTGCGGAAGGTAGTCCACTTGATGCCGCGACGACGCGCGAAGACCTGCTGCGTTTGTCGGCTGGCACGAAATTCATGGACGATTGCCGCCCGCTGCTCGGCGGAATATGATCTGCGTCCACTCGATGATCGTTTCATCCCGCCAGCCTAGCCGACCTCCTCAGCGCACAGCTAGGCGTGCTTCCCTTGACGCTTACACTCATCTCGGCTGGTCCCGGGCCGACGCTGCATTGCCTCAGTAAGCAACCGCTCGAAGGTCGCGGCGGCACGGGGCTTCTCGCGGTCGGCGCACGTCAGTTTCGCGTCCAACGTCTCCAGCAATTGCTGGAGCTCAGGACTCACCGAAGACTTCGTGCAGAATCTGTTGCCGCCGCGCCTCCGACATCCGCCCATGCCAGAGGGCCCGCCGATCTCGCAAGTCTTGCAGGCTCAGTTGCACCAACTCGTTCAACTCGACCTCGGGGAAATCGACGGCTA
>VHCO01000324.1 GCA_016871715.1 Verrucomicrobiota bacterium
GGATGCGTCGGACGCGGAGAAGGCGGGCGTGAAGTATTTCTTCGACAAGGAGCACAAGTGCTCGCCGGAGGAGTTCCGCAGCAAGTCCGGCCCGAAAAAGTTCGGCCAGGAGTTGGTGCGCTCGAAGCTCCCGGAAGGCCGACTGCGCGGCAAGTTCAAGGAACGCTTCGCCTACATCTACGACCAGATCACCAAGCTCGGCGGCTACGATGGGATCGTCTTTGTTGTGGACGAGTTCCGCTCCTGGCAGGACCGGCACCCGGCAGGCACCCCCGCCTACGCCGAGGACGAGGAAGTGCTGGAGACGCTGGCCTTCGTCCTGCCCACCCAGCACTTGAACATCGTCACCATCATCGCCAGCCAGGGCGACATGCCCCAAAAACTGTCGGGCGGCGGTGAGGGCGACCGCTTTCTGCCCCTCTACCTGCTCGCCGACAAAAACAAGGGCGACTTCGGTGAGATCGTCACGTTCCGGTGCCGTGAGTTGCTCAAGGGCGCGACCACGGACATCAAGGACTACTACGATTACTGCCGGAAGGAATACAAGTTCATCAAGCAGGCCAACATCTCCCAGGACTATTTCACGGCCATCTTCCCGTTCCAGCCCCGGTGCTTCGATGTGATGCGGCGGCTCACGCAAAACGCGGAGAAGCACAACCTGCCGACCGCCCGCTCAGCGATCCGCATGGCCTGGCAATCGTTGTCGGACATGAAGCTGCTCAAGGGCAAGCGGCTGATTGTCCTGCCGGACATCATCAAAACCGACGAGCTGCGGAAGGGGCTGAACCACGAATACTACCGCGACGCCTATCTCAACCTCCAGGGGTCCATCGAACAACTGGCCGAATTGGAACTGGCCTCGGAGGAGCGCGATCAGTGCGAGGCGATCCTCCAGACTCTACTGCTGTGGGTCTTGAGCCTGCCGGACAATCAGCGGGACGGCCTCACGGCCCAGGAAGTCGCCGAAGCCGCATGGCTCCATGACGACGCTGTTGGTGCGACCGCCCAGGCCGAGAACATCCTCGAACTGCTCCTCTCCCACGGCTTCCCTGTCCGCAAAGAGAAGAAGACCCGTGGCGGCGAGGAGGTCGCGGTTTACTCCTACGAGACCAGCGTGGTCCAGGCGAACCCGGTGAAGTTCTTCGCGCCGCTCAAGAAGAAGTTTCTTTCGGACAAGAAGCGCCAGGATGAGAAATGGCTGGAGTCGCTGTTCTGGCAGTTGCCCGACATCACGCCAGAGGCCCAGGCGGAGCTGGGCGTTAACGGCGGGCTGTTCGCCGCGTTCGCCCCGAACGACCAGCGCACGTCGATGGAGAAGCAGACCAACGCGCCGCCGAAATACCAGTTCCCGCACAAGCCCGCCGCCTCCACCCGGAAGCTCTACAAGATCGCCTACGGCGGCGAGATCGTGCTGTCCGACCGCTGGCGCGACGAGTTCGGCGATGACATCAAGAACACGGACCAGCACTTCCGCATCGTTTACCTGGTCAACAAACCTTCGGACACCGACGCGAAGATCACCGCCGCGCTCAAGGAGACGCGGGTCGCCGTCTGCCGTCCCGAAGACCTTACGGAGGGCACCCGTGACGCCCTGGCCGATATGCTCGCGGCGGAGGAGATGAAGCGCACCTGCGCGGCCCCCAACCAGGCCAGCCTGCGCGATTACGCCGATGGCAAGCGCCGCGATGCCGTCAAGACGCTCCTGAAGTGCCAGCAGGACGAGTTCCGGCGCGGCCAGATACTCACGCAAAAGGGCTACGGAATCAAAGCCGTCGAGGTCTTCGCCACGCCCAAGGAACGCGAGGAATCGCTCGCCGCCCGGCTCCTGGAAAAGTCCTACGACACGCCGTTGTTCAGCCCCAAGGAGCTGAAGAAGGACTTCACCGAGACCGACGCCCGGAAGGTGTTCGCGGGATTGTTTACTAGAGAACCCGCCACGGCGGAGAAAGACGCGGTGGTGAACTTCGGCGTCGGCCTGGAACTGACGCAGAAATCCCACCCCAACGAACTCAAGCCCGATGCCTCCCAAGCCCTGGCCGAGGCCCGCAAGGAGTTGAGCGGCGTCCCGGACAAACCGATTGCGGACATCCACAAGGCCCTGTGCCGTCCGCCCTACGGCCTGACCCAGGAGATGGCGAACCTTTACCTGTTCACCCTGGTCAAGTCGGGCGGCTACGAGCTGGCGCTGAACCCGGCCACGCAGATTCAACTGACCAACGGGAAGCCGCTGCCCGCAAACAAGCTGACCGCCCACACGCTCGGCCTTTGTAAATGGAATAGCCAGATGGACAAGGCGCTCCTGGGTGCCCGCATCGTCGCCTCGGTCCAGAAGGGCTGGAACGAAGTGCTGCCCTATGCCCGCGTCCTGGATGACAGCCTGAAGCCCGCCTCGACGCCCGATGAAGAACTCCAGCGTAACGATCAGTTGCTCGCCGTCCTGGCCAAGTTGAAGGAGGAGCTGCCAGCGGTGGACCACAGCCTGAAGACGCTGGCGGAGAAGCTGGAGGGCACGGTGCCGAAGTCCTTCACGGAATTGAACGCCCGGCTGAACATCCTGGTAGCGACCGCATCCTACCAGGAGTTCGACGCTGCCGTCCGCGAGAGCTACGCCGCGCCGGAGAAGTTCAAAGATGCGTCCGCCGAGCACGACAAGGCCCGCAAGCTCCGCGACCGCGCCTTCGAGATCAGCCAGGCCCGCGACTACCTGGCGGCGGCGTGTGATTTGAGAAGTGGCACGGGCGTCCCGCCCGTGCTGGAGGTGAGCGTCCCGCCCGTGCTTCATGGGCAGGATGCCCATGCCACAATCGAGCTGGAGCGCAAGACCACGCTCAGCTACTTCAGATTTGATACGCTGTTCGCCAGTCCGCACCTGATCCCGGCGCGGCTGGACTCGTTCGAGAAATGGAAGGGCAACTACGTCCAAGCCTATCGCAAAGCGCACCGCGCCTTCTACGAAAGCCTGGAGAAGATCGCCGCCAGTGCCCAGGCCCTCCGGCCCCGCGTGATCGCGCTGAACCGCCTGAACACGGTTGCCGAGCTTGGTCCTCCACTCACCGGCACCGCCAACCTCAGCACCGACCTCGATCAACTCGAATCCGCCGCCTGGCTCTGCCCGGACGCGGCGGAGGCGGAGGTCGCGGGGTCCAACGCGGTCTGCCCGAAGTGTGACTGGACGCCCGCGAAGGCGCTGCCGCAGAAAGACTGCGAGCGTGTATCGTCGTTGATCGCCCAGGGTTTGGCCGACCGCATCCAGCGGCTCAAAGACGCCTCCATCGCGGCCATCCTCAAAAAGGCAGCGGACGAGAGCAACCGGGCTGATCTGAAGTCCCTCATGGAGATCATCCAGATCGCCGACGCCGACAAGCTGGTCGGCGTCATCACGGACGACCTGGTGACGTTCCTGCGGAAGCTGCTCCAGGAGGCCAGCATCGTCCACGAGACCGTGGCCCTCCAGCCGATCCTGAATCAGATCGGCGCGGTCGAGGAGGAGCGCATCGAGGAGTCGCTGTCGAAGTTGACCAGCCTGCTCAGGACGGCCATCAAGAACGCCAAGGCCAAGCACGGCGCTGGCAAAAGGGTCCGCGTCCTGTTCCGCCTCGATGAACCGGGAACCGGGAACTGACGGCCCATGAAACAGCCCATCGCCAAACGCCGCGCCGCCAAGCCCGACCTGTCGGGCCTCTCCCGCGTTCTGCCGCAGATTCAGACGCTCATCGAGGCGTCGCGTCAGCACGTTGTCTCCACGGCGAATCTGACGCTCGTGTGGGTGAATTGGAACATCGGTCGCATCATTTCAGAGGAAATCCAGCAACACTCCGAGCGGGCGGAGTATGGCGATCGCTTGCTCGAAGCGCTGGGAGCGCGACTGACCAGCCAATACGGAAATGGATTCTCGGCTCGCAGCCTCTGGGACATGCGGCGGTTCTTCACGGATTTTGAGATTCTGCCATCGCCGGTGGCAGAATTCGGCAGCCAGCAGATTCTGCCATCACTGCTGGCAGAATCTTCGAAACCCGAAATCGGCACGGTCCTGCCGAGCAAATCTTCCCGAACTCGAATTCTACAGGCAGCGCCTGTAAAATCCCCCGGCTCAGAGATTCCACAGCCAATGGCTGTGGAATCTGGTGACCGTCTCACCATCAGCTTCGCGAAACACACCCACCTGGGCTGGACCCACTACCGTATCCTCCTGGCCGTCGAGGTGGGTCTGAAGCGCGGTTTTTATTTTGAGCAAGCCGCCTCGCAGCGATGGGCGACCCGTGAACTCCAGCGCCAGATTGACCGCGCCTTGTTCGAGCGTGTGGCCCTGTCCAGCGACACCCGCGCCCTGGTCCGCATAGAGAAGGAGAGCGGCCCCGTCGAGACGGTGCGCTACGAGGACGCCTTCAAAGACCCCTACCTGCTCGACTTCCTGGGCCTCAAGGGCGCGTATTCCGAGAAAGACCTCGAAGCCGCCATCATTGCCAACCTCCAGCAATTCCTGACCGAGCTGGGCAGCGACTTCTGTTTCATCCGCCGCCAGTTCCCCATGCGGATCGACGACGACGACTACTACCTGGACCTGCTGTTCTACCATCGCCGTCTCCGCTGCCTCGTGGCCATTGATCTGAAGATCGGCCCGTTCGCCGCCGCCGACAAAGGCCAGATGGACCTGTATCTGTCCTGGCTGAAGCAGCACGAATGGCGGCAGGACATCGAGAACGAGCCGGTCGGCCTCATCCTTTGCACGTCCAAGAAGCGCCAGCACGTCGAGCTGCTGCTCAGCCACGGCCTGCACAAGATGCAGGTTTCGGAGTATCTCACTCGACTGCCACCGAAGCGTCTCCTCGAAGATCGGCTGAAGATTTACAGCCGCCTGCTGGTCCACGAAGGCAGCGGCGTGAGCTCCGGCGGTTCCCTTGCCTCGACAAGAACGTTATCGTCCAAATAATAACCGCTATGACTGCCATCCGCGAAATCACGAAAGTCAAACCCGACCGCACGGTCGAAATTGCCACCCCGGCCCTGCCGCCAGGCGAGGAAGTCGAGGTCATCGTGCTGCTGCCGGAAAAGCGGCAGAACAACCAAGGTGAGCCTTACGCCTTTCTCAAGGTCTTGGAAGAGGCCCGTCTTGAAGGCCCGCCCGACTGGTCGGAAAACCTTGAGGAATACTTGTACCACGGCAGGAAGCTATGACGGCCCCCCACGTTTTCCTCGACACCGCCTACGCCGTGGCGCTGGCCTCGCGCACGGACGAGCATCACACGAAGGCGCTGACACTGGCGCAGCACATCGCCGCCCATCGCGTGCGGCTCGTCACTACCCGGGCCGTGTGTTTGGAGGTCGGCGACGCCCTTGCTCGCCTTCGCTTTCGGCCTACGGCCATCCGTTTCCTCGAGAGCTTGCAGGGCGCACCCACTGTGGAAATCGTTCCCGCTAGCGAAACGCTCTGTGCGGAAGCGTTTGACCTCTATCGGCAGCGGCCGGACAAGGAGTGGGGACTCACGGACTGTATGGCCTTCGTCGTCATGACGCAGCATGGGCTGACCGAAGCCCTCACCACCGACGAGCACTTCGAGCAGGCGGGATTCAAGGCGCTGCTCCGCGATTGAGCCGAGGGCAAAGGCTGAACGCTGGAGTATGGATCAGAAACCGGAAGACCCAAGCAAGGCTGAAGGCTGAAGGCTGAAGGCTGAAGTATGGACCAGAAGCCGGAAGACCTAAAGATACGAACCAAGCGGTTTGCGCTGCGGGTGATTCGCATGTATGCCGCGCTGCCGAAGACCGACACCGTGGCGCAGGTGCTCGGCAAGCAAGTCCTGCGTTCGGGAACTTCGGTCGGCGCGAATTACCGGGAAGCGTCGCGGGGACGCTCGAAAGCGGAGTTCATCTCGAAGATCGGTGACTCGCTCAAGGAGATCGAGGAAACGGCCTACTGGCTCGAACTCCTGGTCGAGAGCGACATCGTTCCACCCGCGAAGATGGCCGATCTGCTTGACGAAACCAACCAACTCACCGCGATTCTCACAACGATTGATAAAAAGGCTAAGGGCTGAACGCTGAATGCTGAAACATGAGTGAAGAAACCAAACAAGCGAATCCGCCGAACTTCAGCCCTCAGCCTTCAGCCTTTAGCCTTTCTGGAGCGCCTTCAGCCTTCAGCCTTCAGCCTTCAGCCTTGGAAGAGTTTCTTGCCAAACACGTCAAGCCCTACGACCCCGCGACCGACACCTACGATCGCCCCCCTTTCGCGGCGGACATCAAGGAGGGCAAGAACGACCCGATCTACAACGCGCACTCCTACCACACCAAGGTTCCGCCGCGCAGCATCATCCCCTACATCCTCCACTACACCCAGCCGGGCGACCTCATCCTCGACCCGTTTTGCGGGTCGGGCATGACCGGCGTGGCGGCGCAAATGTGCGCCCACCCGCCCGCCGACATCCTGGAGCAGTTCCCGGAACTCAAGGACCGCGTTGGCCCGCGTGCCTGTATCCTGAACGACCTGTCCCCCGCCGCCTGCCACATCGCCTACAACTACAACACCCCGGTGGATGTCGAGGCCCTGAAGCGCGAGTTCGAGCGGATCAAGGCGGCGGTGAAAGATGAGTTCGACTGGCTCTACGGCACCGAGCACTACGAGCCAGCGGTGGGCCTGTATGATCCGGCCAATTACGAGGTGGCTAGCCGCCTGAAGCCTCGTGGCACTGGCGTCCCGCCCGTGAGCATAACTAGCGTACAGTCCATACATGCTGACCAGGTTACTGCCGCCGTGTCGCCCGTGGTTCAGGGGCAAGATGCCCCTGCCACGTTCAAGACCTACAACTCCTTCGAGCCGGTCGAACGCCGCCAAGGCGCCTACCTGCCCCACTGGACTCAGGCAGGCGCGACCTACGCCGTCAACTTCCGCCTCGCCGACGCCCTCCCACAACAAGTCTGGGAAGGCTTCCTCAGGGAACGTGACGACATCGTGAAACGCGCGCGCCAACAGGGGCGTAAATTGTCCGACGCTGAGCGCGAGCGCCTCGATCAGCTCTACGCCGAGCGCGTCGAGGCCTTTCTCGACGCCGGCCAGGGCGCCTGTTGGTTGCGGCGAGAGCCGATCGCTCAACTGGTGCAGAATGCGCTTCGCCATTTCGATGGCCAGCGTTACCGTCTTGCCGCTTGGTGCCTGATGCCGAACCACGTCCACGTTGTGCTTCAGCCCCTGGCTGACCACACCCTGCCGGCTATCCTGCACGCCTGGAAATCCTTTACCGCCAAGGAAGCCAACAAGCTCCTTGGCCGCACGGGGAAGTTCTGGCAGGACGAATACTACGATCACCTCGTGCGCGACCAATTGGACTTCGAGCGGCAGGTGCGTTACGCCCTGGACAACGCGGCGAAAGCCGGGCTGAAGGGCTGGAACTGGCTGGGCCGCGCGGCCGGCTTATTGCTGCATCTGTACGCCCCTGGCGCGGCGCCAGACGCGAACTCTGGCCAGGATGGCCAGGCCGCCCGTGGCACGGGCGTCCCGCCCGTATGCTCAGCGCCGCAGAACGCATGCGGGGATCTGTTCCCGCAAGAGCTTGGGCGGGACGCCCAAGCCACACGCACCTGGGAGTTGCTGACCAAAGCCCAGGTCGAGGAGCGGCTCGGCTATCCGGTCACGGACCTACCGCGTGACGACGACTGGGGCAAGCTCGACGTGGGCAAGGTCGAGCGGTGGATTTGTATCCCGGCCACGATCCAATACACGATCTGGTCGGACGTTTACCGCTGCGAA
>VHCO01000325.1 GCA_016871715.1 Verrucomicrobiota bacterium
GTTGGCACGGGGGCGGGGGGGGGGGGGTGCGCGGGGGGGGGGTGGGGGGGGGGGGGGGCCCGGGGGGGGGGGGCAACACGGGAAGAGGCAGTGGCAGGGGCCCGCAGGCAAGATGCCCGCGCTCCGTTCTTGGCGGGCGCGCAGGCTGCAGCGGGGGCTGAGGAATCGATGCCGGCGAGGGTGAAGGAGCGTGAGTGGAAGGATGTGGGTGCGGAGTATCGGCGGCGGTTGTTTGTGCGTGGGGGGGTGTCTGGGAGCAGCGGGAAGGTGGCGTTGAGTCGGGAACAGATTCTGCGGGTGTTGAAGAGGGGTGGGGAGTTGAGCGTGGGGGAGGTGTTGCGGATGCGGATACGGCACATGACGGACGGGGTGGTGTTGGGGTCGAAGGGGTTTGTGGATACAGTGTGGCTGGCGCACCGGGAGCGGTTTGGGGTGAAGCGGCGGAGTGGGGCGCGACCGATTCGGGGTGGGGGTGGACCGTTTTGGCGGGGCTGAGCGCGTTGCGCGACTTGCGGGTCGAGGCGATCTCGTGAAGGCCAGGCGCGGCTCAGCCGCGAGGCCAGAAACGGATCCAACTGCGCAAAGGGCCGCGCCGGAGGAGGTCGCGGAGCAAGGCGGGGACATTAGCGGCGCGCGGTTCTTCGAGTGGGCGACAGAGGGCGAGCGTGACGAGATACGCGGCAAGGACGAGGAGGAAGAAGAGGCTGTAGCGGTTGAGATCGAAACCGACAAGGTTGAGTTGGCGCGGGCCGAACAGGTCGATGAGCAGGCCCCAGAGGATGGGGGCGATGCCCAGGGTGAGGCTGGAGACGACGGAGAACAGAGCGAAGAAGTGGTCGCGGCCCAGGACGGGGATGGTGGCCATGGCGAGGCGGGTATTCGCCATGGCGAAGACGGCGTAACCAAGGCCCATGCAGGCGCCCAGCAGGAGGACGAACCAGGCCCGTGGGGGGACGAGGCCGCCGGACAAGAGGACCCAGCCGACCAACTCGAGCACCCAGCCCAGGAGGCAGACCCACAAGATGGGTTTGCTACCGTGTCGGTCGAGGCGCGAGCCGAACAGGGCCAATCCACCCAGGCCGCCCAAGTAAGAGATGGCGGTGACGTAGAGGATGTAGTCTTCGTTGAGCGCGGCGATGACCTTGAGGTAAGCGACGGTAAAAGCGCCTAGGCCGCCGTAAGCGATGGCCCAAGCCACGTTAAAGCGGAGCAGTTTGCGGAAGGGCGGGTGCGCGGCGATCGCGCGCCAGGGGACCGGTTGGGGGTTGCGGTTCTCCGGTTCGGGCTCAGGCCCGTCGGGGACGCGCTTGAGGAAGGAGAGGCTGGCCAGGCCCATCAGGGCGCTAAAGGCGAAGAGGGCGGCGAAGCGCCACTCCTGGGGGGTCTGGCCGAGCACGAGGCCCGCAAGGAAGAGGGTGAGGGCGCTGGCCGCATTGACGCAGCCGGAGTCACGGGCCAGGTAACGGCCGCGGATGGTGGCGGGGACTAGGGCGGTAATCCAGGGCAACCAGGCGGCGCTCGAGATGCCGCGGGAGAGGTTAAAGCCGAAGAGGAGGAAGAGCATGAGCCCGATGCGGCCGGTGGCATCGAGAATAGCTCCGGTGAGGGGGACCAGCGCGATCAAGAAGATGATCATGACGCGCACGCTCCAACCGGTGAGAACGAAGCGTTTGTAGCCCACGCGCGCGATGTGGTGGGCGGCGGGGATTTGGAAGATCACCAGCAGGGGCATCATGCCGGCGATGATGCCGAGGACGGTCGCTTTGGCCTCGAGGTGTTTGGCGTACAGGATCATGGGGCTGCCCAGCACGATCTGGTAGGAAAGCGCGTTGAACACCGCGAACAGGTATGCGTTGCCCAACCCGGGCACCGTCTCCGAGTCGGTGTGGTTCGATTCCGGGGCTGTCGTCATCGGCACGAGTCTGCGAGCATTCGGGCTGCAAGTGGACCTGAATGGGGCGCCGTGTCGAGTCCAGAGCGCGCGCAGTGGGTCAGGCCCGGCGGCAGAGCCCGGGGGCGACGGGCGCGCCTGGAGCGGTGCGTCGTGCGGGGATTGGCGGAGACTGGCGGGGCGAACGGTCAGGTTGGGGCGCGTGGCGGAGTGGGGACCTCGAGCGGCCAGGGAACGCCATTGACCTGGGGGCGTGCCGTCCACACTCTCCCGTGCATGTTGAACGCCGACGGACTGTACCGATTCCTCGAGGGCAAACTGCCGGCGGGACTCGAGTGGCTTCGGCAGATGGTGCAGATCAATAGCTGGACGGAGAACCGCGCGGGGGTGAACCGTCTTGCAGCGCTGACGAGCGAGTGTTTTGCGGCGCTCGGTTTTCGGGCTGAGTCGGTGCCCTCGGTCCAGCCTGCCTACGGCGATCATTTGATACTGACGCGGGCCGGGGAAGGGCCGACACAGCGAGCGCTGGCCCTGGTTTCGCATTTGGACACGGTGTTTCCGCCCGAGGAAGAGGCGCGCAACGGCTTTCACTGGCAGCCTGATGGGGACCGTATTTTTGGGCCGGGGACACACGACATCAAGGGCGGCACGGTGATGATGTGGTTGGTGTTGGGGGCGTTGCGGGAATTGGAGCCCGAGGTTTTTCGGCAGACGACATGGCGGTTGTTCTTGAATTCGTCCGAGGAAACGCTGTCCCACGACTTCGGCGCGTTGTGCCGCGCTCGGTTGGACGCGGGCACGCGGGCAGCGCTGGTGTTCGAGGCCGAGGGTCGGCGGGGGTCGGTGCGGCGGTTAGTGGTGGCTCGGAAGGGGCGGGGGGTGTGGCGTGTGACGGCGCATGGCCGGGGCGCGCACGCCGGCGGGAAGCATCCGCAGGGGGCGAATGCCATCGTGCAGTTGGCGCGGACGCTGGACCGGGCTGCCGCCCTGACGGATTACGGCCAAGACCTCACTGTCAATGTGGGGCTGGTGCGGGGTGGAGCGGGGCTGAACCGCGTGCCGCACGAGGCGACGGCGGAGGGGGAGTTCCGGGCCTTTTCGCCGAAGGTCTACGCCGAGGCGCAGGCGAAGTTGCTGGCCCTGGGCGGGGAGGGCGAGGTGGCCAGTCCGCTGGACGGATACCGCTGTCGGGTGTCGGTCGAGTTGGTGAGCGAGAGTCCGCCGTGGGCGCGGAACGCCGGCACGGACGCGTTGTTGGCGGTGTGGCAGGCGGCCGGGGCCGAGCTTGGGCTCGAGGTCGAGGGCGAGGAGCGGGGCGGGTTGAGCGATGGGAATTTCCTCTGGCAGAGCGTGCCGACGATCGACGGGTTGGGGCCGCATGGCGATCACGATCATTGCTCGGAGCGCAGTGCGGACGGGTCGAAGCTCCCGGAGTACGTCGAGGTGAGTTCGTTCGTGCCGAAGGCGGCGCTGAACGTGGTGGCGATCTTGAAGGTACTGTCGGCGGGGGGGAGTTAGGGTGCTCGCCGAGGGTGGGTGAGGAAACGATGTGCTTCCCTTCAGTTGGGGTGGGGGGTAACGTCTGCGCATGGCAACCGTGAACGGCGTTTACGCATTACCGCGTCGGTCGGGAGATGGGAGAGGCGTGCGGCTGGGCTGGGCCCGGGCGTTGGTAGTGGGCTGGTTCGGGGTCTGCGCGACGGCCGAGCCGCTGGGTTTCGAGGGGGCGAAGTGGATTTGGTTTTCGCAGGAGCCGATGCCGATCTCGCAGAGTTTTCCAGCCGGTCCGAACTGGTTCCGCGCCCGGATCGAGTTGCCCGGGGCGGGTCGGATCGTCTCGGGCGAGCTGCTGATTGCGGCGGACAACCTCTATACCCTGTATGTGAACGGCCGGTTGGCCGGGGAGAGCGAGCCGCAGCCGGACGCGTGGAACCGAGCGAAGCGGTTTGACGTGACGAGCCTCTTGGTGGCTGGGGCGAACCTGATTGCGGTGGAGGCGATCAACACGGCGCCGGGGCCGGCCGGTTTGCTGGTCAAGGGCGCGGTGCGTCTGGCCGAAGGCCAGCTCATCTCGTGGGTCAGCGACGAATCCTGGCGATGTCTGGATGTGGAAGTGGCGGACTGGGCCCAGGGAGCGGGTGACGACGGGGCCTGGCGGGCCGCGCATGTGGTGGGCGAGTACGGGGTGGCCCCTTGGGGGCGGATCGTCGCGGGTTCCGAGGCGGTGCGGGCGGGTAGGCCGGTGGATGGGGCGCGGCGAGCGGTGCACGAGGCCCTGGCGCAACACAAGGTGGCGGCTTTGCTCGGGGGTCGGCCTGTGCCCAGGCCGGTCCAGGAGGTGACCCCGGCGGCGGACTATCCGTGGCCGGAGGCCATCGTGTTTTTGGGCGAGGACTGCAGCCTGTATCGTCCCCCGTCGCACACGGGCACGAGTCAGGACAGTCTCACGGTCACGATTTTCAACCCGCACCATTCGCGAGCCTTCCCGGAGCATGACTTACCGGCGCCGGTCAAGGTGGGCCGGAAGCTGTACGTGCTGGACCCGGCGCGGCCGGGGACGCCGCCGCGGGTGCTGTTGGACGCGGGGGCAGGGGCCATCGGGTCGCCGAGTGTCGCTTTCGATGGTCGCTCGATCTTGGTATCGATGGTGCGGGCTGGGGGGGCTTTTTTTCACATCTACCGGTGGTCGGCGGCGAGCGGGGAACTGGAGCAGTTGACCGACGGTCCATTTCACGACATCGATCCTGCGGAGTTGCCGGATGGCCGGATTGTTTTCGCCTCGACGCGCATTGGTCGGTTCGAGGAATACCACAACCCACCCTCGCGGGCGCTGTTCGTGATGAATGCAGCCGGGGGCGAGATCCGACCGCTGACGCACACGTTCATCTTCGACAATGAACCGGAGGTGATGGCGGACGGCCGGATCTTGTTCATTCGCTCGGACAACTTCTTCGATCGTGGCAAGGTGGAAACGCTCCTGCACGCGTTGCATCCGGATGGGACCATTGGCTACACAGAGTTCGGGTTGGACCTCGGGCCTGAGTACGGGAACCGGCTGCGGGCGTTCAACTGCGGCAGTCCCGCGCCGTTGCCCGACGGCCGGGTGGCGTTTGCTACGGGCTCGAGCATCGTGGTGGGGCGGCCGGGTTTTGCGCCGGCGCATTGGCTCAGCTTGCCGCTGCAGGCCGGGGATGTGGCGGCGCTGCCCGACGGGCGCTTGCTGTGCACGTTGCCACGCCCCATTTCCGCCGCGGATCTGGCGTCGCGGCGAGCGCGCCCGGCGCATGAGTTTCAGTTCGCGCGTTTGGCCTTGGTGGATCCGGATGGCGGTGGCGACCAGGTCGTGCGGTTGTACGCGGCGGAGGAGGGCGCGATCCATTCGCCGGTCTATTGGGGGCCCCGGGTTCGGCCGCCGGTGTTACCGCAGCAGGTGGCGCGGGACCAGGAAGAGCACCCCGAGGCCACGGGCGTTTTCTTCTGTCAAGACGTTCGTTTGACCAAGAACACGACCGCCGGCTGGGACCAGGTGCGAGCGGTGCGCGTGCTGGCGGGTCAGGGGCTAACGGTGCGGTCATCGCATTCGTACATCGTCCACGCCGGCAGCGAAGTGATCGAACTGGGGACGGTGCCGTTGGCTCCGGACGGGTCGTTTGCGGTCGAGGTGCCAGCCAACACGGCGATCGCCTTCCAGGCCGTGGACGCGGAAGGCCGCTCCGAGCTGAACGAGATGTCCTGGATCTATGTGCGCCCGGGCGAAAACCGGGGTTGCGTGGGCTGCCACCATCCGCGCCAAGGCGCGCCGGTGGCGGCCTTGCCCGTCATCCAGGCGCTGCAGTCGCGGCCCCTCAAGCTGGTCGGGCAGGGGCGGCCCCATCGGTTCCGGGGGAACAACGCGGCGGTAACCGGCTTGATGGAATTACAGTTCGACCGCTACCGCGAAGTGGCGGGGATCAACCGCTACGCGGAAGGGGCGGACTCGTTGGCCACTCGGGCGCAGCACGTGGCGGCAGCGACCTCCGAGTTGCAGGACCTCGAGGCGGGTGTGCGGTTGGCCGCGGCCCAGCGGTTGGCGCTGTTTCGCGACCGGATGGCGGCGCCGGCGCTGGTCGAGCGGTTGCACGATTCGAGCCGGGAGGTGCGTGTGGCGGTTGCTCTGGCGCTGGCCGCCTGCGGGACGCGGGACTCGGTGCCGCCTTTGCTCGATGCGCTGACGGACGTCGAGCCGTTGGTGGGCCAGGCCGCCGCGGTAGCGATCGAGAACCTCACCGGCCACCGCCCGAGCTTCGATCCGTTCACCGAATCGAGCGAGCGTCGGCGCCAGGCGGAGCGGTGGCGGGCGTGGTTCGCCGGCACGGACTGGGATGTGATCGAGGCCGCCCTGGTGCGTCGAATGGAGAGCCGCGACCGTGGGGTGGTGCGGCGCGCCGCGGTGGCGCTGGGCCACGTTGGGGGGGCGTCTGCGCGCGCCGCACTGCGTGAGTTCGTCTCGCGCGAGCGGGAGCACAATCCCTATCCGGAGTGGCGCAAGACCCATCAGGGCGATGGGGCCATGTTCAATGCCCTATCCGAGGCCAACCCGCGCACGCTCCAAGCCGCGACGCGCGCCCTCGGTTATTTGCAGGATTCGGAGGCGGTCCCGTTGTTGGCCGACACGCTCGAGCGCTACGCCAATCCGCCGGGAGGCAACCTGTTTCTGGCGGAGGCCGCCGCGGAGGCGCTGGGGTGGATCGCCACGCCGGGGGCCGCCACAGCCACGGCGCGGGCCTTCACTAGGCTGACCGACTATTTCCAGCACACGGCGTGGTACGGGGACCACGACGCCCTGATTGCCTGTCATGCGGCACCGGTGCACTTTTATCTCCTCGAGGGGCTCGATGCGAGCGGCTCATTGGAGGGGCGCAACCTGGTCGCTCATTTGGTGCGGTCGCTCCCCACCGACCCGGACCGCGCGCTCTTGCTGGGGAACGACGATTACGAGGTCTTGGTGGGGCGCGTTTTGCGTCGGGCGGGTGCGGAGGCTCGCGTCGTCGAGACGTGCTTGGCCATTTTGGGCGACCCGGGCGCCGCACGGGACCCGGAGGTGGCCCAGGCCATCGCGGCGACCCACCAGGCGTGGGCGGGCAAACCCGACTCCGAGAATCGCGCCGCCCAGGTCCTGGGTTTGGTCTGTCGGGAGAGGCGGTTTGAGCCTCGTATCCGCGCCGCCTACGACCGGTACCGAGCGCTACCCACCTCGATTCCGCGCGTGTTCGACACCGGAATTCCGGTGGTCTTGGCCTTGCCGGCCAAGCACTGGGTCTGTTTCTTCCTGGCGCGCGCCCTGGGCAACCTGGCTGAGCCTGCGTCGGCAGATTCGCTCCTGGCGGCCCTGGAACAGTCGCCCACGGAGGCGGCCCTGGGCAGGCCGGATCCGTTGGGGCCTGGGGTGCTGTTCCTGCACAACGACTTGACCCCTTGTTGGCGCGCAGCCACGGCGTGGGCGCTAGGCCGGATTGGTGACGCGCGGGCGGTGCCGGTCTTGTTGGGGATTGTGCGCGACCTGGACAATGCGCCCGACACACGTCATGCCGCTGCCGAAGCGCTTGGGCGGTTGGTGGATACCGCCGACCTCGCCGAGGTACGGCTTCTAGCGCAGACGTATCCGGAGACCTCCACGCGCCAGGCCTTGTTGCGGGTGACCCTGGGCGGCGAAGTGCTGACGGCTGCGACCCCGACCCGCCAGGACTGACCGCCGTCCCGCCGCTTCCGGCGACCCGTGGTCGGTCTGGGTGGCGGACAAGGGATGGGATGGGTACGGCCTAACGGGCCGGGGGCAAGGGGCACACGGTTAACGGTTAAATGGACAGG
>VHCO01000326.1 GCA_016871715.1 Verrucomicrobiota bacterium
AGGTCCGTCCGTCTATTATCTCCTCTAACCGTTAGGGCAACGAGCCCCCCCGGATCATTCCCGCGGCCTCGGGACGCTGCTGAAGAACTACCCCCCTCTCACAGGAATCAACAATATGGTCCTGACCCCATTGCATGCTCATAGACTCGGTTTGGCGGTTGCCGGCGTGAAGTAACGGATTCTGACGTGCCGGTAGTTCCTCAGCTTCGTGTCCGTGGTCAGCAAGGTGAGCCGATGCACGCGGGCCGTGGCCACAATCAGTTCGTCGGCCGGGTCGCGAACGGGGAAGTCCGGCAGTTGCATGGCGTTGGCAACAATCTCGGGAGTCAACGGCATCACGCTCACATTGGGGGCAACCGCATCCGCGAACCATCCCGCGAGGTCTTTGGGAAGCGTGAGTTTCCCGATCTGGACCTTCTTCCCGACTTCCCAGAGACTGATCGCACTCAGTCCAAAGACTGCCTCGCGCCCTTGCAGAAGCGCGATCACTTCAGCGGGAATGGTCTCCATCTGGTTGACACCTCGCAGCCATACGCCCGTGTCCAACAAATAGGTCATTGGGCTGCCTCCCAATCCACGGCCACGGGGTCGTCGATGTCCGGTGGCAGAGGGTCAGGGCTGGGGCAAGCGCCGAGAAATGTCCTCGGGTTCTTCGGCTCCGGCACCACCCGGGCGAACGGACGACCGCTCTTGAAGATCTGTACGGTCTCACCCCGGTCAAGCCACTTGGAGAGTTTTCCGAACTCGTTTCGCAGTTCGCGCACCGTTGCTGTCTTCATGGTGAGACACCTGTATCACACTCACCTTCGTGAAGCAACTCTCGACGCCAGGGTCTGACCGCTGAAAGCCCGCAAGGGCTGGGTGGGGCACAAGTGCAAACACATTGGAATCAACTGTTCGCCGGTTGCGAGACGGTTTAATTCGACCCCTCACCCCAGATCTCTCCTCGTTCGATGAGGAGAGGGAGAATTGTTTTTTGGGACGTGAAACCAGGGTAGTCGCGTTGCTCCAACCCTGGGCTATTACCTTTTGGTCCGTTGGAGCATCAGCGTGAATCAGCGCTTCTTGTCCGCGATTACTTGCTGCCGCTCGCAGTCTTCGCTTTGTCGAAGAGACTGTCCACGGTTTCTCCGGCGAAAAGTTCGTCGCGCAGCTTGATGTAATCGCCTTGGCCGATTTGCCAGGAGGAAAGCAGGCGCACGACTTTGGACGCGGGCAGCCGCTCCATCAGCACTTCGACCGCTTCGGCAGTGGTCGCGGATTCGTTTTGGACTGTCACGCTCATATTCTTACGTCAGGCTGGTGGTGAACGTCACCGGTGTCTGAACAATCATCTGGCCTGAATATCGTCGAATCAGGCGGTCGTCACAAGTCAGGAAATGGGTCGCGCCGGCGGCTTCGGCGCAGGCGAGATGAAGCGCATCAAGGGCTTTGAAGCCGCTCTGCTCCAACGCGAGCGCGCGTTTTTTGATGCTGTCCGAGAGCGCGACGTTCTGCGCGGCCAATCGCAGACACTTCTCAATCCACATTTGGCGCAGCGGAAAGGGATTGCGGCTGTTCTCCAAATCGTGAACGGGCGAGTGAATCAGCGCCGCCTCGCCTGATTCAATCAGCGTCAGCACCAGACTGAACGAGAGCGTTTGGAGCCAGATGCGCGGCTGGCGCTGGTCGTCGAACGGGCGGTTCAGAACGCTGTTGTCGAGGTAGAGGAGCATTTTCAGGTGTCATGGTATTGAAGCGGCTTCTTGCGGGCGCGCTTGAGCCACGCCACGTCGTCAGAATCCTCAACCCGCTCCAGGAGTTCTTCGTAGTCTTTGATGGGGATGATGACGGAAACCGGTTTGCCTTTGCGCGTCACGGTCTCGGGTTCGGACAACGTTGCTTTCATGCCGTGCAGTCTATCACCGTTCACGCCTTTGCGTAAAGCGCCACACCCTTTTCGGTGAACTCGTGCGGTTGTTCTCCCCAAAGACACTCACACGCCTCAGAATGGGCTTCCGGGATTATTGGGCTTCTCAAGCGCGACGGGGTTTGCCACCTTCACATCCAATCAAACGCTCACTCCGACCATGAGATCAAGTGCTCCACTCGTCCCAATCGTCCTCGCGTTGACCACCGCCAACCCCGGTGCGGCTCCTGCCTCCGATACCAGCGACTCCGTCCTGCTCTTCACGTCGTTCCGCAAAAATGGCGAGGACGGGCTGCATCTCGCGTGGAGCTGCGACGGCTACGAGTGGAAGGCGCTGCGCAACGAGAAATCGTTTCTCGCCCCGAAAGTCGGCGGTGGTTTGATGCGCGATCCGAATCTGATCCGGGGACCGGACGGCACGTTTCACATGGTCTGGACGACCGCGTGGAACAAGCACGGCATCGGCTATGCCAGCTCGCGCGACTTGCTCCAATGGTCGGACCAGAAGCTGCTCGACGTGATGAAACAGGCCAACGCGCGAGCCGTAGCGTCCCGCGAACTCGGTTCGGCCTCGTTACGCAAAACTGGGAGTGGCCAGCCTGCCAAAGATGGTGAAGCCAGCATCGGTCGGGAAGAATCGATCCCATGCACCGACCGGACTCCCCGGGGTGGAAGGAGACAGCGCGCGCGGAAAGAACCATTGGGAACTTGGGAGGCCCGGTTCGGAGTTCTGGCCCGTAAGGCAGAACCACCCCTGGCGGGAAGCCATAACCGTTGGCGGGGCCGAATCGCGGCGTCGGAGGGGCTCATAGTAGCGTCGATCTGCCGATCAAGTCGGCAGGGAGCGAAGGAGCCCTGGCCAGAGTCAAGCCGAGTCAGAGGAACCCGGAGCTGATTGGGATGGCATCCATTCCTAAGACAGAAGAAGCGGTGGAAGAACTTTCCTTTCGGGAAGCGATCCTGCCGCCGAGCCTTCGGGAACTGAGACAGAAGCTGGGCCAGAAAGCCAAACAACAGAAGCGGTTTCGCTTCTACAGTCTCTACGCCTTGGTGTATCGGACCGACGTGCTGCAAGCCGCATGGGATGCGGTGCGGCGCAACGGCGGTGCGCCGGGCGTGGACGGAGTGAGCATCGAACAGATCATCGCGACGCCGGAAAGCGAAACGGCGTTTCTGTCCGAGATCGAGCGGAGCCTGAAGGAGAAGACCTATCGTGCCCAAGCGGTGCGGCGGGTGTATATCCCGAAGGCCAATGGCAAGTTGCGGCCGTTGGGCATTCGGAGGTGCGGGACCGGGTGGTGCAAGCGGCGGTGTTGCTGATCCTGGAGCCGATCTTTGAAGCCGACTTTGAAGACTGCTCCCACGGGTTTCGGCCCGGACGATCGGCGCACGATGCCTTGCGCGCCATCCAACAGCACCTGAAGGAAGGCCAAACGGCGGTGTATGACGCGGACCTGGCCGGCTACTTCGACAGCATTCCCCACGATAAGCTGATGGCTTGCGTGCGGATGCGCGTGGTGGACGGTTCGGTCCTGGGACTGATCCGACAGTGGCTTAAGGCGCCGGTGGTGGAACCGCCCCAACGGGGTCAACCGCCCACAGTGCGACGCAACGACCGGGGCACCCCCCAAGGTGGAGTGCTTTCGCCGTTGCTGGCCAATGTCTATTTGCACTGGTTTGATCACCTCTTCCAACGAGGAGATGGACCGGCGCAATGGGCCAAAGCGAAGCTGATCCGGTACGCGGACGACTTCGTCGTCCTGGCTCGCTACATCAGTCCGCAGTTGCGGGACTGGATCGAGGGCAAACTGGAAGGCTGGCTGGACCTGCAAATCAACCGGGATAAAACTCGGATCGTGGATTTGAAGCAATCGGGCCAAAGCCTGGATTTCCTGGGCTACACCTTTCGGTATGATCGCGACCAATACGGTCGGCCCCAGCGTTACTGGAATCTGGAGCCGTCGTCCAAGACGATGGACCGGGAACGGGAAGCATTGCGCGGGCTGATCAACCCGCACCAGAGTCATACGCCCCTGCCGGAGTTGATTGGCCGGGTGAACCGTCACCTGCGGGGCTGGTCCAACTACTTCAAGTTGGGCTATCCGCGGAAGGCATTTCGTCAGCTCAATCACTTCGTGCGGTATCGGCTGGGGCGGCATCTGCAACGTCGCAGCCAACGGGGCTGGCGCGCCCGAGCGGGCGTCAGCCTGTATGCTCACCTGGACCGTCTGGGACTGGTTGCCTTGTGAATGCTTTATGGAAGAGACGACTCTGGCGAGAGCCGGATGGGGGAAATCTCCATGTCCGGTTCGACGAGGGAGAGGGGAGCGGCGGTCATTGGTCTGTGGGCCTTTCATTCCGTGCTTTCCTCTCTACTCTACCGGTTAAACGGCTTTTTCGGTCCCTTCTTCCGAGCAGGTTGACAGGAAAGAGCGTGCCGTGGTACAGGATCGGTATGACCGAAACGATTACAATCCGACTGCGACGCCCGAAGTCCGAGTTGCTCAAGAAATCCGGCGGCAACCTGAATCGCTGGCTCAACGGGTTGATCGAACAGGCGCTGGACCAGCCGGCCCCGGATTGGGACGCGCACTTTCGCCGGCCCCGGCGGCGCTTCCGCTACACGGCGGATGAAGTCCGGAGCGCCGGGCGATGAATTTCGCAGACACGAACTGGCTGGAGGCGCTCTACTTCGAGTCGCCGGACCCCGAGCAACAAAGGCGTGAGACCATTGTCCAACGCTTCATGCGTCGTCACGGCGGACAATTGGCCATTTCGCACGTCGTCTTTCTGGAGGCGCGCAATGTTTTCTCACGCACAGCAAAGGAAGCTGAACCCGAGGAGTGGCGCCGCTTCCTGGCGGACTTCAACGGATTGATTTACCTGGATCCGATGAACTGGGATTTCGTTCGGCGCGACGCCTTCGAACTCTTCGCCAAATACTCGCACCGAGCAACGCTGGGCACTTTGGACGTGGCCATCCTGGCATCGGCGAGACTATCCGGCGCGACTCGGCTGTTGTCCTTCGACCAAACGCTCAAGGCGCTCGCAACGGCAGAAGGGTTGGATGTGTTTCCTCCGCTCGACGGCCAAGGGCGACAAGCGCTGGCCAAGCTGAAGCGACCCGCTGCAGAGGCTGCCAACTGATTGGGAACGTCGTCCTGGGGAATACCTCCCCTGTCGCGGCGTCTCGTGAGAGCGCCGCATTCTTCGCAGCGTGCCCAAGCCGCAACCAACGCGGACCGCGCGCCGTCCCGGCGGGCAGGAACCCCTGCAGGTCAGGTGGGATCCGCGCTGTTCGACCGTTCTCGCACACGCCAGGCTCCTGCGACCGGGGACCGGTCGCGGTCCGAGAAGTCGTCGCGGCGTGCGACGACTTCCGGCGGCACGCATACAGGGCGGGTTGACGAACCGCCCCTCACTGAGCGCCGAATAGCCGGCGATACTCCGCTTCGTTGACCGGGCGGGCCGCTTTGATGAAGCGGGCCAGGTCCCGGCCGTAGGGTTCCGCCGCGTCTCTAAACAAGATCCACGGCGGCTCCCGCGCGATCCTCAGCGTGTTCGGTTCGCGCCAATGGCAAGTCTCGGCGTGGCCATCGGCGAAGCTGACCGTCGCCCCCTGGTTGTGGCGCGCGGCGGGGAATTCAATCCATGTCCACAGCGGTGGGCTCGGGAACGCCGGGTAGCCGGGGACTCTCAGCGTGAACGGGGAACACGAAATCGAATGCTCGTGGGTGTCCGCAAACACGAAGGCGCCGCTCGGCGCAGGCAGGGTGATCTCCGACTCCCTTCGGCAGCACTTGCCATAGGCACCCAGGTCGTTGCGCACCGGATCCGGCTCGAAATTCCGACCATCCAATCGGTATGTCCGCTGTAATTCACGCGAGCCACGGCGCGAAGCAATTCTTCCGGGAAGTATTGCCTGGCATTCGCAGACACCGGTATCTCCTCCTGTTTCGCATCCCGTTGCGGGCAGGTCCAGACGGCGAAGTTCATTCCGCCGAGATACGGCCAACTCCAGCCGAGAGTGCGCCCGGAACTATCCACATAGGGGTAGAGGCTGACTGCTGGATACCACCTGTAATCGTCCATGTCGAGTTGGGCGGCGACACCGATCTGGCGGAGGTTGCCTTGGCGCGGGCCTTGTTGGCGGCCGTTTTCGCGCGGCTCAAGACCGGCAACAACAACGCGGCCAAGAGCGTGATGATGACGATGACGACCAGCAGTTCGATGAGGCTGAAGGCGCGGCGCGTGTTCATGAGATCGGTTTTCATGTCCTGGCTTCTTGTGCTCGGTGCAGTTGGGTCGTCTCTGGGAGTCACTGTTTCACCGCCCGGTAAAAGCGTGTCGAGGAGCCGGGAGCTTCAGGATCGGCCCACTCGACACGGCCGGACAAGTTGAGATTCGTTACGGTGACTACGGGCGTCCACTTCAGCAGATCACTCGAAGTTTCAATGTCGAAGACCAGGTCTTTCCAGCACTGCATTTGCAGTTGGCCGGGCTCGGCCATCTGGAGTCGGGCCGGCTCGGTCACGGTCAGGTATTGGTTCACCGCGACGTTTTTGAGTTCCTGCACGAGGCCGGAAGTCCACTCGATGCGCAGCGTTTCCACCACGGTCGCGTCGCCCAGGCCGAAGTGAGCGACGAAGCTTTGGCCACCCCAAGACCAACCGCCGGCGTCGATGAGGCGAAGTTGCCACATCGGTGTCCCGCGGATCGTGGCATTGACCCGCGCCTTGGCGCCCGTGCCCCAGCGCGGCGAAACCGTCCCGACGCACTTCACGCAGAGCCAATGGTTCGAATTGCCATTGTTGCGGTAAAGACGGTTGAGGGAATTGTCTGGGACGGGATGTTTGGCGATGAACAGGTCGAGGAACCCGTCGTTGTCGATATCCACCCAGTTGGCCGACATGCCGGCACCAAGCTCCGTGGCCGGACTGCCGCGGGTGATCTTCGTGAAGGTGCCGTCTCCGTCATTCCGGTAGAGCAAATCCGGGCGCTGGTCCGCACTGCGCCAGCCGTTGGCCACATAGAGGTCAATCCAACCGTCATTGTCATAGTCGCCCCAGGCGCAGGAATACGATTGCGAGCCCTCGCTGAGAAGTGGACCGACGTCCGCGGCGCTCATCGAGGCAAACCGCCCTCCTCCTTCGTTGCGGTATAGTCTCACTGGTCCGGTCTCGAAGAAGCGTCCGCCAGTCGTGATGAACAAATCCAGGTCGCCATCGTTGTCGTAGTCCGCCCACGCCGGCCCGCCCCAGGCGTTGGATTCGCTGACGATGGGATCGTCCGCGACCTTGGTGAAGCCGCCCGTGCCCGTGTTGAGGTAGAGATGGTTGACGCCTGAAGGCCAGGCCACGACGAAAAGGTCCTGCCAACCATCGTCGTTGACGTCCACCCAGACGGGAACGACGTAGTAAGCCGATTCGGCAATGAACGGGAAGCGCGCCTCGTCCTGCAGCTTCGTGAAGGCCCCTCCGCCCTCATTCAGGTAAAACCAGTTTTTCGCGACGCTCTCGACGCCACCGCCGTTGGCCACGACCAGATCCAGGTCGCCGTCGCGGTCAAAATCGCTCCAGCCTCCGTAGATCGAGATGGCGCCTTCCAGGGCAGGCGGGCTATCAGTGACGTTTGCGAACGCCCCGTTGCCATTGTTTTCCAGCAATAGGTTTCTGCCCGATCGCCCGAAGAAAGCACTCCAGTCCGGCACGAACAGATCGAGATCTCCGTCGTTGTCGTAGTCTGCCCACCCGTAGAACACATCCAGCTCGTTGACACCTCGGTCGAGCGCGTCCAGCAAGCTCGGCT
>VHCO01000327.1 GCA_016871715.1 Verrucomicrobiota bacterium
TGAAGCTGAGCCCTCGGGCGACCGCCAACCCTCGAAGTTCTCAGCGAACTTGGCGGCGGAGCTTTGCCTGGATGCCGCAAAAACCCGCCGGAGGGACGGCATTTTCGCCTCCCTGGGTGCTTCCCCGCCACATCTGGCCGCAGCAGACGCCACCAAGCCAAGGCCCACGCCGATCCTTCTCCCGCCACCTTGCCGAGCCCAGAACGCTTCGTGCATTGCCCCTGGCGCGTCGTGGTTACTGGAACGATCCGCTTGACGGGCGGGCGACACCAGGCTAATTCTATTTCGGTAATAAGCGAAATGACGAAAGCAGCTTTGCGCGACCTCATCCATGTCACCAAGGCCCTGGCGGACGAGACCCGCGTGCGTGTGTTGCTTGCCCTGCGCCAGCAGGAGTTATGCGCCTGTCAGATCACCGCACTGTTCGGTTTGGCCCCGTCCACCATGTCCGAACACTTGTTTCTGCTCAAGCAAGGCGGGCTGGTGGATTCCAGGAAGGAGGGTCGCTGGATTTATTATTCCCTTCCCGGCAAGGACGTCCCAGAAGCCGCCCGAGAGGCCCTCCGTTGGGTGTGCAGAGTTCTGGCCGACGATCCTCGGGTCGTCGAGGACGTAGCCAAGCTTCAGCGAATCCTCAAGCGCGATCCCGCAGAACTCTGCAGGAAACGGTGCCGAAAACGAAGATTTTGTTTATGAGCAACCACACCACACCCAACGATTGCGAACTGGTGCGCCAGAAGGTGCGCGAAGGCTACAGCCAGATTGCCCAGCACGGGAGCGAGCGGCGCAGCGGAGGTAAGAGCTGCTGCGGCTCGCCCGCTCCGGAAGCGGAGGAGTTGGCCAAGTATATCGGCTATTCGGCGGAGGAACTGGCCTCGTTGCCTGAGGGGGCGAACATGGGGTTGTCCTGCGGCAACCCGACCGCCCTGGCGGCGCTCCAACCTGGCGAAGTCGTGCTCGATCTCGGCAGCGGCGGCGGATTCGACGCGTTCATCGCCGGGCGTAAGGTCGGCCCAACCGGACGCGTCATCGGCACGGACATGACCCCCGACATGATCGCCAAGGCCCGCAAGAACGCGGAGGCGTATCGAAAACAGAGCGGGTTGGACAACGTGGAGTTCCGCCTCGGCGAGATCGAGCACCTGCCGGTTGCCGATGCCAGTGTGGACGTGGTGATCTCCAACTGCGTCCTCAACCTGTCCCCGGACAAGCCGCAGGTGTGGCGAGAAGTCGCCCGCGTGCTCAAGCCGGGCGGTCGCGTGGCAGTGTCCGACCTGGCCCTGCTCAAGCCGTTGCCGGCTGCGGTGCTCGAAATGGTCGAGGCGTTGGTCGGGTGCGTGGCCGGGGCCGTGTTGGTCTCCGAGACCGAGCGCATGGCGAAAGAGGCCGGTCTCGGCCAAATCGTTCTCACCCCGAAGGCCGGCTACGTCGATGGGATGGCCGAGTGGCAAGACCCGCTTTACCAAAGAATCATGACCCATTTGCCTTCGGGAACGAAACCCTCCGAGTACATCACCAGCCTGGAGATCAAGGCCAGCAAGCCGACCCAAGTGTGCCGGCCTGCTGACGCCGCCTCATCGCAGTACTCGCCGGTGGTGGCCGAGTTGGTGGCCATCGGCGCCGCCATCGCCAGCAATTGTGAACCCTGTTTCAAACACCATTACGACCAGGCCCGCAAGCTGGGTGTCTCGCTGGACGACCTGGCCGCGGCGGTCAACACGGCCCAAGCCGTCAAACAGGCCCCCGCCCAAGCTATCCTCAAACTGGCGGACCGTTTTCTCCACGGGGATTTTGCGCCGAAGCCGGAGAGCGATTGCTGCCCTGGCCCGGCGGAAGGCGCCAAGACTCCTGGCCGCTGCCGCTCGTGAAGTCGGCCTCTCCCAGCGTGAAGCGGCTGGCCTTCTTCGAGCGGTATCTCTCGTTGTGGGTCTGCTTGTGCATGATTGCCGGGGTCGCTTTGGGCAAGCTGGCCCCCGGCCTGACCTCGGCGCTGAGCGAGTGGGAGTTCGGCCGGGGTTCGCAGGTCAACGTCCCGATCGCGGTCCTCATCTGGCTGATGATCTACCCGATGATGGCCCGAGTCGACTTCACCGCACTAGGCGGCATTGCCCAAAAGCCCAAAGGTCTCATGGTGACCCTGGCGGTGAATTGGCTGGTCAAGCCTTTCAGCATGGCGTTACTGGCCTGGCTATTCATGCAGCACGTCTTCTCGGCCTGGATCGACTCCGAGACAGCTCGGCACTACACCGCTGGCCTCATCATCCTCGCCGCGGCGCCCTGCACGGCAATGGTGTTCGTGTGGTCGTATCTGACCGAGGGCGATCCGGTCTATACCCTGGCGCAGGTCGCGGTGAACGATCTCATTATGCTGTTCGCCTTCGCGCCCATCGTCATGTTCCTGTGCGGCGTGGCCGATGTGGTGGTGCCGTCCAAAGTGCTCATCACTTCGGTGGTGGTCTTCATCGTGATCCCGCTGGCGGCCGGCTGGCTGACGCGGACCTTGCTGCTCCGATCCCGTGGTGAGGACTGGTTCCAGCGAGAGTTCTTGTCGAGGTTCCACCCGGTGACGGTGTTGGCCCTTCTGTTGACGCTGGTGCTGATCTTCGCGTTTCAGGCCGAAAACCTCACCGCGCGCTGGGCCGCGGTACTTCTGCTGGCCGTGCCTATCGTCATCCAGGTCTATTTCAACTCGACTCTGGCCTACCTGTTGATGCGCTGGTTTAGAATGCCCCACAATGTTGCCGCGCCAGGGGCCCTGATTGGAGCCAGCAACTTCTTCGAGTTGGCCGTAGCGGTTGCCATCACGCTGTTTGGCCCCGGCTCCGGTGCGGCGCTGGCGACCGTGGTGGGCGTCCTGGTGGAAGTGCCCGTGATGCTGTCCGTGTGCCGCATCTGTAATCAGTCGCGCCTCTGGTATCAGCGGGCGGTGCCTTCCACCAGCGGGACTTGACCCACCGAAACCGGGACGATCCCGAAGGCAGAGGACCCCAGGGCCGGCAGTCGGCCAGCAGCAGCCCGGAGCCCGCGCGCGAGGGGACGCAGGGGGAAGTGGGTTCGAGACCGCCTGGTCAAGGCTCGCTCGAGCGGACTGCGGTGGCCCACCAGGTTCAGCGCGCTGGGTGACGCTCCCTGTTTGGCGGTCCTCTAAGGCGCCACGGTCGGGGCGTGGGTTGCGTTGCGCCAGGGAGCGGTGTAGACCGATGCGACATCGCCCATGTAGTCGGTTGCCTCGTTCTTCTCCGCCACGGCCACCGCGGCCAGGAGGTGAGTGCGAGCCAACTCGACCGCGCCCGCAACCTCATGGAACAACCCGAGGTACAGATGGGCATAGAAGCGGCGCACTTCTTGGTCCTTAGCGCCGGCCTCGTCGGCAGCGACGGCGGCCAGCACCTCCCCCGGTTCGGCCTTGCCCGCATAGAGCCTATGGATCTCCGGCATCGGGACCCGCGGGTCGCCCGTCACGGGCATCAAGGCGGCGCGAGCGGCTTCCAACCCGTCGGTCCGCGCCAGGCATAGAAAATGCCACGCGGCGGTCTCGACATCGTTCGGGTTGACCGTTCGGTGCGACTCGAACTGGCGGCGCGCCTCGGCATAGCGGCCAAGGCAGTACAACGCGATGCCACGCTGCCACAGATGCGGTGCCTGGGCAGGCGCCAACTCGCAGTACTTGTCGAAGTCCAGTAGGGCAGCCGCAACGCGGCCGAGGCGGAATCGTTCGAAACCTCGACGCAGTCGGGCCTCGACATAAGAGGCATCAAGGTCCACGGCTCGGGCGTAGTCCGCCACGGCACGTTGATGATCGCGATAGGCCTCGTGCAGGCGGCCGCGAAACATCCAGCTTTCCGCGTGGCGGGGTTCGAGTTGGATGGCCTTCGAGGCCCAGGCCAAGGCTTGGATCCGCTGATCTTGGTCATGGGCGGCGCGGGCGTGACCGAGCAGGCTCCGGACCTGGGCTAGGGTTTGGAGACTGGGCTTGTCCTGCGCCCAGGCCACCAGCGCCACCATCCACCACCCGCACCAAAGCCAGCGTAAGACCATGACGATGCCTTGCCGCCCGGGGCTCAGTCGCGCCGGGGCGTCTTGGCCGAAGCCGCCGCCAACTCGGGCCATAGATGCGCCCCCAGCCGCATCCCGGCGGCGAAGTTATCGAGATCGAACTTCTCGTTGGGCGAATGGGGGTTGTCGTCCGGCAGCGCCAGCCCCAGCAGGAGTGAATCGGCGCCGAGTTGCTTGCGGAAGGCCGTGACAATGGGGATCGAGCCGCCCTCGCGCAACAGGACCGGTGTCTGGCCGAAGGCCGAGCGCAGAGCGCGCAGGCTCGCCTGGGCGTACCCACTCGTGGGTGAGACCAGATACGGCTCGGCTCCGTGGCCGGCGCTGACTTCAAGGCGCACCGTGGGCGGGGTCAGGCGGCGGAGGTGACGGACCACGTGGCGGATGGTGCGTTCTGGCTGTTGGTTGGGCACCAGGCGCAGCGTGAGTTTGGCGCTGGCGCATGTGGGGATGATGGTCTTGCTGCCTGCGCCTTGGTAGCCGCTGGTCAGCCCGTTGATCTCGATCGTCGGACGCGCAGTGCGTTGCTCCCAAGGCGTGAAACCGCGCTCGCCGAACAACTTGGGCACCCCCAAGAAACGCGCGTACTGGCGGGCATGGAACGGGAGCCGACGCAGCGCCTTGCGCTCGTGGAGTGTTAGGGGCGCCACCTCGTCGTAGAAACCCGGGATCGTCACGCGACCGCGCCGGTCCCGCAACTGGGCCAGTAATTGACACAACGCCAGGGCTGGGTTGTCGACCGAGCCCCCGAAGATGCCGGAGTGGAGGTCGCGGTCGGGGCCGGTGAGCTTCAGTTCGAGGGCCGCGATCCCGCGCAGAGAATAGGTCAGGGCAGGCAAACCGCGCGCAGGCATGCCGGTGTCCGAGATCACCACGGCGTCGCAGCGTAGTTCGGCGCGGTGATCCCGCAAGAACGCGCTCAGATGACTGCTGCCCACCTCCTCTTCCCCTTCGATTAGGAACGTCAGATCGCACGGCAACTCCGTGCCGGTCCGCCGGTAGGCCTCGACGGCTTTCAGGTGGGCCCAGTGTTGGCCTTTGTTGTCGCTGGCGCCGCGTCCGAAGAGCGATCGGCCCACCCGCCGGGGTTCGAAGGGCGGCGAGTTCCAAAGCTCGAATGGCTCCGGCGGCTGGACGTCGTAGTGGCCATAGACCAAGAAGTGGGGCTTTCGCCGCCCCTTCCGGCGGGGTGTGCCCGCTAACAGGATGGGGTGTCCCGGGGTGGTGCACAGCCGCACCTCGAGCCCCAGGTCGTGGCAGTGTCGGCGCAGCCAATGGGCGCAAGCGCTCAGGTCCCCTCGGTGCGCCGGTTGTGCCGAGACACTCGGGAACCCGATGTAGTCGCAGAGCTCCTGGATGAACCGATCCTCGTGGTCTCGGAGATAGGCAAGAACCGTTTCCATGTCGGCGAGAGGTTCGGGACAAGGTCGATCCCGCGTCAAGCTCGCAGCGCAACCTCGCCGCCATCGGGCCTCGCCTTGAGAAGCCGGGTCCGGCGCCCAGGGAGCTTGGCCCCATGGGTAGCTTCCACCCGCTTTGGCGCGCGCATCGGGGCCATGAACCTGTACCGCCGGTCTTCCGGCCGGTGTCGGGCCGACTGGAAGCCGGCGGTACGGCCGGTTCATGGGAAAGCGGGTAGGGGGTAGGGCAGGGTAGAGGGCAGGGTAGGGCCGGTCCGCGTCCCTGGCCCGGAGCAGGTGCGCCAGTCTGTCAATCTTAATTCTTCTGTCATCTTTTACTTGCAGGCTGCGGCCGGTGGGTATCCGGGCAGGGTTGGTGGGTGGAGGAGCAAGTTTGTAGGGTGAGGTCAGGGGCTAGAGCCTAGAGCTCGATGAAGGCGAGAGGCGAGTGGGCGAGGGTTGCCGCTTCGCAATGTGCCGGGGCCACCAGCACCAGCACCTGGGTCCATGAGCGGTCCATCAGAAAGCTGGAGTTGGGGAGTCGCCTCGGGGGGGGATAAACCCATGGATTCCAACTGTGTCAGTGTCAATTTCTATTCTTCTGTTACAATGTTTTTGATCGGTCTTACCGAGCAGTTGACAAAGGTCGATTCAGCGGGGTGGGGCCGGTCCGCGAAGGAGTTCACCCGGGACCAGGCGGAGGGGGGCGTTGGTGCCCGGGCCGAGGCTGGGATGGGACAGCAGATTGGTCCCATCGGAAGTGGCCGTGGCAGGGGATGGCAGGACGGGGCTACCCGGCGGGTGGGCGGCGCCAGGAACGGACTGGCCGGGTTGGGGATTGAGAGTACCGGCCCCGAGGCCTACGACCACGCCCAACAGCTTCGCAGGGTCAACTTGGCTCTGCGGTTGGGCCAATGTACCCGTCAGCGTGACGCAGTCCGGCAAGGACAGGTAGCCTGGGCGGGGTGACGGTGCGGAGGACGCGAGCTTGAGTTTGGTCGCTAAGAGTTGGCTGATAGCAAGTTGGACCGGCAGATTGAGGCGGGATTGTGTCCAGGCTGAGGCCAGAGGGACCATGCCTCGAGAGCGTGCATAGATGGCGTCGCTGGTGGCTAGGAATTGGCGCAGTTCAAGGTGACCGGACGTCGCCACGGCGTTCAGGTTCACCAAGGTGAGGGGTGCGTCGTTGAGTTCGCTCAGGCCCAGGGTGGCCACCACCGGTCCCAGAAGGCGCTGTGTACCTGGCCCGATGGTCCCGAGGGTGAGGTTGGTCAGGCTCAGGTCAAGGTGGCCCGCGAGTGGGTTTGGCTGGCCATGCTCGACCCGCCGCAAGCCCTGGAGTTGGAGGTCCAGATAGACGTCGCCGGCAGCTTGGCTGGCCCGTTCGGCGGCGAAGCTCTGGGCTAACGGTGCGAAAGGCACTTGGACGGCTCGCAGGAAGATGTCGTAGCTTTGGCCGGGTTGGGCCAGGTCGAGCGTTAGGGCGGCTTGGACGGGCGCACCGTTAAGGGTGAACTGGCAGGGTCGCAGGCTGGTGAGTTGGTTGGTGACGCGCAGCGTGGCTTGCCAGTTGGTGGCGGCTAGTTCGCGCAAGAACGCCTGAGCTACCTTGATTTCGGCGGTGAGGTCCTGGACGGGCCAGCGACGCGGTCTTGGCGCGGCTGCAGGTGGGGGTGTTTGGGTGGGTGTGAGTGGGTCGGGGGTGGCAACGGCCTGGTTTGGGCTGGCTGCACCTGCGCTTAGGGCGTCGTAGAGCGGTGTGAAGTCCAGGGCGTCGGCGGTGATGGTAAGGGAACTGGGCTTGGGATGGGTTGAGGCGAGGTCGAGTTGACCGTGCAGGATGACTTGGTTGGTGGCGCGGGGTGTTGGGGGCAAGGCCAGCAGGAGCTTGTGGAGGTCCAGCTTGTTGGTGCGCTGGGTGACGCCGAGTTGGGCGCGCAGATCGATGGGGTCGGTCGGCCGAGGGGCGCCTGGGTTATGCACGGCGAGTTGCGCCAGTTCGAGTTCCGCATCGAGGGTGGTTTCGGTGGCGGAGTTCAGGCGGACCGAACCGGAGCCGTTGAGGGCTAGGGAGGCGAGGCGTCGGGGGGCGAGGGTGGGTCCGAGGGCGGGTTCGAGCACTTGCTCGTTCAGGTTGACGACGTTAAGGGTGAATTCGCCGACCCGTTTGTCCAAGTCGTATTGGCCGGTGGTTTCCACGACACCGGCGCTGGTGGTGCCTCGGCGCGCTTCGACCGAGAGC
>VHCO01000328.1 GCA_016871715.1 Verrucomicrobiota bacterium
TTCCCGAGGAGAGCGTTGCGGCTGCACGGCGAGCTTCTCGAGGAGGATTGGAACCGCTAGGTCACGCACAGACCGCCACGAGTGGCCTTCTCCGCAGGCGAATTCGAAATCGGAGTGGAGTTCACCCTTCCGGCCGTTCTTTCCTTGCCTGCGGCCAGCTTTCCAGTCGGTGTCTCCCCAGCCGACGACGAGTGCGATGTTGACGAGCAGCGCGGCCAGTTCATGGGGTCGCCTGCCCGCTTCGCGCTCTTCTAGCAGCCGCTGGATGGCCATGCGCCTGGCGCACCCTTTGACGGCGCTGCCGGGAACGTAGGGCACACCAAAGCGGTCGAGGCAGAGGCCGGCATTCTCCATCACCCCGCCCGCCATGTTAACCAGGAGACGGGATCGGAGCTGGGCGAAGAGCAGTCCGTCCGGCTTCAGGCCGAGCCCGCCGGACAGAAAGTCGGGCCAGGCCGAGCATTTGTTTGTCCACGCCCGCCGCTTGGCAACCCCGGCGAAGAAAGCGTTGCGGTCGGCTTCCTTGAGTTGCGGATTGGCGTAGCGATCGCAGAGGAGCGAGCGAGATTCGCAAGCATCCACTCCGACGGCCGACTCCCCATCCTCCCGCAATCCGAGGGCCCGTCGAGTGTCCAGTGGCAGTGGGAGCATGGTTCAATCCTCCGGGTGGTTCGGCTCTGCGGCTGGCTTCGGGGTGAACCGCTTGAGGTATCCCAAATAGGCGAGCACCTCGGCGGTGGCGTTCTGCAACTCGAGCGAAGAGCGACCGGCTAAGTCTCTCAAAACCGAGCGCACCTTCGCGTTGTCATCGGCGCCGGCAGGCGCCGCCTTCAAATGCCCCCGCTGGTGGAGGTGAATGCCGACAGCGACCCAAATGGCCCGCATGTCGTTCCGGCTCTCGGAATCAAGACTGAAGGAGGCAGCGGCCAGCAATCCGTTGGCCAGAACCAACGCGGGCAACTTGCGCACCGCCTGCCGCTCCAGAGAGTCTGCGCAGGCGATGGCGTTCGCGGCGCGGATTTGTTCGAGATTCTTCACTTGACCACCTCCCGGTTGTCGCCGAGTTGCACAGTGCAGTAGCCGAGGCCCGTGGAAGCGTCGCCGCCGAATTGAAAGACCGAGCCGTTGCGGACCCCAGGCTTCTCAGGCTGATTCTTGCCTTGGTCGTCCTGGCCCTGGAATGCCCTAATGGCTTGGTCTGGCGTCTTGTCCTTGAACTTCACGCCTCGCCCCTTGAACACGTTTACGACGGCATAGAAGAGCGTTTCGCTGGGGACATTTTGTTGGTTAAACAGCGCCCCACCAGCGGCGGTGCCCGTCTCGTCGTCGATCCGAACATGCTGAGCCACTTCGCAGGCGCTCTGAGCGAAGAAGCTCATCATACCGTTGCTGAGAATGACGAGACGATTGGTGATCTCGGACCAGATGCGGTCGGAGGGCAGCAATTGGGTCAGATCACCGCCGAGCGCCGTCAATCCCGTCCACGCGGTAGTCGTGAAAGTGTATTCTTCCAGCACGACTTTGTCCCCAAGCGCAAGCTTGGAGTTCGTGCCTGCATCGAAGATGGCATGGTCGTCGGCCGGCTCGGGCAGTTTCTCGAGCCGCGCTGGCGGGATGACGCCATCACGGGCTGCCCGCTGGAGCAACAGGGGGCAGGTGAGCCAGGCGAAGCCGCCCCTGGCTGAGCGGATGGGGAAAGCCAACAGGCGCGCCTCAGAAAACTGTAGGGCGCCTGCGGCGGCGTGCTTGTCGCTGTCAGAACCAAACAGCCAAGCGGCGTCGCTGGCCGTGCCGTCTTTCCTGACACGGACCCGCTTTGTTTGGCCTTGGTCGTTCTGCTCGTCAAGCAAGCCGTCATTCCACGCATCCGCAAACGTGCCCTTGAGGCTGCTGGCCGGAATGACCGGAAAGCCCGTGTGCCGTTCGCGGACGATGGGTTGGTCGATCGCGCCGACGCTGGCGCCGGCGCCGACGTGGAGTGGGGTGCGGGTGAACAGGTAGAGGATTTTCGATTTATGATTTCGGATTTCGGATTTGGCTTCTGTATTCATGGTTCGTTTGTAGTTGGTTCGTTGTTCAATGTCACCGGCGCGGACGTCCGGGGACCTTCGAGTGGGTCAGGTCTCCGACCTGACGGTTGGGGCTTGCTCTGCAAGCCAGCCGTGGGAGCGGGACTCGGCGCTTCGCCTCGGGAACCGGAGGTTCCCACCGGCAGAGCGGAGCTCTGCCCCACGCGGGAAGGCTGTTTTGCGCGCTCAGGATTCACCATAGAACCTCCACGTGCCGCACACACCCAGCCCGTACCCCTTTTCGCCGAGCAGCGTACTGCGGCGGTTCTTGATCTCCGAGCCGCCGGTGGAGCCGTGCCAGTTGAGGGCGTTGGCGAGGGCGGCGGCGGCCTCCGAGGAGCCAGCCTCGAAGTAGTAGACCGCGCCGGCGGGGACGGCGAGGTGGGTGGATTTGGCGCCTGAACGGATTTCGGCTTTCTGATCTTCGATGTCAGAAGGGGCGCCCGGGTCGCCCAAGGCCCAGCCGGTGACGACGATCGGCTTCGGCACAATCGCCGCAACGAGACGTGCGCCGATGCGCGAGCCAGGTTCTCCCCCGCGGCGCTGGGCTTTGCGGACACCAGGACCGACGGTCAAGAGGACTTCGCCGTTGCGGTCGTTGGGCCGCGCTGCTCGCTTCTCGACGTCCCAATCGAGGTAGACCCAGTTGGGCAGCCAACCGCCGGGGTGCGGATTCTGGGGAGAACCGTCCTTCTTCAGCGGCTGGATCTGCGGCCAGACCGCTGGGGAAAGGAGCACCCATTTCACGGCGAACCGGCCGTTGGGGAGCGGGTCGATGAAGTCAGCAGCGGCGCCCAGGCCCTTGGGCAAGGGCAACCGCCCAGGCGCATCGGTGCGCGAGGCGGTGCAGACCCGTTGCTGGCCGCCGACGACAATGGTCTGAGGCGGTCCCTCGAGGAGGGCGGCCAGGAGATCGCGTTTGTGATTGCGCTCGCCATCGAGTTTGTCCATGGCTTCGGCAAAGAGCCCGAGACGAAACCGCTCGCGAAGCCGCAGGTAATGGGCGACGTAGAAGTTCGTCTGGTCCTGCGTTTGGGTGGCCGGATCGATGCCAATGCCGATGCTGTGCTCGAGGTCGGCCAGGTCGGTATCGCGTAGGAAGTGGGGGGCGTGATCGTCCGGCTTGGGTTCGAAGGAGTTGCCCCGCAAGTAGTCGTCAAAGGCTTCCGTGCTGATCCACGGTTCGCCGCCCGCTTCCTTCTCGGGAGGTTGAGTGTTGGCTACGGCGTAGACGAGCGGCGCTGGCAGACTGCTGCCGGGCCACGGTGCTTGGTCGCCGTTCTTAGCCAGAGAGCGAACTGGCTGGAGAGTGGCCTGGACGCTCCCGGCCAGTTGGGCGTCCCTCGGACGGGGAAAGAACCAGCGTGTGTCCGCCGGGACGTCGGTGGGGGTTGCGGACAGACGGTTCGCTCCGGCCAGGTGGACTGGGAATGGGCCCGCGGTGAGGAGTGCCCCGAACTTGCGATCGCGATGCGCCTCCTCGTTCGAGTAGTGCCCGCTGCGGCCGCGGCGGTGGGTGTGCAGCTTCTCGCCGGTCCTCGCCTCCAACTGGGCCCGGTGCAGTGCGGCGTGCAGGGCGTGGTTGGTGGCGTCGGGCAGGGGCCAGGCGGCGGTGTGGCCGGCGAGGGAGCCGCTCATGGGGCGGCCATCGCGGAAGAAGAGCACGTCGGTCGGTTGCAGGAGGATTTGGTGGAGCTGGGATTGAGCGTTCATAGCAGCAGGGATTACCCTTCTGTGGCGGAGACGGAGGGAGTTTCGGATCTGGCCTCAGTGAGATTGCGAGCGATGAAGGCGACGGTTTGGCACAGGCCGATGAGGGCGGCCACGGGGGCGTCGGCCAACTTGCGCTCGAATGCGGGGCGGTGCAACGCGGCGCGCTGCTGAACGTGGCGCAGATACCGAGCCAGAGCCCCAGCCGGGGCGCCGGGGTTGGCCTCAGGGGCCAGTCGAGCGAGTCGCTGGAACGACTCGGTGTTCTTGCGCTGCCCTTGCCGCTCGAGGGCGTGGCGGAACTCACGCAAGACAATGTCGGCGACGGGAAAGTCCTGAATCGGTTCGAGGCTCGTGGCGGCGAGCGGCGTCGTATTGGTGAGGTAGCCATCCAGCAGTTCCACCAGGCGGTGGGGGAACCGGTTGCTGACGCCGCCGGTTTCGACCGCAGCGAGCATCGCGTCGTAGATCTCCAGCCCGCCACTGTCCCACTGGCAACCCCACTCGATGGTCTCGCCGGAGCGTTTCATCAGCGTCACGGCAACCGCAGATCGGCCCAGCGCGCGCTTGGCCCGTTGCTCGGCCGCCTGGGCGGCGCGGACGACATCCTGGAGCGGCGACTTGAAGTGGGCGATGGCGATGCCGACCGAGCAATCGGCGGCGGGGCCGGGCACCAGGAAGGGGATGGGGTGTTGTTGCTGATCGACGGTGTCCAGGCGTTGGGCGAAGCCCCTCGCGGGCGCGTCGAGCAGACATCCCTCGGCCGCGAGTTGTTGCCAATACGGGGCTCGGTCTGCCTGGGGGTCGCGTTGTTGCGCCCTTTCATGACGATGGCGCAGCCGGCAGGCGTGTTCTTGAAGCCAGGTCTTCAGAGCCCGCTCGCCCCGGAATGCCAGGCGCAGGGCCCGGGCGCAGTCCAGGGCTGTGTCGGCCGGGAGCAAGGCCAAGACGTCGTCGCCGCCTGCGTAGATGAGGCGGCCGTCGAAGGCCTCGACAATGGGCCGCGCGCAGAGCAGGGCGAAATTGCTCAGGCTCTGGCTGAATTGGAGGTGGTAGCTCGGGGAAATCGGGCGGCGCGTTCGGAGCAGGGCGTTCAGATGCCGCGCGAAGTAGGTGCGCGCGCCTTGGGGATTACCGCTGCCGTCCGTGTAATCGGCTAGTTGGCTAGCGAAGTCTGGACAATGATCGCCGGCGACCCACTTGCCGATTTGGTCACCATCCAAAGCGACCACAGCGAAATAGGTGTCAGTCTGGGACTCGGCCCGCTCGTCGTCGCTGAAGGGCTCATGGGTGGCGATGCCCTGAGTGTTCGGCATCGGGAGCGCGGCGAGTCCGAACTTCGGCCGCAGGTAGGTCAGGTCCCAGAGCCGTTTGACCAGCGTGATGGCCCCCAGCCAGTCCTCATGCTTGAAGCGACCGGCCAGGGCGCCATGGTGCGGATCGCGAGGAAAACCGGCCTTGCGCCCGGCCAGTTGTTCGCAGCGTTCGAGCCAGGCGCGCCCGCCCGCAACGGCTTCGTCGCGGCCGTTGAGGCTGTCCTTGTTGGACGTTACGCCGGTCTGCCAGCCGCCACTGCTCCAGGCGTCAAAGTGGCGGGTGTGTCGGACGGCGTCGAGTTGCCAGGAGTTGAGGGCGCACACGAGCGCCCAGGTCACTCCTACGTTGTTGAGCTCAGTCTTGGATGCATCGGTGTAGTATCTCGGGTCGCGGTGATCGGCAGGCATCAACTCGGTTGCCGCCTCGATGAGAGTGTCCACTCGTTGGCGAAGGGTTTGCTGTCGGTCGTCGGGCGCCAGCGGGAGCTGATCGGTCGCTCGCCTCACCTCCGCGATGGTTTCCGGCCAAGGGGTAACCTGCCACGATAACGTCAGGAAATGTCTCACCTGTTGGTCGAATCGCTCACGCCGATCGATCTGGTTGAAGGGAGCGTCGGCGGGATTCCGGGTCAGACCGGCGGCTTCGCAGGCGTCCCAGACACTTGCGGCAATGGCTTTCAACTCGGCGCGCACCGCTCGTTCCATTTCACCGGCCAGATCCACGGCGCGATCCGCGGGAACGACCGCCAGGCAGAGGTTGGGCAGGTTGGGCGTCAGGAGATCTCGGTCTTTATCCTTGGGCTCGAGGCTGGCCCAGACCGGATCGGCGCCGATGCGCAGCAGGTTCCAGAGCTCCTCCCTACAGAAGAGGTCGAACAACGGTTGGCCCCATAGGTTGGGGAAGATCACCGCGTCGGGCCCCCCATGGTCTGACAGGGCCAGGGCCCTTAGACCGGCAGCCATGAGCCAGGAAAGCAGGTAGCTGCCACTCCACAGGTCCCTGATGCTGCGCGCCTGGGCGATGAAATCTTGCACCGGGCCAAGCTGAAACTTGAGGAAAGCAGGTTGCCAGACGGCATCCCTGCCGATGCAGCCGGTCAACGCCGACACAACTTGCATGTGCGTCCAGATGGTGTGGTCAGGGATGCGCGTGTCGGCCGGTAGCAGGTCCAGACGGTAGTCCTTGGCGCTGGCGAACTGTCGCCAAAGCCGCCAATGGGCGAAGAACCGGGCGCGCCAGCGAGCTGCTTCGTCGGGTAGACCCGCCAGTGAGTCCTCGGTTAACCTAGGCTGGACGGAATTCTCCCCTTCGAATCCCTCAGCGACGGATCGGAACTCGGCGTGGAATGGCATGCTGTCACCGCCCAACGGGTGGCGAAAAGCGTTGCGCACGCCGTCGAAGGCACACGCCAGACCGGCAGCCTGCGACTGTGGGAAGGGCAAGCGATCGACGGCGGCGCCCGTGTGGTCAGCGTGCGTGAAATACGTCCCACTTCGGTGGTCGACAAAGCCCGCCTGGCGAAAGGCTGTGTCCGATCGCTCGCCGTGGGTGCGGAGGTCCAGGCACTTGCTGGGCGGATCGTGCAAGTAGGCGGCGAGTTTGCGTTTCCAGAAGTCGTTCATAGTGTTCAGCAGTACAATGGCACGTTGAGGATGGGCTCTGAGCTCACGGTGGTCAGAGTTGCCTTGGTTCCGGATGGCCTCAAGAGCCCAGGACGTCTGCGGACGTCAGCGCTACAGACTCGAATCCGGGGCCGGCCACTGGGCGGCCTCGGCCCAAGCCGACCCAGGGGCTCATCTGCATGCGTCCAGCATGTCACGTCCATGAGGGAGTTACGCGGATCGGATCCGACCTCTGACAAAAAAAATCTGAGTTCGGCAGAAATGCCGCGCCAGAAGGTAGCCTGGCTCCAACCGTTCGGCCGTGGGGATCCCCCGACACCCCTGGACACCAAGTGCCGATGCGAAACGGCCCGGAACGCCCTGGCTGAGAAGGCGAGTTCCACAGCTCTCTCTCCGTGTTGATGTGGTGGCGCTCTTTTAGCGAGAGCGCGGTCGAGCGTCAAGGAGATTCGCTGGCCCCGGGCTGGGTCCCGAATCCGTAACCAGGTGCTTGAGGTCTGCCAGCGCGGGTGAAACCGGGCAGGCTCATGGTGCAGCGCGGCTTTTCTGTGGCCGAGACCAAGTCACGGACTGCCGTTTTACTTAGTCTCCGCCGCCGGCTGTCTCGGCGGTCAACACCGCCGGTTCACCGGTCACCAACCCGGCGGCATTCGACACCACCACGGTACAACTTGCCCGCCGTGTTCCTTGCGGCGCGCTGGATCGAGAGGTTCGACGTGGACGGGTCAGTCAACGGCTGACCGTCCTTCCTCCACTGGAACAGAAAAGACCCGGTGCGTCCGACTTCGACGGAGAACTCGACCCTGGCACCAACGTTCGCGGTTTGACTCTTGACCGGATTACGAGGCGGCAAGCTTGGACTGCACACTGGTTACTTTGTCGTGCAGGGTCTGCGGCCGGTCGGTGCGGGTCCCCAGTTTGACGATGGTGCTGATTCTGGGGGCGCCCATC
>VHCO01000329.1 GCA_016871715.1 Verrucomicrobiota bacterium
AGCCGACGCTGTGGAGTTGGAGGCTGTTATCGGCCCCCATGGTTCCGCGGTAAGTGTTCTGCCACATCCCGCCGGTGGGGGTGAATTGGCCGGTCGGGTCGAAAGTGCCGACCTCCTGGTAGCTCGCGCCCCAGATGAGCGCCGTGCCGTCGGCTTGGGCGTTGCCGTCCACGAAGATCAAGCGTCGGCCAGTCAGGCGCGTGTCACTGCTGACAACGCGCACGAAGTGGGCGTTGCCCCGCATGATCACCTGGCTGAGGGCGTTCGTTTGCCAGATGCCCGGAACGGGCGCTCCGGTCGTCCAGCCGGTCGAGGTGAAGGGCGTGTCGGTCTGGGCGTGCCCTGCCAAAGCAGCCAGGAGCAGCGTGAACATTGGCGCGCCAAAGCCAAAGGTCCGGCGGCCAGCCAATCGGTGAGGTAGCCTTTTCATGATGTTAACCTTTCGGTTGCTGTTTGGGGACCTGCGGGGCAGCTCGTGTCGCTGGCCCGCATCCACGGGCTGGAACAGCAGCACGGGGCCGCCGGGGTCCGTCCTCTCGTTACTCCGGGAAAAAAGCGAAAAGGTTACAGGACAAGTGTGACTCGTTGTTACGCAGCCGTCACGAGCCACCCAATAGGGCGTCCAGCACCCAGCGCAGATCGGTGCGGTCCGCTGCGTCCCTGACTGAAGTTTGCATGCCCGTGCGGATGCGGCCCCGGTATTGCCATTTCTTGTACTGGACGTGGCCGTCGGCGAAGGCGACATTGGCGCCGCAGCCGCGGTCGCGCTCGCCGGGTATGGTGTACCAGACGCCGGGGAAGTCCGGGTTCGCAACGAAGGTCCCCGAAGTCATGCTCTTGGCGCAGGCATCCATGAACGTCAACGTGCCGGCGGGCCGGCGGATCTCCGTGAGGGTAATCGCAATCAAGGGGTTGTATGCCTTGCCGTTCTGGCCGTTCTCGCCGCCGTTCATGCCAATGCTCAGCGTGACGTTGAACGGGCGTGGACAGGGCGTGGGCGTGCCCGCGTAAACCCACACCGACTTGTCGGAAGGACAGCGGTAGCAACCCACATTCTTCACGTAATCCCACAGCGCTCCCTGCAGAATCCTGGCGTCGGACGAATCGGTCCAAGCGGTGCCGGACACCCAGGAATTGGCTGTGCTACGGGTGGCCTTCCAGTCCGAACCATTCGATATGATCCAGTTGGAAACGAGCCGGTCCTGGTTGTCGTCGGCGTAATTCAGCCAGGCCAACTGCAACTGTTTCAAGTTGTACAGACACGAGGCGGACTGGGCGGCGCGCTTGGCCTTGCCGAGAACAGGTAGCAGCAGAGCGGCCAGAATGGCGATGATCGCGATGACGACCAGCAACTCGATGAGGGTGAAAGCGGACGCGCCGATGGCGTTCGGCGGGCGTACTCTTTCGGCTTGAGTGAGCATGTGAATTCCGTATTTTATCCGTGTGAAGACTGCTGATGCCACCGCCGTCGTGCGAGAGTTCGGCCGGTTCCTCAGCCTGGTAGAAGCCGGGCAGTCCATCCGCATCACCAAACACGGTCGTTCCGTGGCTCGCCTGGTACCGGATCGGGACTTCATGGCTGGCAAGGAAGCGGCCGCGCTCTTCGGCGGTTACAAGGCGGACAAGCTGGACCGCGCCGCCGCGGACGCGATTGCGGCAAGCGTGGCTGAACTGGACCGCGAAGCCGACGATGCGCTGGCTCATTGATACGGATGTGCTCATCGAGGGCGAGCGCGGCGCGGCGGCGTTCGTCGCCTGGTTGGGAGCGCAGACGGAAGTCGCCACGGCGGACATCGTGCGCTGCGAATTTCTCCTCGGCCTCCATGCCGTGCCCGATTCGGCCAAACGTCGGCGCGGTGAACAGTTCTACAGGGACCGCATCGCGGGCCTGGCGTCGCTGCCGACTGAGCCGGAGGATTACGAGAAGGCGGCGCAGGTCGCCGGTGAGGCCCGTCGCTTGGGCAAAGGCAAGCCGAGTGTGGTGGACGGGCTGCTGGCAGCCATCGCGCTGAGGACGGGCGCGACAGTGGCCACGCGCAACGAGAGCGATTTCAAGGCGATGGGCTGCCCGTGCGCCAACCCGCTGGCCTCGCCAAAGCCGTCCGATTAACGGCGCCTCTTCGTCAAGCGACCGGCGCCGCCGGTTACAGCTCACGAGACTCCCCAGCGCCAGATACTCCGCAACGGTTGGTTTGACCTCGCTGTTGGCAAGGGTTTTCAATGCTGTCCATTCTCCGCCGCGTCGATTTCCGCCCAAGAGGGCGCCCGCCAGAGGTGGGTCACGCCGGTGGCGGAGGTGGCTGCCAGCGTGCGCTCGTCGGGGGAACAAGCGACTTGGAAGAAGGAGTCGCCTTCCCCTTCCAGGGTGAGGATTTCCCGCTGCGTCGCGATGTCCCACAGTTTGACCGCATCTTTGCCAAGGCCGCCCGTAGCCAGTCGTCGGCCATCCGGCGAGAATGCCGCGCTATAAGCGGCCAGATGACCGCGCAAGGGCTGGAGTTCCCGTCCGGCGACCACGTTCCAGAGCCGGACATCGCCGTCCTCGCTCACCGACGCCAGCACCCGGCCATCGGGCGAAAAGACCAACGCGAGCACGGCGCCTACGTGAATCAGGATCGTCGTTTCGCGCTCACGAGGAGGAAACCGTCCGAGCCTTACCACGCCGTCGGCGTAGGCCGTGGCCAGGAGCAGGTCGTCCGGGGAAAGGTCCACCGAGGAAAGGTCCGATGACTGAGCTCCGCCCAATGGCACTATCGCCCAGTCATTTGTTCGCCAGATTCTGACCGAGGCGGTGCGGTCATTCCGAATTGTGCGCCCGAACAGGAAACGTCCGCTGCGGGAAAAGCGGAGATCGCCGAACCATTCGAACGGGATTTCGAGCGTCTTGACCAGGCGTCGCTCCTTCCAATCCCAGAGGTTGACCTTTTCCGAGGTAACGCCCGCCGCCAGCCATTGCCCGTCCGGCGACAGCGCCACGCCCCAGTGGTTGCTACCCCAGGCGGACAGAGTCTCAGTTTCTTCCAGTGAGTGTGCATCCCAAACGCCGAGCGTCCCCTCCCGGTCGGTGGTGATGAAATGCCGCCCATCTGGCATGAAGGCAAAACCAAGCCGACGCACCGTTCTCTGGTCAAGAGCCCCGCGTGGGAGATTCGTTTCCTCCAGAGTCGTCTGGGAGTCGAACCCGTAGGAAATCGTCAAGTTGGTGTGAGTGATGGGCGAGCGGGTGGCGGTCAGGTCCCACAAACAAGCCACGCTTTCTTCGCATCCGCTCGCGAGCGTTCGGCCGTCCGGCAGGAAAGCCAAAACCCTGCCCTCACCCGCATGTCCCTGCGCCGACTGGAGTTCGGCCTGATCCACGACACTCCAGAACTGGATCGCCCGGTTGGCGCAGGCGGCGGCCAGGTGTTGACCGTCAGGTGAGAAAGCGAGCCCCCAGACCATGCCCCGGTGGCCCCTAAGTTGCCCCTGGGATTCCCCCGAGCGGGCGTCCCACAGGTGGATGGTATTGCCAAGTGCAGCGGCGAACAAATCCGAGTTTGGCGAGCAGGCCAGCGCCGTGACACCGTCGCCTGTTTCAGCCAGGTTCGTGATCGTCACGACCGATCCCTTCCGCCAATCTAAGATGCGAATCCGCCCGTAACCTTCTCCGATTACCACCCGGCCGCCGTCCGACGAGAATTCCACGACCCCGGCGCCCGTTTGCCTGGAACGTTGGACCGGGAAGTTGGTGAGGGTGTGGTCGGTCGCCCACTCGGCCAGACGGATGCCTCCACGGTCCTCGAACGTCGCCAACAGCCTTCCATTAGGAGAAAAAGCCAGCGATCTGACGGGGGATGAAAAGGCAAGCGTGCGCCGGAGCTCTCGTAAGGGCACGTCCCAAATCTCCACGGTCGGTCCGGCTAGTTCGCCTTGCGCCGGGCGGGTGGTCACCGCCAGGAGGCTGCCCGTGGCCGACAGTCGCAAGCGGTCAAACTCGTGGGGAACTGCCAATTCACCCACCATCCGCCTGGACATCAAGTTCCACATCGCGATTCGGTTTCCCTGCATTTCCGCCGCGATCATTCTTCCGTCCTGCGAGATGGCCATCGCCCCGATCCAACCGGGGTTGGGCTGCAGCTCGGCAGATTCGTCCGCCTGGCAGAGCTGCCAGAGATATCGCCATTCCCAGCCACGCAGGTCTGTTTCAGCCTTCAGCTCTCTGCTTTTCCCCCCCGGCCGGTATTTGTCCAGCAGGCTCTCTGCAAACCCGAAGTTGTTGGCAGCTACCGCATGCTGTGCGAGGTTCATATCGGCGGCGTAGGCGTTCTGAAGGGCGAACAACTCGTTGGCCTTGGCCTTGCGCCATTGCATGAGGATACCCACGAAGCCCACCGCCGCCACGAGCACCACCGTGCCCAGCGCCGTCGCCAGCGCCGGCTTGCGCCGGCACCAGAGCCAGGCTCGCTCTGTGGCGCTCACTGGCCGCGCTTGGATCGGCTCGGCGCGCAGCCAGCATTCGAGGTCTGCGGCCAGGGCCTGGGCAGAGGCATAACGCTTGGCCGGCTCCTTTTGCAGGCATTTGAGGCAGATGGTCTCCAGATCGCGGTCCAGCGACGGATTGCACACCCGCGGTCTGACGGGCTCCTGCTCGATCACCAACCGCACCGTTTCCAACGGTGTGTCGGCCTGGAAAACCACCTTTCCCGTCAGCAACGCGTACAGGACCGCGCCCAGACCATAAACGTCGGCGGCCGTCGTCACCTGTCGGCTCTTTCCCGCCGCCTGCTCGGGCGCCATGAACCCGGGACTGCCGATGATTGCCGAGCTTACGGTGAGGCCGCTCTCTTGGTCCAGGAGCTTGGCCAGCCCAAAATCGGTCAGGTGCGGCTGCCCCTCAGCGTCGAGCAGGATGTTGTGCGGTTTGATATCGCGATGGAGCACGCCACGCTCGTGGGCATAGTGTACCGCACGAGCCACCGTCGCGACGAGCGCGGCGGAACGGCGCAGCCATTCCGCACTGGACCTCTTGAATTGTGCATTCTGCATTCTGCATTCTGCATTTGCCCGTTCCAGGCTCTGGCCTTCGATCAGCTTCATGCTGTAGAAGGGCTGGCCCTCGTGCTGGCCCACTTCGTAGATGGGGACAATGTTCGGGTGGTCCAAGTGCGCGGCGGCTTCGGCCTCGACCTGAAACCGTTCAACGAAGGCGGCGGCGGAGAACCGGCCATGTAGCAACAGCTTGAGGGCCACGACGCGGTTGATGGCGAGCTCGCGGGCCCGGTAAACCACGCCCATCCCGCCACGGCCAATCTCGCTCAGCAGCTCGTAACCGCCAAAGAGAGTGGGGAGGGCGCTTCCGCCGAGAGCGCCGGGGCCACGGTCGCCTCGGCGAGGCGACCCTTCCGCCGCTTCGGCGGATGCGCCTTTGCCGGCGGGCACGGGCGTGTGAAGCTCGCCTGCGGGGATCAGCCCGTCGGCCCCCAGCTTGACCAGGCAAGCCGGGCAGTACCCCTTCGGTGCGTCTCCCAGAATCGGCGCTCCGCAGTCCGGGCACTTCTTGGTTTGGCTCATGCCCATTTCTCGTTGTTCTATTCGAGCTCTCGTATTGAACTCCGGGAAAACTGCCAAAAGGTTACCGGGTTTCCTTGGTTCGCGTCTCAAGCGGTCAAGACGGCGAAGAGGTGTCGCACCTCGTCATTGATTTCGGCAGGCTGCTCCACCGTGTGGGCGACTTCCTCGCGAAACAGCTCCTGGTAGCGCTGACGCAAGCGGTGCACCGCCACCTTCACCGCACCCTCCGTCATTTGCAGTGAGGCTGCGATCTGCGCGTAGGCGACCGCACCATCTTCCGCGAGCAACAAACCCCGGAGTTGGTCAAAGAGCCGTTTCCTGTCCGTCCTTGAGAACTCCTCTTCGAGCCGCTCCAGCACGCGGTCGAGCAGGGCCGTGGCCCAACGCCGCTCGAAGAGCCTCTCCGGGTCCATCAAATCCACGGGCTCCAATCAGTATCGCGCTACGGCCGTCTGCGCATCCAGGAACACCGGGACACTCCCGCCGCCGCGCTTCTGAGCCCGGAGCTTAGCCCATTCATCGGCTAGGAAGTACTTGAGCGCCCCCAGGACAAACGAGCGAAACTTGCCCTTCGAGGGACTCGCACGCTTCAAGAAACCGCGGGAGAGAATATGGGCAAAGAATCCCTGCGTGAGGTCCTGGGCGTCGGCCACCTCGTAGCCATGTCGCCGCACATAGGCATACAGCGGATACCAATACGTGCGGCAGAGCATTTCCAATGCCTCGGCCGCTTGGGGCGAACTGGGATCACCCGCTGCCAGCACGACGCTCCAGTGCGTGGTGGCGAAAACGGCCGCTGTGGAGTTCATTGGCTGGTTCCAAACCGGCTTTCATGGCGAAGCATGCGCCTTGCGCGGCAGCAGTCAATCGCAGTCTCGCAGCAGGCGAGCTGGAGTTCAGGTAGGCCTGGCAACCTGTCCACTGACCACTGACCATTGACTACTGTCCACTCGCCACCGCCCATAAATGATCTCCACTCCGGTTTCCGACAATCGCCCAGGAGCCGCGGCTTCACCGCCGTGACCATACTGACACTCGCGACGACCACGGGCAGAACACGGCATGATATCACCCATGCAGCATCAACTTGAGTTGCTACCGCACGGCGTTCTGCAGATCGCCGGAGAATACCCCAACACGGCCACTGATCAGCCTGGTGTTCAACGTCCGCGTCGCTATAGAGGTCGGGTTCCTCATTCAGGAAGTCCAGCGCGCCGCTGGCTTCAGCCAACCGGGCAACCTCAACCGCTGTCAGGTCATCATTCCCTTCGCCGGCATTTTCCAGAACCAGCACCGCGAGTCGTGCATGGGCCGGCACGGACACATGCCCGGGCAATCTCAGCCGACCTCCCTCTTCAACTTCGATTGGAAACGCTCGTATGGTGGTAAAATAGCCCGAAGGGGCTGTTTGCCAAGCCTCCTCTCGATTCCTTTTCTCTGGACTCTCGACTCGCATTGCTCTGAACGCTCATAAACGAACCACGAGACGGGAGGGCCTCCTGTACGGCCGTTCCAGCTACGCCGATTACCAGGATCTACGGGACCGCGCGCACCGCTTCCGCGATAGGTTCCTCGTTGATGCCACCGCGCCATTCCTCGATGATGCTCTTCCCGGTCATTCGCGCCGCGACCTGTTACCAAGACCGCCCGCGCCATCAAACGCCTCCGCAGCCGCTACGCCTTCGTCCTCACGGGCACCCCCATCGAGAACCGCACCGACGAGCTGCACTCGCTCATGGATTTCCTCGATCCCGCCGTGCTCGGACCGCTGTTCCGGTTCAACCGCGACTTCTACGACCTGGACGACCGCGGCCGCCCGGCCGGCTGAGCAACCTCGATGCTACGGCGGCCGGCCACCGCCTTGCAGCTCACTGATCTGCAGCTCACTGATCTTGCTCGGGTCCGTCGAGGGGCGTAGCCTGCCTCCGCAAGGAGGTCAGGTATGTTCTGCGGGGCCAAGGAGGCCGGCGGCGTTTATCGTCCCCGGCACCCGCAACAGTCGCCATTTTACAGATTGGTCGAGCGCTTCTTTCCGGAGTTCGAGGCAGTCTACGAGGAGCGT
>VHCO01000330.1 GCA_016871715.1 Verrucomicrobiota bacterium
AGTTGAGTGTGGGGGAGGTGTTGCGGTTGCGGATTCGGCATATGACGGACGGCGTCGTCCTAGGATCCAAGGGATTTGTTGACGGGGTATGGTTGGCGCATCGGGAGCGGTTTGGGTCGAAGCGGCGGAGTGGAGCGCGGCCGATACGAGGCGGGGGCGTGCGGTTGGCGGGGCTCAGGGCGTTGCGGGACTTGCGAGTGGAGGCTATCTCGTGAGGAGACGGTCTCCGGCTTACAGGAGAGCGCCTGCGAATCCGACTGCGCGTGGATGGGATCGGGCGATCAAGCGCTTTCCGGCGGGTACTCGGGAGAGGTTCCCGGCGGCGAGGCGTGGTCTTGGGTAGCTTCCACCCGCTTTGACGCGTGCATGGGGGCCATGAACCTGTACCGCCGGTTTTCCGACCGGCATGGAGCCGACTGGAAAGTCGGCGGTACGACCGGTTCACGGGGAGAACGATTTCCTAGCGTAATCAAGCCGGCGAACCGGTCCGCCAAAGGCAAGAGACCGGAGTTGCCTCCGGTCTCTTGGGCGCGGGTCGAGGCTAAGGGGGCTACTGCTTGAGGCGGTAGAACTTCGCCGGACCGCTCGCGGCGGTGGTTTGTGGGTTGTTCTGGTTGGCCGCGTCGGTCCACGGACCCGTGACAGTCGGGGCTTCCTGCAGCGTGCCGGGCCCGGTCCAGGAGATGGTCACGTTCCCACCGACCCACACCAGCGGGTTGAAGCGACTATCTTGTTGCGGGACCAAGGGCCGGTTCATAGCCCAGCTCAGGGCAGCATCGATGAGACCGACGCCAGCGTCCGTCAGGATGGGATAGGTGGTGTCGCCGAGGAACACCTGAACGCGCCGCGCGGGGGCGGGCGTGACACCGTCGATGAGCAGAGCGCCCTTTTCGTAGCCGTAGATACACGGCGTGTTGAGGACGCCATCGGTCAGGGTGGCGATGACTTTGGCGGTGGGGGCAGGCACACCCCAACTGAACGTGGTCGGTTGAATAGTGACGGCGTGATTGCCCGCCGCGAGGCCGGCCGCCATCGGATGACTCGCATCCTGGATGTTGACCTGCTGCTGGTCTGCCTGACCGCCCCGGTCGACGCCGTCCCCGTTGAGCGTCATGAGGTAATCGTCCTGGAGCGCTTGTTCCCAGTTCAACACTGGCACGGCCACGTCGCGGAACTTGGTCGCCACGTTCCCGGACCCGACGGTCGAGGAGGTCACAACGAGCACGGCGTGGTCGGCGTCGCTGGTCTGGCTGGGCGTATCGCCTACGATCAGCGTGTCGAACCCGTACAGGGTTAACCGGTCCAGGAAGGCCGCATCGCCGGCGCCTAGGGTTGGGGAGTTGGCTACCACGAAGAGCACCTTCGGGCCCTTGGCCACCGTGAAGGTCCAGCTATTGGACACGGAACCGTAGGTGAGCCCGACCGTGACGGTGGCACCTGGGCTCAGCGGGTTGGGCGGGGTGTAGACGACGCGAGAATCGCCGCCGACCGCGCCGATGGTGGGGGTGATCTGCACGCCGTCCACGTAGAGGCCGACGGTGCCGCCGCCGAGGTTGGCCAACACCGCCTCGATGGTGGTGTCGGCGGGCACAACCGTCTCGCCGATGCGCGGTTGGACGGATTTCACGTAGGGAATTGCCGTGCCGGTGTAGGCGCGGTAGGCCTTGACGGCTCGGGCGTTGCTGCGGTCATTGACCAGGATGCGCTGGCCGGTATCGGCGTCGTCGACGAACCACTCGACGTTGGCGCCGCCGGTGCCTTCCCACCACAGCAACCGGAACGGGTAGATGCCGGCTTCTTCCACCACGAAGTTGAAGAGGGTGTCGGTGGCACCGCCACCGGGGCTGCGCACCCCCAACTGGGTGATGAACAGATCTCGCACGTGTTGCGCGGCGGTCACCTTAAAGCCGTCGTCGCAGTTGACGCCCATCCGGTAGACGCCGCGGGCCAACTCGAGGAAGGTCAGGGTCTCAGCCGCGATATGATCGTTACTGCCGAAAATACCGGGGATGCCGGGGATCTGATCGTTCGGGTTAAAGTTGCCGGCGTTGGGGCCACCCCCGAAGCCATCGGCGGCCTGTTCCCAATTCACCACGGTGTCGATGGCAAAGTAACCTTGGGCGTCCACCGGCCCGCGCACGAAAGTATCGATCAGGTTGTCGTAAGGCTGGCCGGTCGCCGGTTTGGTGAAACCAGGGTCAAGCTGGATTTCCGGGTCCGGCAGGTTGTTCCCACCCGGTCGGGCCACTTCCATCTGGTGGACCTTGACGCGGAAGCCGGCCTTGGCGAGGTCGATGCTCCCCGCCGGCACCTTGAACCCCGGCGGCAACACCGGGAAGGTCGCGTAATCTTGGACTCCGAACCGCCACGGATACTGGTGCGTGGCGCCCGTGTTGTCCTTAGCGGTGAGGAGGATCTGGGTGGTCGCGGCCGAGGGCAAGAACCTGGGCGGGTCGTAAAGGACGGTGGTTGAGCCGCCGGTCTTCGTGGCGGTGGCATTGACGGTGGCGCCATTGACCTGCAATTGGACCGTGCTGGGATCGACTTGGGTGTCTTGGTCCAGCAGTTCGGCGAAGATCGCCGAGGTGGCATTCACGTTGGCCGCGTAAGGTGTGGGCCGTGCCTGATTGAGCATGGGAGGCAAGGCCAACGAGGAGGCGCGATACGATCTGACCGCGTTGGCCTGGGTGCGATCGTTGACCAAGAGCTTGGTCCCGGAGGGCAGATCCACTGTGAAAAACTCGAGGTTGGCGGCGCTCGTGCCCCCGTACCAAATCAACCGCACCGGATACAGGCCCGCCTGTTCCACCAACACCGAGAAGAGCGAGTCTGCCGAGCCCCGCCCCCCGCTGTAGAGGCCCAACTCGAGTCCGTTCATGTCCCGGGGATTGACCGCAGAGGTGACGCGGAAGCCGTCGTCGCTGTTGACACCGAACCGGTGCAGTCCGGCCTTGAGGTCCAGGAACCCGATGATCTCCGCGGCGATATTGTCGGTCGACCCTTCCAGGCCGGGGATACCCGGGATCGGCTCGTCCGGCGTCGAGGGCGTCGAGCCGAACTGGAAATTCCCCATCTCAGCGCCGAAACCGGCGTCTTGATTCCAGTTAATGACATCGGCGTCGGTAAAGGCTGGGCCGCCGATCGCCAAGTTGGGGTAAGGTTGGCCGGTGACCGGGTCGAGCAGGCGCCCGCGCAACTGGTCTTCACCCCGCAGGGTGTTGTTGGCCAGGGTGCCGCCGCTGGTGGTGGCCTGATGCACGAAGACGTTGAAGCCTGCTGCCCCGGTATCCACAGTGCCCGCCGGCCGCGCTAGGTCTGGGGTGAGCGTGGCATAGTTCTCGACGGTGAACTGCCAACTGCTGGTGAACTCGTTGGCGGCGCTATCTTTGAAGCTCACCAAGACCGTGTGCACCGAGCCGGCCGTCAAGATCCCCGTGGGAGCCCACTTGGCGGTGGTGACGTCGCCGGCCTTGCTGCTGGTGACGGGACTCAGCGCGTTGCCATCCAGTTGCATGGCCACGCTCGATGCGTCCACCTGCCCCGCGCCGCCATCCTTGATCTGCACCTCGATGCCTGTGTCGGGAAATACCCCGCGCCCGCCGAACCCCGGCACGCGCCCCACAATGGCGGGCGGGTAATCGGTCGAGATGGGCGACTCGGCCGGCCCAGCGTCGGTCGGCGGCGCGACGCTCGTCAACTGGAACGCCAACGCATCGACCGCCACGCCGTCCTCGCGGTAGGTGAGCCGAATGGTGTAGACCCCGGGTTCGGTGATATCCCAGATAGGATCGCCGGGTGCGGACGCGGCATTCATCTCGAAGCCCGCATTGGCGCGCCAGGAACCGTTGAAGTTCGCGCTCGAGCCACCGGCGTATTCGTACCAGTCGGCGAGCAAGCCACCGGCGCCGTCTTTCTGCTCGACCACAGAGGCGAACATCGAGTCGCTGTTGCCATTATGGCCGCGCCAGCGCAGGTAGAGCCGGTAGGTGCCTACCGTCTGGATGTGGACCCTGTAATCGGCCCAGGGCTGACCTTCCGGGCCGTCGATGCCACCGCCGTTGTCCGGCAACATCTGGATATACTTCCCGCCCCAGGCATTGCTAAACGGGGGATCGCCAAAATCGCCCCATTGATCGACGAAATCGTCGTCGGGCACCACGTGCCAGTGATCGCCGTTCGATCGGGGGGTGCGTTCGTGGAAGTGCTCCGCCTCGATCACCACTCGGCCATCGATCTCCTTATAAATAGCCGCCTGCGTCACGTAAACCGCAGACAGCGATACCGAAAGTGCTCCCGTGACCAGGCACGGCAGCACCCATGAGTTACGAGGTGTTCGTTTCATAGGTGTTTGGGTTGGGGGATGGGCTGTAAACCCGCCCGGGCCAGGCGCACAAGGCTTTTTGCCAGATTTTTTCTCGTCCCAAAACCTCGGCCAGGTGCAGGTCGCGTGCCATAATGGGTGAGAGCTGGCGCGCGCCCTGGGGGGCGCCGCTTGTCAGACTCGCTCGGCGGACGGAGCCGTCCGCACTCCATCCTCGCTAAGGATCCTGGGCTCGATCAGGGGGGCGTGGGCCGTCAAATCTGAAGCGTCTTGAACTCGCTCACACGCGTCGCCGGCAGGATCCCATCGTTCAAGCTCAACCTTAACGCCTCTAGCAGCTCGTCGTTCGTAAACGGCTTAGGCAGGACCGTCACGTTGCCCTCGCCGACCTCATTCGCCTTGGCCGGCCGCTCCGGCTCCAGGGCGCCCGTCATCGCCACGAACTTCAGCTCCGGCCCCACGCGACGCAACGCCCGCATGGTGGCGGCGCCGTCCATCCCGGGCATCAGCATGTCGATGACCGCCACGGCGATGTCATGCTTGTGCGCCGCGCAGAGCGACACTGCCCGATGTCCATCCTCCGCCAGCAACACCCGGTACCCGCACGCACTGAGCGTGCTCTTCGTCATTTCGCGAATCGCCCCTTCGTCATCCACCACCAACACCAGTTCCCCGTGACCCACCAACAACTCGTGCAAGACGGTCCCCGCCTGATCGGTCGCCCCGCTCTCGGCCGCCGGCAGGTAAATGCGGAAGGTCGTTCCGCGGCCCACCGCCGTCTCGAGCTGGACGAAACCCTGGTGGTTCTTGACGATCGTCGCCACCGTCGACAGGCCTAACCCGGTCCCTTTACCCGCCTCTTTCGTCGTAAAAAACGGCTCGAAGATCCGGTCCACAATCTCCGGCGGAATGCCCGACCCGGTGTCCCGCACCACGAGCGCCACAAACCGACCCGACCGGCCTCCGACGATCGCCGCGGCCTGGGCCTCGTCCAGCGAGCGGTTCTCCGCCGACACCGTCACCTCGCCGCCCTCGGGCATGGCATCGCGTGCATTGACACACAGGTTGAGCAGGATCTGGTGAATCTGAGTGGCGTCGGCCTGAACCGGGCTGAGATTCTCGCCGTACCAGGTCGCCACCCGAATGGACTTCGGGAAGGTCTGCCGCATGATCTTCTCCATCTCCTTAACCAAGAACGTCAACTGTAACACGTTCTTGCGCCCCTCCTGCCCCCGCGCAAAGGTCAGCACCTGTTTGACAATGTCCGCCCCGCGTTTGGCGCTGTGCTCGACCGTGCTCAAGATCCGCTGCACGTCGTCTTCCATCCGCCGAAGCTGCAGCAGTTGGACCGCCATCAGGATGGGCGTCAGCACGTTGTTCAGGTCGTGCGCAATGCCCCCCGCCAACGCCCCAATGCTCTCCATCCGCTGGCTGCGCAGCAACTGCGCCTCGATCCGCTTCCGCTCCGTCACATCCGTGTTGATCACCAACACCGACCGCGGTACCCCGTGCTCGTCCCGCACTAACGTCCACCGGCTCTCGACCAACACTTCTTTGCCCGCCCGCGTCGGCTGGCGCCACTCCCCCAGCCACTCCCCCTTCGCCAAGAGCGTGCGCCGCGCCTCGGCCACCTTCGCCGGTTCCTTGACCAACAACCGCTCGTCTAACCGCTGCGCCAGCACCTCGCCCCCCGTCCACCCATACAGCTCTTCCGCGCTCCGATTCCAATACTGCGCCCGCCAATCGAGGTCGTGGACCATGATCGCATCCCGCGCCTTGTCCAACAGCGAGGCCTGTTCCTGAATGCGCGCCTGCATCCGCCGGCGCTGCACGTACCATTCGACCGCGCGAAACGACGCCCCCCACGCCAGCGCCACCGGCAATTGCCCCAACACCGGCACCAGCCAGGGAAACCAGACTCGCTCCCAGGCGAACAACCCAATCGCCGTCCCGACGATCGCGATGCCGCCCCCGGCCGCCACCCCGACCGCCGCCAACGGCCGGAGTTGACACAGGCCGTAACCGAAGCCCACCGCCACCAACAACACCACCCCCAACTCGACAATCGGCGCCGGCCGCTCCAGCCAGTCGCCCCGAATCAAATTCAACAGCATGGTGGCGTGCACCTCGGCGGCCGGCATAAAGGTGAACCGCTCCTCGGCCCGCGACCGAAACGGCGTCGCGTACTCGTCCCGCCGCTCCGACCTTGACCCGGCCTGGCTCATCGCCCCCACCACCACCACCCGGCCCCGGAACCGACTGTCGCTGACCGCATCCGACTCCAGCGCCTCCCAGTAAGGCGAGTAGTCCAGAAACCGCGGCCCGCCATAATAGTTGACCCACCGCTCCCGACTCTGCGCCCCTACCGGCCGCACCGCCGGCACCCCCAACAACTCCGCCGCCGCCCACGTCAAACTCGGAATCGCCTCGATGCGGTCCCCCGTCCACGGCCCGTGAAAGTGACGCCGCACAATCAGGTCCTTCTCCGCGCTCAACTGCGCTATCCCCCAGGCCGCCAGGTTCGTCCCCGCGCCCATTCGAAAACCCTCGTACGGCAACTGCAGCGCTTCCCGCCCAAACTCGGCTAAGTCCCCACGTTCATTCTTGATCGTCACCAAGTTGGCCGCCAAAACCACCCGGCCACTGTCCGCAATCGCTTGCGCCAACCGCGCGTCCGCACGCTCCGCCTCCTCGCCCCCGCCTCCCGGCCCGAAGAACAACACATCGAAGATCACCGCCCGCGCCTGAGCGCGCGTCAACCGCTCGAGCAACTGCGCGTGCAACGAGCGGTCCCACCTCGGCTTGGCCTCCTGCCCCAGGATTCGCTCCGAGTCGTCGTCCATGTAGACCATCACCAGCTCCGGGGGGCGCTCCGCCGAGCGCAGGACGTCTGCAAGGTCGAACAGGAGGTTGTAGCTATTGTTGAGCAGGAGCGTCGAAAGCGCCAGCCGGGGCATGAACTGCAGCAACAAGCCCACCATCAGGGCCAGCATGACGCCCAAGCCCCCAGCCACTCTCGCACTCAGTAACAGTCTTCTCACCCGCGCCCCACCGCGGCCCCATCGACCCCAGAACCGCTCTACCGACCCCGATTGCCCACCTCGATGCTATGGACCAGACCTCGGGACGACGAACGGTCTGCAGGTAGGGCGCGCAGTCCTCTGCGCGCCGCAAACCATGGTCCACAGAGCAGACCTCGCCATCCAGCGGACCGTTCGCCCCACCGCGGCCCC
>VHCO01000331.1 GCA_016871715.1 Verrucomicrobiota bacterium
TGCGCCGGATACCGCTGCCAACACCTCAGACCCCGGCTGCCGCGGGCGAGACGCCCGCGCTCCCTCGGCGAACGCTGCGCGAATGTCTGCTGGTAGGGCGGGTCACTCCGTGCGCGCCGCTGGGGGAGGAACCCAGAAGGCTTGGGCGAGCGACTGAACGGCACTGCGGGCGTCGTCGAGCACCAGGACCATTTCCCGGTGTAACGGTTGGTCGAGAGTCTGGCTGAGGGCGAAGAGGCGCGCCGGTTCGAGTTGGTCGAGCTTAGCGGTGAAGGCGAGGTCGGGGGGGGCGACTGGGGCGCTTGCGAGGGCGTTGGGGTGGGGTGGGGTTTGAGTTGGGCGATGCCGAAGCGCGTACAGGGAGCCCAGGCCCAGGAGGAGGATCGCTAGGGCGAGCGGCCAAGCCGGGCGCCAGGTCTGCGGTAGCACGGTGGCTGGCGGCTCGTGTTCGAGGCGGGTTTTGGCGGCGAGGATTTTATCGCGGAGGAACGGTGACGGATCGACGTAGTGCGCCGGGGCTTCAGCCGCCAGGCGCTGGCCTAAGGTGAGGCTCGCGCTGGCGAAGCGTTGGCAGTTGGGACACCGGTCGAGGTGACGAGCCAGTCGGTGGGGGAGTCGCTCCTGGCGTTCGGACAGGAGGATGAGCCACTGGCGGTAGATCCAACAGGTTGACATCGAGAGAGGCGGTAACTCAGGTTGGCGGGTTCAGGCGAGTGTCGCAGCCAGGCGGCTGCGGCCGTTGGTAGCGTTGGTGGGGGATCGGTTGGGCGGTGGCGGCGGCGCTGGGGTCCATCGGTCGGGCGCGATTTCGCATCCGAGTTCGGTTCGGCTAAGCCACGCTGCCAACTGGCTGCGCGCGCGGTGGAGGAGGACTTTGACGGTGACGGTGTGGGCGCCCATGACTTGGGCGATGGCGGCCAGGTCGAATCCCTCGCCATAGCGCAGCCAGAGCGCCTCGAACTGTCGGGGTTTGAGGCGGCGCGCCAGGCGCCAGAGCGAGGCGTTTTCGTCTCGGGTGGCCACGGTCTCGGCGGGTTGATCGGCGCTGGCGGGTTCCCAAGGGCTGGGACTGGGTGGTTCGGGCGCGTGTTTGCGGCGGCGGAAGTGGCTGATGGCGGTGCGGCGAGCGATGGTGAAGAGCCAGGGCGCGAAGTCGCGAGGGAGGCGCGCTTGGCGCAAGGCGAGGTAGGCCTTCAGAAAAGTCTCCTGCGCCAGGTCCTCGGCGTCGTGGGGGTTGCGGCTGAGTTGAAGCAGGAAGTTGTACACGCGCGGCTCGAACTGCTCGACCAAGGCGCGGAATGCCTCTGGGCAACCGCCCTGGGCGCGTTTGGCAAGTTGTTCCGGCGTGAGCGGGGCGGGCGAGGGATCGGCAGCCGATGCCGCGCCGGGGAGAGGCTCTGCCGGCGCGGCGGTGCGGCTGGTGAGGGCGAGCGCCATGAATGCTGGACAGCTCAGTTGCCGGTGCGGCGCCGGTGTTCAGCCTGGATTTTCTCGAGGACGATCGAGGTGGGCAGTTGCACGTCGACGGTGACGAGGCGGTCTTGGCAATAGACTTTGGTCGCGCGAGCGAGTTGTTGGAGGACTTGGTCGTTGGGTTGCGATAGCGAGGCCAAGGCGAGCATACCCTGAGCCAGTTGTTGCGCCTGTTGGCTGGCCTCGGCGGTGCGGGTCTTGAGGGTGAGTTGAGCGAAGACCTGATCGCCGTGCTCGCCCAGGATGAGCCGGCCGCCTTCGGCCAATTTCAGGATTTGGGCTTGGGGAGGGACGGGTGTGTTTTCGTTGAATCCGGCGGCGAGCCCGAGAAAGGCGAACGCGTTTGGGGCGACTGGGAAATCGGTGAAGAGGGGGCTGGTGCCGAGGCTGGGGATCTGGCCGGCGAGGACGGACAGGCCCTTCTGCAGCAGGGTTTGGGTCTTGGCGAGGACGACGGGTTGGCCCGGAGGCAAGGCGGCCACGAACTCCTGGCGAATCGAGTAGATCGGGACCGGAGCCGAAGCCAGCCGCTGCACGTTCCCGCCGGTGACGCCTGCCTGGGCCTGTTTCTCGATGACCGTCTCGAGGGCGGTTTGCACGTCCAAGCCGGTGTGGATGAGGAGCACGCCTTCGGCTTTACCCGGCGGTTGATAATCGAGTCCGTACGCCGTGAGGGCGTGGATGTGGCGCCAGTCGAAGTCGAAGTCCAGAAAGGTCTTCAGGTCGGCTTGGACCTTCGCCATTTCACGTTCGATCTGTTCCCGGGCGACCCAATCCCCCACGCGCGTCGAGCGGAAGTTGTCGACGTCGAAGTGGGCGATCCACTTGGCTTCGGCGGCTACGTGTTGGCGGTTGAACGGCCCGGCCAGGGCTAGGGTGTGGCCGGCGAGCAGGGCGGTCAGGGCGAGTGTGTAAGAGTAGGTTTTCATCGTTGGTTCATCAGTGCGCGATACCATCCTTCACGTCGCTGTGTGCGCCGGGGAGGTTACAGCGAAATGCGGCGGCGGTGGAAGGGTCGAAGGGTGGCGGTCGTGACTGGCAGTTGGTCGGCGGCTCGGGCTTGCGCAGGGGCGGGACTGTGGCCAAGTTCTGGGCATGTCGTCGGCGAAGCTTCCGGTTCGGGGTCGAGGGGCGGCGGGCAATCCGCCCAACCGCTTCGCCCCGATCCGCCTCGAGCCGGACCCGGAATGGGATCAGGGGAACGACCCGGCGCCACCCACGCAGTTCTTCCGCGACGACTCGCAGAGGGTCCTGGCCCGGAACGACAGCCCGGATGTGGGTTTCGAGACGAGCCTCAACCCGTACCGCGGATGCGAACACGGCTGCGCATACTGTTATGCGCGTCCGACGCACGAATATCTCGGGTTTTCGGCAGGGTTAGACTTCGAGATGCGGATCGTGGTGAAGGCGGATGCGCCGGAGCTGTTGCGGCGTGAGTTACTTGAGCTCGAGGTCGGCAGGGCGCAGGCCCTTGACGAACTTGCCGAAGCCGAAATAAGTGGGTTGATACTCGCCCACGTAATCGACGTTGGCGCGGGCTGGGATTTTGTCCTCGAGGCCGACGAGGTAGTAGCTGGCGTTGACGAGGAGGCGCCGGAGGCCGGCGCTTTCGAAGTCGACACTCGAACCGATGGTGCTGGTGACGACGCGGGAGGTCTTGCCGTTGGGGCCGGTGTAGTCGCGCAGCCAGATGAGGGGCATCATGGGTTCGTTCTTCTTGCCGCTCACGGGCGGGTCGTCCGGCTTCATGCCGGCGAGGACTTGGCCCCAGACCAGGACCTGAGCGTTGGCAGGGAGGTGAATGACGCCGTAGACGTCGGTCGGGCCCCAGACGTCCTCCGCCCCGCGCAAGATGGGGTGGTTCTTCAGGGCGTCGTTGAGCACGCCGCGGGTGCTTTCTTTGCCATGGATGCCGTGGTGGTTGATCCAGGTCTCGCCTAAGACCTGTTGGCCGAAGCCGCCGGGCCAGTCTTTACTACGCCAGTCGAAGCGGGCGTAGGCACCGGACTTGAATTTGTCGAAGGAGAAGGCATGGGTACTGGTACGCAGGCCGATGAGGGGCCGGCCAGACTCGAGGTAGTCGACGATGGGTTTCATTTGTGCGTCGGGCAGGTCGCGGAACCGGAGGAACATGACGCACAGGTCGGCGGAGGCGAGGGCCTCGAGGCCGGGGAGATGGTTGCGGTTAACGGGGTCGATCGTGCCGTCGGCCGGGTTCACCGAGAAGAGCACGGTGCATTTGAAGCCGTGCCGCACGGCCAGGATCTTGGCCAGCATGGGCAGGGCTTCTTCCGAGCGGTATTCCTCGTCGCCGGCGAGGAAGACGATGTGTTTGCCCTGGCCGGGGCCGGTGCGGCCCTGGTAGACCACCCCGGCTTCGCTGGCGGCGGCGAGGGGCGAGGCCAGGGATCCAACCAGAGCGGTGAGCGTGGCGAGGTACTTGAGAGATTTCATAGTGTGTGACAACGGGCGAGATAGATAACCGCTGCTCCCGGACAAGGCAACGCGAAAGGACACGCGACAGGACGCACCCAACCGCGCCGCACCCGGTCGGGCCTGCGCCGTCAGTCTTTCTTGGGGAGCTTCAGTTCGAGGTACAGGTCGCGGAGTTGCTTGGGCTCGGCTTGCCCAGGGGATTCGGTCATCAGACAGGTGCCTTTGGCGGTTTTGGGAAAGGCGATAACGTCGCGAATGCTCGGGGTGCCGCACAGCAACGCAATGAGGCGGTCGAAGCCCAGAGCGATCCCGCCGTGGGGCGGCGCCCCGTATCGGAAGGCCTCGAGCAGGTAGCCAAACCGCGCGCGGGCGGTCTCCGGCGGGATTTGGAGGACCTCTTCGAAGACGGTCTTTTGGACGTCGGGTTGGTGGATACGGATCGAGCCTCCGCCCAGTTCGACGCCGTTGACGACGACGTCGTAGTGTTGTCCGCGCACCTTCTTCGGGTCGGTCTTGAGCATGGGGATATCCTCCGGCACCGGCGCCGTGAAGGGGTGGTGGCTCGAGTACCAGCGGTTCTGTTCCTTGTCAAAGCTCAGCAACGGGAAGTCGACCACCCAGAGGAAATCGAAGCGGTTAGCTGGGAGGGTCAGTTTGCCCTCACTGCGGAGGAGCTCGGCCGCGTAGAGCCGGATGCGCCCGAGGATTTCGCAGGCCATGAGCCATTCGCCCGCGGCGAACAGGATGAGGTCGCCCTCGGCGATGTCGAGCTTGGACTGCAAGGCGGCCTTCTCCGCGTCGCTAAAGAACTTGACCATGGGCGCCTTCCATTCGCCGTCCTCGACCTTGATAAAAGCGAGGCCCTTGGCGCCGCCGTCTTTGGCAAGCTGGGTGAGGGTGTCCATCTGGCCTTGGGTGGCGCAGGCCAAGCCCTTGGCGTTGAGGGCCTTGACCACACCCCCGGCGGCCACGGCGCTGCCGAACACTTTGAAGGCGCTGCCGCGGAACTCCTCGGTGAGATCGACCAGCTCGAGTCCGAAGCGCGTGTCGGGCTTATCGATGCCAAACCGGTTGAGGGCGTGCGCGAAGGTCAGGCGCGGGAACGGGATGGGGATGTCCAAGTTCAGGCCCACCTTCCAGAGTCGCTGCAGCAGGCCCTCGATGGTGCGGTAGAGGTCCTCGCGCTCGATGAAGGACATCTCGACGTCGATCTGGGTGAACTCCGGCTGGCGATCGGCACGCAGGTCTTCGTCCCGAAAACACTTGGCCAACTGAAAATAGCGCTCGACCCCCGCCACCATGAGGATCTGCTTGAACTGCTGCGGCGACTGCGGCAGGGCGTAAAACTGGCCCGGATTCGTCCGGCAAGGCACCAGGAACTCGCGCGCGCCTTCCGGCGTCGACTTGAAGAGCATCGGCGTCTCGACGTCCACAAACCCGTTCTCGTCGAAGAAGACGCGCGTGGCCGTGGCGACCTTGTGGCGTAGGCGCAGGTTGCGAGCCATCTCGGGCCGGCGCAGATCGAGGTAGCGGTATTTGAGGCGCATCTCCTCGTTCACCCGCGCGGCCGCCTCCGGGTCATCGACCTGGAAAGGCAAGGGTTCCGCCAAGTTCAGCACCTCGAGCTCGCGCACCAGGACCTCGATGGTGCCGGTGGGGATTTTCGGGTTCGCGGTGCCGGCGGGCCGTTCCCGGACGCGGCCGGTGACGCGGACGACGCTTTCGCTGCGCAGGCCGGCGGCTTGCTCGAAGAGGGCCGCAGGCAGATCGGAAGGATCGAACACCGTTTGGGTGCGGCCCTCGCGGTCCCGCACATCGATGAAGATCACCCCCCCCAAGTCGCGGCGCGAATGGACCCAGCCACACAAAGTCACCGTCTGCCCGAGGTGCGTCGGGCGTAGCTCGCTGCAATGATGCGTCCGTTTCATCGTCTCTACCTTCCAGGCCGGGTTCCGGAACCCGCCACGCCTACCCTCGAGTGGACTGCCAGCGGGTGTTCTCCTCGGGCAACTGCCGCTCGATGAGGCCCGATCCCAGCCGTCAAACGGCGCGCATGTTGGCGGTGTAGCGGGCGAATTCAAAGGGAAATCTTGACCTGGCTCGGCCCATCCAGGGGTGGGGCTGGCGGTGCGCTCCCTCACCCTGGGGGGGACCGGAGCGCTGAGCCGCGGCGCGCCAGTTGACGTTCACCGCGGTTGTGCGCACATTCGGCGCTGTGAAGATGACCACGGCGAACAAGATCACCATCGCCCGGATTCTGATGGTGCCCCTCTTCGTGGTGGAGTTGCTGCACTACATCGGGACCGGGGTGGAACTGCACCGCTGGCTGGCGATCGTCATCTTCACCGTGACGGCGGTCGGCGATGGCGTGGACGGATATGTGGCGCGGCGTTTTCAGCAGCGCACGGAGATGGGGGCGTTGCTCGATCCGCTGGCCGACAAGCTGTTGTTGGTGCTCGGCTTGGTGGTGTTGAGCTTGGACCACGGACCGCGCTTGGACCGGATCCCGCTCTGGCTGACGGGGACGGTGCTGGGCCGGGATGTCATGTTGCTGCTCTTGTTGGTCTTGGTGAATTACCTGGTCGGGAAGGGCACGGTACGGCCCCACTTCACGGGCAAGGTGGCCACGGTATTGCAGATGATTTGCGTCGTGTGGGCGATGCTCCGCTGGAACACGGACTGGCTGTTCTTCCTGGCCGTGGGGGCCACCGCTTTCACGGCGGTCTCCGGCCTGATCTACTTCCGCGACGGCATACGGATGATGCGCGCCAAACCGGAGCCCCGCAGCTCGGCTTAACAGCGCGGTGCGGCAAGGGCTACTCCCTGAGCCTGACCCTCTGACTCCTGACCCTCTGATTCCCTGATTCCGCTAAGAGAGCCTCTCCCCTTCCACGGCCTCAGGGTCTTCTAGGCGTGGGCTTGGCGGTTGGGGTGGCCAAGCGGTGCAGGCGCAAGTCGGAACGGCCCAGCAACTGCAACTGCCCCTGGACCACTGCACCGGTTCGCCGGCCTGCGGATTCAGCGCGGCGGCCAGGGGGACGGGCTGTTGACGAAGAAGCGCGGGGCTTGGCCAACGCGCGGACGCAAACCTAGTTCATGGGTGCGGGGTGCGACGTGAATCGGTGGATTTGGCAGGAGGGGAGGTGAGGTGTGGGAATCACGCGAGGGGGCGGCGGGCTATCAGCAGTCCCGGCGGGGGTAGCGGGTGTTGGCGTTGGCGCGGTCGGAGGAATCCGGGAGCGATACGGTTACGGATAGGGCATGGCCGAGGACCAGGGCCGCAGGTCCCACAATCCAATCTATCCGACGGGTAAATAATTATTGACAAGCGGGGAGTGCTGGAGCAGCCTCGCGGCCAGCTATGAGAAACGCCCGCATCAAAGTCAAAGGCCGACCTGCCGTTTACCACTGCGTCTCGCGCATCGTCGGCGCCCAACGGCTCCTGGATGACCTCGGCAAAGAAACCTTGGTCAGGCTCCTCCGGCGCTTGGCCACCTTCTGCGGCCTCGAAGTCATC
>VHCO01000332.1 GCA_016871715.1 Verrucomicrobiota bacterium
CCGCCCCAGCGAGTCCACGGAGAAGAACGCGAACACGGGCGCGGTGCGCGACAGCCCCACGGCCAGATGGCGCGACGTGTAATCCGGTTCGGCGGCGGACGTCGAAAGGGCCGCCAGGGCAAGCATCATCGTGGACAAGGCTCTCATGCGTCTCCTCTCATTCGGGTGGCGGGTAGGCCGGCGGCGTCAACGGCACCTGCTACAGATAGCCGACCGGTCGACCTTCCGCCCGCAGACAGACCGGGCTGACCTGGACGCGCTTTAGCACGCCGGCCATTGGACTCGCAAGGGTTTTGCGTCGTGATGAAACCGGGCCAGCCCGCTGCACACCGCCACCTTGAACTCCTGCTCGGCCGCGACGGGCAGGATCGCCTGCTCAAACGCCCTGCCGCTGACGTTCGCCCCGCCCCGCCACGACACCGGGAAGGCCTCGCTACCCGCCGCCTTCGCGCGCCGCATGGGCTGGCGGCTCAGGCTTGATCAGACGCACGAACCGGACGGTGAGGTCGCTATGGCCATCGTTACGCAGCCGGAAATCGGCCCAGCCGTGCTGGCGGTTCTCAAAGGCGGCGTCTTCCAGTTCGACGGTGACGGTTCTCCATTTCCCATCCCCGATACCCACCACCGGTTTGGCGGGTTTGTGCGGGGCCTTCTCCCCGGCATCGTATTCGAGCTGCCACGGGCCCCGATGGTTGTCCAGGTAGGTGACCTTGACCAGAACCCGGTTCCGCCCGCCCTTGAGGAACCGGTCATCCACGTTGAAGTAGATGCGGTCGGAGCCGTTCCTGTGATCGGTGCGCAGCGCCTCCCAACTGCCGCCGTTCAGTTGGCGGAACTTCTCCGGCGGCTCGATGCGCTCCACGGCCACGGTGCGACCATCCGGCGCAAGATCCCGCTGATAGAGCCAGCGTTCGAAGTTGCGGATGTTCTCCGTGCCATCGCCGCGCTGGTCGTCCACCAGGTAGGGATCGCGGTATTGCCGCAGGGCGACCCAGGCGTCCGGTGATTCATGGACCTTGCGGCCCATCGTCCGGCGCATGTACTGCAGAAGGTCGGGCGCCACGCGGTAATCTCCGAGGAACAGCCAATTCATCCGCAGGCGGAGCATGTTCAAGGTGGAGAGCTTCAGCCAGTGATAGTGTTTCACATTCGGCCAGAGGTAGTCGAAGTCCTCGTTCTCCGTGCCGAAGAACCGCCGATCGGCGCTGATGAGCGGATGGCTCTCGTTGATCACCGAATACCGGTAGCCGCCCTCTGTCACCAGATCCAACCCCCAATCCGGGCGCCAGGAGAACCGATTGAATGCCTCGGTGAATCCGTCACGCACTCCGGCGCCCAGGTTCAGGCAGGCTTGCGAAAGAACATTGCCGCCATCCGGCAGATTGATCGCCCTGTCCCAACGCTTGAAGCTGGCATCGTCGCCCGTCCACTCGATCCACTCGCGATTCCCCGTGCCGGTATAGACGATCCGTCCCGCATCGCCATCGAATGCCGCGACATAGTCGGCCAGGGTGCGTTTGAACCACGCGACGTATTGCTCCGGTGTGAAGCCGGCTTTGGCCATTTCCGGAACCCATTTCAACGAATACTCGTTCCAGCGGAATGCGTGCGGGAAATAGGCGAAGCGGATGCGGGGGTCGCGCCCGAAACCGGCCTGCGCGAAGGCGTCCAGAAAACGCCGGAACTCAGCCTCGAAGCGCGGATCCCAAACCTCGTAGAAATCGCCGGCGCTGCGCACGGTGGTCTGCCCATGGATGTATCCGGTGATGTCGTCGTAGCCGCCATCCGGCCAGCGATAGCGATGGCGCTTCAGGTCCGGGTATTTCCGCGCCAGCCATTCGGGACAGTGGCTGACGTCCGAGGCAAAGAAGCGCACCCAAACGGGACGCCCTTTGGAGAGAGCAACGGTCAGGAGCGACCAGTCATAGACGCCCTCGCGCGGCTCGATCTCCCCCCACGGCAGCACCACATGCTCCACATCCACGAATCCCTGCGGCGCGTTCTGGGCGCCATAGATGCCGCTGTTAGGCACCGGTTTGACCCAATCCGGCAGCCACCAGTCATCTTCCGCTGGTTGGTGCGGCGCCGTTGTTTGGGCATTCGACAGCGACTTCGGTGCCGTAGCATCCCATTTCGCCAGGCGGACGAGTTGCACAACGAGGTCGCCGCCGGAGAGCCGGACGAGGCGGAAATCGTTGCTGCCGGCGAATCCGCCTCTTGCCGCGAGTGAGGGAAGCTCGAAGGTAACCGTACGGAGTTCTCCGGAATCGGCGGTGGTGATGGTCGGCGAGTGCTGCCGGGCGCCGGACTGGTCCTGGTACTCCACCCGCCACGAACTCGCATGCGTATCCTGGTAGGTGACGAACAGCCGCGCTGGGCCGGCGTGGGATTGGAACCATTTCGGGTCGGCCTTTAAGTAGATGGCATCTTGGCCGGTGGCGTGGTCGGTGCGGCGGGCCCAGTATTCGGCATCGCCGGTGGCGCCGCCGTGGCTCTGGCCCCACAGCTTGTCGGGCGAGCGGTCCTTGCGGTCCCAGGCCTTCTGGGATGTGTGCGTGCGGAGGGCGGGCCGGGTCATGCCGTCGGGCGCAGTGTCGAACTGCATGAGCCACCGCTCGAAGTTGATGACCTTTCCGGCACCGCGTTCGGAGTTGATGTACTCGTATTCGCGCGGATAGCCGAAATGCTGGGCAAGCCAGCCGTTCGTGGGGCCCATGCGGCCGGTGCCGAGGGTCTTCTTCTCATCCGGATACTGAAACCACTGACCGAAGGCGCCGGATTCGCGCAGCCAGCACCAGGCATCGGGCGAGGCGGCGCGGGTCTTGCCGAGGGAGAGCTGGAAATAGCGGCTCATCGGCACATCGCGCCAGACGGTCTGGATGGAGAGGCCGATCCAGTTCCGCCGCATCTGGAGGGCGCGGAGGTTGCTGACAAACCAACCGGTGGCTTCATTCTCCTTGGGGCCGCGGTCGCTGTCCGCGCCCCACTCCTCGTTCTCCGTCAGCCAGACGGGGCCCTGGCCGCGGGTGTCCCAGGCCTTGAGGACCGGATGCCACTCCTCTTCGGCGACCAAGTGACGCGTGACGGGGTCGACGGAGCAGCCGTTGCCGAGGTTGAGATACTGCATCCAGGACTCGACGAGGCCGTCGCGACCGCCGAAGCCCTTGCTGAAACCGTAGAGCCAGGCGCGTTCGCTGGCGGCATCATAGCGTCCGGGCGGCCCCGCCATGTAAGGCCCCATCGTTTGAATCACGCACTTGGCTTCCTGGCCGGGAAACACTCGGGCGTAGAGATCGAACAGGGCGCGCATGTAGGCTTCGTAGCGTTCGGGGCTGTAGCCGTAGTTCTTCTCGAGGTCATCGATCTTGGCCTTGGTGGACGCGCGCTGAAGCTGGCCCTCGCCGTAGACGTGATCGATGCAGCGGATGTCGATGTAGGCGAAGCGCGGGTGCTTGGCGTAGCGTTCGGCAACGGCTTTGAGGAAGGCCTCGAGCGCGCCTAGGTAACCGGAGTCCGGTTCCCAGCCGGTGGGTTCGCCATCCTTGTAGAAGCGGACGTTGCGGCCTTGCCAGCCTTCGGTCTCGAGCCAGTGCGGGACCATGTACTGTTTGCCGGTGTAGGTGCCTTGGTCGCCATTCAGCATCCGGCTGAACACGGCCGGATAGAACGCGAAGCCTTGGTGCGGCACCGCGGTCATCTGGGCGACCCATTTGTCCACGGCTTCCCAGTTGTATTGGCCCGGGGCTGGGTTGACGTCGGCCCAGATGAGGTACTTGTAGCCGCAGAAATGCAGGGTGTCGGGTGGCGACTCGATGGGGAATTTCTTCTGCCACTCGCGCGCGAAGTCGGGGCTATTGCACCAGGCCCAGCCGGCGTTCGGCGTCTCCCGGGTTGCCGGAGGCAGGGACCAGTCACGGCCGGCGAGATTGGTGACGATGGAGGCGGCTTCCGGAGCAGCGCCACAAACGGCGGCAGCCATCGCCGAGACGAGGACAAGGGCTGCGGTGTTCATGAGTCTTCTCATGGCTTCTTTGCTTTACCGGCGCGGCCGGGGGGCATGTTCTTGTAGCGGTCGCCAACCGGGTGATCAACAGGGATGACCTGCGGTTTCATCTGCGCGCGCCACGCCTCGAAGTCCTGCCTCATCCCTGCAACCCGTTCGGGATGACCTGCCGCGACGATGTTGGCTTCCCCGGCGTCCGCCACGAGGTCGTAGAGTTCCGGGGCGTCGCTGGTCTCATGTGTTCGGTTTGACGCCAATTCAGTTCGCGAACTTCTGCACCTCGTCCGGCCCGGGTGTGGCGTAGGCGGAGTCTCTGGCACGGATGTAGATGTCGCCGTCAGCCTGGATCTTCACCTCCAATGGCACAATCGTGGTGCCGCGCTGGTTGATGGTCTGGGCGTCCTGCGAGAGGTCACGCCTTTCGATCCCGTCACGCGCGAGCGGCGGGACATTGGCGTTGAAGAAGGCCGTACACCACCATTTGCCGTCGCGCGTCTGGAAGGGCGTGCCGTGGCCGAGGAAGCGGCCGGCGAACTTTCGCGGGCCGTAGGGGCCGGTGATCTTGTCCGCGGTGCAGTAATACAGGTTGTAGCTACCCTTGCGGCCCTCGTCCGTGGACCACGCCGTCCCGAGGTGAACGTACTTGCCGCCCACCTTGAGCATGGTGGCGCCTTCGTGGCCGATTGCGGATTTGACCTGGCCCTGCGCGTTGGTCCGGCTGCCGGCAGGATCAATCCGCACGGGGGGCGCAGCGAAGTCCGTGAAGTCCTGATTGAGCGGAACAATCTGCGTGTTCTGCCACAGCAACCACCAGGTCTTGCCATCCTGGAAGAGGGACGGGTCGTGCTTGGGGCCGAGTCGCGCGCCCATCGGATGCGACCACGGCCCTTTCAAGTCGGCGCCAGCGGTCAGAGCGAGGTTGGCCTTCGGGCCGGGACAATGAACGAGCGCCCAGCGTTTCATGGCGGGAACCCAGTGCAGCTCGGGCGCCCACAAACGGTCGCCCGGCTGCTGGTGCCAACTGTCTTTCGCGAAGGTGAACGGCGTGCCGAGATACTCCCAATCAATCAGGTCCTTGCTCCGCCACACCTGCACCGTGGTGCCGACTACCGAGCCGCCGCCCAAGCCGACGTTGTAGGGATCGGTCTGCTCGCGCGGGTCCCTAGGATTCGGCGTGGTACCGGTCAGGTAGAAGGAATCGTCAGGGCCGCGCGTGATGTAGGGATCGCGAATCCAGCCCTGCTTGATGTAGAGCGCGTGGTCGTGGGACTTGAGCCCCGACTCGATCTCGGCACGGGACATCGCGGGCTCTACCGGCGCAGCGGCGAATGCAGAACCGCCAAAGACAACCGATGCCAGGAGCGCGCCCACGAGGATGAGTTGAGGGCAACGCTTGCGGAGTGGTCGGCACGGGATTTGATTCATGGGAGTCAGGTTGTCAGGGTTTTCCATACTGTTCCAGCACGCTTCCCAGCGGCTCGCTGCGAGCGCGTTGCGCTGCGGGGCTTGCGGGATGGAAGGAGATGGTCTGCGGGTTCCAGGAGAGAGTCGAGCTGAACTCGCCGGTCGCGATATCGAAGCTCAGCGGGTCCAGACAGAGGCGTGGCGAATCGTAAGGCGGTGGCGCACCCCCTTGTATGACGTGCCCGTGGCCCGAAATCCAGAGCCGGCCGTCGGGACCGAGGAAGGGCGTACCGTGACCGACTTCGGTGAAAGGCAGTCTCGCGGGTTGCCCAGCCGCCTCCCGCCATCTGGGTTGCGCAGCGCCCCAGATCGGGTTGTTTGGGTTCTTGGTGTAAGGACCCCAGACGTTGGTCGCGGTCGCGTATCCGACGAAGTAGCCCCACGCATTGCACGACCAGAAATAGTAATACGTGCTGTTGACCTTGAGAAGCGTCGAACCTTCGTTGATCTTCGCGGCGTCATCCCAGGCTCCGGCGGTGCCACCGACGAACACCTTCGTCTTGGCCCCGCTGAGCTTGGCGGCATCGAGGTCGATGGGCGCGAGGTTGAAGCCGGTCTGCGCCACGTAGTCCTTGCCGTCATCGTCGAAGAACAGGCTCGCATCGTTGTTGTCGGTAATGGGGGCATCCGGCGTCAGCAGGGTGTAGGGGCCCGTGACCTTGTCGGCCACGGCCAAGCCCATCCCCAGCCTGAGTTGCTGGGCGTCCTTCATCTGACGAGCATTGAAGGAGAGGTAGAATTTCCGCTTCCTGGGATGCCAGCGGATCTCCGGTGCCCAGAAATTGCGGTCGGCCCACTTGACCTCTCGTTGCTGACGAGGATTCCCTCCTCCTTCCAGTTCAGCAAGTCCGCCGAGGACCACAAATAGAAGCCGGGCCATTTGCCCGGTTCATCCGGGGCGCTGGCAATGCGCCGGGTGCCGGTGAGATAGTAAAGATCGCCCACCCGCAGGATGTACGCGTCGCGAATCCAATCCGGGCCGCCGGTCACGGGATTCGTCCAGGTGAAGGTCCGCTGGGCGGCGGAAAGCGACCCCGGACGGGTGGGCGGGAGGCAATCGTAGCTGGCCCGCTTCTCGGTCGAGCCATTCACGGTCAGCAGGTTCTTGCCTTTCTGGAACTCTCCGGCGTAGCTCTTCAGCCTGATATGCGCGTTGGTGATGCTGCCGCGCAGCGTCATCGTGTCCTCGCGCAGGCTCACCAGTGTGCCCTTGGGGTTCTCGATGTGGCACCCGTCTATGTTGATCGTGACGTCGTAGCGTCCCTGGCGACCCGAGATGATCGCGTTGCCCTCGGAGTAGCGCCCGCCCGAGCCCAACACCCGGAGATTCCGGAACGTCCCGACGGCGCCGTCGGAATAGTCGCCCCAGCCCAACTGGATCGGCACGGAGTTGGTGATCATCTTGATCGTCGTGTCCGTGACGGTGATGTCGCGATAGACCTTGATGATATCGTCGCCGCTCTCGAAATAGCAGTCATGCACCGTCGAGCCGTCGCCGCCTTCGAACCCGTCGCTGTTGTTGTGATGCCCACCGCGCCGGTCCAGGAAGTCGGACGACACCGCATGCACCACCTTGTCCCAGCCGCGCACGTGGAAGCCGCGCGGGTTGAGCGACGTGAGATTCGAGATCGTCATCGTGCCGCCGAAATTCTGGAACGTGCAGATCGTGAACGCCTTGATGTCGCGGTTCTGCGACCAGCGCTGTTCGTCCGTGCCGTAGACCTGCGAGGTCTTCCGATCCTCGCCCAGGATGCGCAGGTCGCCCTTCGAGTGAAACGCCCCGTTGACCGTCACGCCCCTGGCGATGCGGATGGTCTTCACCTCCGGCGGCACTTGCCAGATGAAAGACCTCGCTCCGGCGCCGGTGAAGTTGATGGCGCCCGAGCGTGTGAACCGCAACGTGGCGTCCGATGGATCCCAGGCCAGCGCGCCCGAATAGGCGGTCTGCAATTGCTGC
>VHCO01000333.1 GCA_016871715.1 Verrucomicrobiota bacterium
GCATCCGTGAGAAATCGATCCTGCCTACCGCCATGTCCAGTGCGGGGAGCCAATCGTTGTCGAAGCACTCGTCGCCCGGCACAGCCCAGAGGCAGTTCTGGGCTGGTGGGTAGTCCTCCGAGTCCTGCCAGAGGCCCTTGTTCAGGACGCCGTAATAGCCATCGGCGACCCAAGGCCCACCGTGGCAGGGACCGGTCCCGGGTAGACCCTGATGGCCATCGTGTGCCCAGCGGCCCGAGTAAGGGATGGTGGCGTGGCCCACGATGAAGATCACGTTGGGCACAGACGGATCGTAGGCTTGGCTGATGGTCTGTTCGATGATGACGCGGTTGGCCCAGTTGTCGTCTCGGTAGGTGAAAATATCCTCTCTCGGATGATGGCGTGGGACTGAGAGCGGTTGCGTGACGCTCCAGCCGTCGCCGACTAGATTGGTGCGCAACAGTTCGATTTCAGCGGCCAGTGGCGCGAGCAGACTCGACTCGACCAGCAAGATGACCTTGCCCCGGCGATGGACCGGTGCCAAGTCAATGCCCACGGTCGTGTCCGGGGGACCGTTCAGCCCGAATGAGTACTCGTAGACCACGTTCGCAGTCACGTTGGCGTCCTCGACCTGTTGCCCCCAGGGTTGGTTGGCGATGGACACCCAATCCTGGGGTCCTTGGCCCTGTACTCGGCGGTTGAGCCATTTCCATGTTAGCCCGACTGGATTGGGCTGGTCGAGGCGACTGAACCGGACCTTGGGCGAGGGGGCGGACAAGAGGGTGATAGTAACAGCGTCATCACCGCGCCTGGACTCGACGGTGCCGATGGGGTAATTGAAGAACTCCAGTTCGTCGATCAGACCCTGGAGTTGGTTCTGGCCGACGGCATCGCTGCCGATCGAGAACCCGGCGCTGCACACGCTCGAGCCAGGTATCTGGTCGGGCGGCACGCCCCGTCCACCGTAGTAGTGCCAGTAGGTCCCCGGCGGGCAGTCGGGGTGGCAGTCCCCGCCGTGGAAGAGGGCAGGCTGCAGGTACGGATAGGCCACCGGCTCATCATCCAACAGGTCGTAGCCGGTGAGATAGAACCAGCCAAGATTCGTCACCGCCCATGTTGGGGCCCATGTGACCGTCAGCAACCGCCACTTGTCCGTGGCCCAATGCATGGCGATGTCCTGCTGCATGAAGGGCGGGCCGTGACAATCCGCATCCAGCGGAGCATCCTGGCGGACGGCGGATTGCTGCCCCTGGGCCGCCTGACTCGCCAAACGCGGGCGGACTTGGCCGCCGGTCTTCTGGAAGTACATTGACCACCATCCCGCCGACGGGTTCCCCACGTCGATCATGTTCGCCCAGTCGGGGGCTGCCGCGAGAGTCCAATCGGACTTGAACCAAAAGCGCATGGTTCCCCGAGCCAAGTTCAGGTTGGCGGCATGGCTCAACTCGACGTCACGGTACTTCAGGTACGACCCCTGGCCCGTCAGGCGTAGCGCGGTGCCGTGAAAGGACGGTTCGGCTGCAACCCCCTGCTCGGCGATCGGCTCCTGGCCCTCCTCGCCCCGTTTCCAGTTGGCGCCGTTGAATCGCCAATAGGCCAGGCGTCTGGGGAGAAACCGGCTTTGGTCGGCCGGGTCGGTGCCTTCCGCGACCTCGAGGCCGTCCGATACCCCGTCGTAGTCGGTGTCGGATTGAGCAGTGTCGGACTCCGTTGCCTGCCGAACGCCGTCGCCGTTCCAGTCCTCGAAGTAATCGGCTAGGCCCTCCCCGTCCGTATCCACCGGCACACCATTGGCGCACGCAACATAATGGTACCCAATATCCACGGTCGGCGGGGTTTCGTCGCCGTCCTTCTCGTTGGTCACCTTCACAGTGTAGTGGAACAGGCCCGCCTGGGCGGCAGTCCGGCTGCCGGCGTTGATTAACAGGCTCAGTCGGCCTCCACTGGTCGGGTAGTAGTAGCCACCGAGTGTCCCTGAGACGTAGTCCGCCGGGCTGGGCACCGTCACGTTCCCGCTGCCCGAACCGGGCAGAACCCCGGTCGCCACGTAGCCGTTGTGCGAGTTGGGCACCGCCTCACCGGTCAGCGTCACGTGGTCAAAGAGGTTGTCTTTCACCGTCCAACTGCCGGTACCGGTGTAGTCGGCCACATTCAACCGCCCGCGCCAGAACAGGTTGTTGCGCAAGTGAACCTCCAACCGCGCCCGGTCCAAGTCGGTGTCCTGATCCAGGTGAAGTTGACCCGCTCGAGAATGTTGTTGGCCAAGCCCACCACCATGATGCTCGTGTCGGCAGAATACGGGTACAAGGGCAGATTCAGCCGGCTCGAGCTGAACCCTCCCGTCGAGATGTAGCGGCCGCGCAAGGGCGCGCCATGCCGGGGCAAAGCCGCGTGCTGGTCGGCCGCGCTGTCTCACTTGGCGTACACCGTCTGCCACTTCATCCTCCGGATCAGTTCACGCGCGCGAATGCGGTTGGGGTACACATGGTCTGGTACCGCCTCGTCTGTGGGCTGTCGTAATGCCAAGCCGCGTTGTTCGGTCTGAGTGAGTTCAACACGAAAGGGGTCGCTCGCTGCAACTTCTTCGAGGAACGGGACAGGTCAGACAGAATCACCTCATCGATGACCTCGCCGCGCAACGCAAGGAGGCCAGCCGAAACGATCTCACGTTTGTCGGAGGCTAGGAGGTGGCGCGCATCTCGTCGGTCCGTGAGGCTCTTGACGTAGCACGTTGCGGCCCATTCCTGAAAAGCGCTGCCGCGCCGTCCTAACGCCGTCTCCAGCAGCACTTGCCGCGCCTGTGGTGTGGCATGTTCCCCCAGCTTTCGGATGGCCTGATGCCGAGTGGGCGCGTCCAACTGGCGCACGAGGGCTGCCACCGAGGCTTCACCCGCGGCCCGACTGTCTTCGACTGCAGATGACACTCGACCCTCGTCCTCCCCAGCTCCACACAGGCACATCGCGCAGAGCAGCAGCAAGGCGCGGCAGCAGCCGTTCCCAGGGTTCACGGTAGGGGGGTGAAAGTGTCTCCTTCGTCGTCTCATGTGGTTGCTCTGTTGGATCGTGATCTCAAGCGTTACGGTGCCAGACCTCCTGCCTGCTGACAAGTCCGCCGTCAGTGGCGGTAACTGTTCCCCGCCAGCCACCTCTCTCCAAAGGCTGGCGCGCTCATCGGCGCCCCCAAGTTGCCACGGGGTTCTTTCGAGGATTGGGGTCATGTCAACCCAGATTCTGCTCCTCAATGGTCAATGGTAGAGCTCTGGCCTTGTTGCCTCTGCTTGAGGCGGTCAATCCTCCCCAGTGCGAAATCGGCGATCTCTCGGACCGGAAAGCGGACGTCCTTCGCGCCATGCCTGGACCGAGGCGGTGGTTGGAATGTATGAGGATCAGAAGCGGCGATCCGCTCCAGGATCTCCCGATCCTCCGCTTGCGGCCTCTCGCCTAACAGACTGATCGCGGTCATCCGAATTCCGGACAACTCCGCGTGTTCCATTAGGTGCCGATACTCTGCCAGCACGGATTCATCACCGCGGAAGCGGCGGGCAATGACCATACAGTCTCGATCGATGCCTGCGTCAGGAGGGGTCAGCCGCGTAAGCAGGAGAAGGTCGATCCCTTTTGCGCTCATTAAAGCGCCCGCCACAGCTAGGGAGAAGTCACCGATTTGGGACCACCCTTGATCACCCCAGCCCATCAGCCGCGAAGGCTGGTGAGCATCCGGCAAAGCCGCAGCACTGCTAAGACTCTCCAAGAGTAGCTTAACCTTCTCCTCGGCGAAGTCGCCGCGCGGATCTTCCTGGATCGCTCGGACCGAATTGCAGCGTACGAAAAACCCTCGGCTCTTCATCAACACGCCTAAATCATCCATGAATTGCCGCCCGATGGGAAGCCCGATCATGACGCGGAGTGCGCTGGCGACGTTGTCGTCGCTCTGGGCACAGAACAAACGGCGGCCCTCGGATTTGTCCTGCAGCGATCTCAGGTAGAGGGTGCAGGCCCACTGCTGATGAAGCCATCCGAATTCGCCGAGCGCGACCCTGAGTATCAACTGCCTGGCCTCGTTGCTACCGAGTTGGTCGAGTCTCTGCAGCGTATCCCAGCGCGTCACCTCCGAGGCGAGTCTAGACAGCGCTTGCTCGACAAGGGGCTTGTCACCGAGCCCGGCGGACTTCGCGACTTCCCGTGCAGTGGCCGGCTGCGATGGCGTCTCACCAGCTACCAGCAGAACCGCCATGGCGGCGGCTGCAGCTAAAGAGGGTGTGATGCCGTGGCATGAGACCAATGGAGTTTTCATAAGGTATTCCTGATCTTCTATTGCCCAATGGGCCAGTTGTTCCCTGGACGCGCCCAGTCGTTCGTGTCTACGCTTCCCTTGAGCCAAAACACGGCATGGGTCGAGTTGCAGTTGTGCCGTTCGTTGTCCGCCGTGGAACCGGTATATCCATCAGGTGGCTCAGTGTGGCTGTCGAGTTTCTCTGGATCGTAAGGTCCGCCCTCAAGACCATGCTCAAGGGCGTCAGGAAGATAGTCGCCCATTCCCGCGTCTGCGTCCAAGAGCGTGTCACGCGGTTGCATGCCCCAGAATCGCACGAAGTTCGTGTGATGTGCCTGCTCATGACGCGCCGCCCAGGCGAACAGGTCAATGTAGGTTAGGCGCTCGCCCCCGTTCACACCGGGCGCAAGCACCCGGTATCCGGGCGGCGAGCGCCAAGTAAACGGGTTCCAAGCAGCCGGTTCCTGGTCACCACAGGCCACGAAATACCTCCAAGGGGGTTGGGATTCGGTGAGGGATATTCCTAAGTGGTCGGGTCCCCCGTTGTAGAATGGCCCGTGCTGCGTCTGGGGGATCTGCGCGCCGGTCTGCATGTAGTAGTAAAAGTAGTTCGGCGGCCGTGTTCCCTTGCTGCCATCTGATGGCGGATCCGGAGCTGGATGATTGAAGGCGCGAGCCGGATAGAACACCCGGTTGGTGTACTCACCGTCCTCGCCCCAGCGGCTGTCCACGTACATGCGGACACGCTTTGGCCCAAAGGCAGCGTTGTTCGTCGGCAGCCCGGTGAAGGTGGCCGTGTTCATGTACGCGATGCCAGCCTGGTACCAAGCCGCGATGCCGCCGGGATTCTGCCAGGTCAACACCGAGTCCCCGATGGACTCGATCTCGAACCGGATGCGGCCCTCGAGGTAGCTGTGGATCGTGGCCGACCCATGCGGTGTCACGCTGGCCATCGGAACCTCGACGAGCCTTCCCGGCTGCCCTGAGTCGAACACACGCCGGTCGTCCGGGGGTGTGATCAAGTCCACCCCCACGCTCGCCAACTGCACTTCCATCTTGCTGTCCCCGTCCCACGAACCGACGTTCATCGCCGTGACCTCGACCTCGATCCAGGAAGCGCAATCCTTTGTGAGCTCATGGTACACCAGCCAGCGCGGGCCCAGCACCTGCGCTGTGGACAGCGGATGGAGATCCGACACCAAGGTAGCATGCCCCGCCAGCGGCAAACCGTCCCCCGGGCCCCGAATCGCGTAACTCATCTCGTCGTTGCACGTGACGTAGTCCCAGAGATCCTCTCCCGTCAGGACGATACCCGCCACCCAGACCGCATCGCGCCCCTTCGGGACCAAGTATCGGCGTACCTCTCGCATGACCATGTCCCGTTCCCAGGTCCACACGAGCACAAGCTGCGGATGCTCAGGATCAGAAGACGACGCCAGCCAGGGCAAGTTCGCATCCAGCCCGTCTGGCACGCCATCGTCGTTGCTATCTGGATCAACCGGATCCGTGCCCGCGGCATGCACTTCCGCTCCGTCGGACAGTCCGTCGGCGTCCGTGTCCGCGACCGCGACATCGCTCTCCGTCGGTTGGCGAACGCCGTCGCCGTTCCAGTCCTCGAAATAGTCGGCGAGGCCCTCGCCGTCCGTATCGGCTGGGACACCATTGGCGCACGCCACGTAATGGAGGCCGATGTCCACTTGTGAGCCCGCCTCCTTTCCGAGGTCGTTGTTGACGGTGTAGTGGTAGAGGCCGGCGGCAGCCGCGCTGCGACTGCCCTGATTGACCAGCGGGCTGCTGGGACCTTGATAGTGCCTCCCCAGCGGCCCGGTGAGGTAGGTGAAACTGCTCAACAGGATGTTGTCTGGGCTGGTAGGCAAGATCTGATTGGGACAGCTCACGTAGGCGTTCTTCGAGTTGGCAATCGGCCCGTAGTAACACCAGACCGCGCTCTGGTCGAAGAGGTTGTCCCGCCATTCCCAGTCGTTGGACGTCGCGGCGTTCAGATTCCATTGCCCGCGCCAGAACAGGTTGTTCCATGCGTAACAGCTCAGGGGATTGGCCCCGTTGCCGATCGAACCGTAGACACGCGCGAAAAGGTTGTTGGTCAGCGCCAAGACCTGTCCACTGCCACCCGCGAAGACCAACTGCCCGCCATAGATCTCGCAGTCCTGCAGTCGCAGGGCGCTCAGCCGCGTGCCGCCCTCGAAGTGCTTGCCGGTGCCTGCCGGCACGGTCAGCTCGCTGAACCGCAGTTCGATCGAGGGAATCCCGGTGGCCGAGGCCAAGTCCTTGAGCGTGGTGGCCGCGCTGCCCCCGACCCACTCGCTAGGAACTCCTTCATGAACGGCGGCGCAACGCACCAGCCGATTCAGGGCCAGGGGTGCGCCCCCGCTCACCAACCGGCCTCCCTGGTGCAGTTCGACGCCCACCGCGCCGTAGGTGCCCATCGCCACTCCGTTGGTCAGCGTCAGGGTCGCGTTGTTCACCGTCACGCCGCTCACGGCGTAGTCCAGCGCGCTGTAGTGATAGCCTTGATCTGGCAAACCCAGATCCCGCTCGGCCACCGGGCCCCAAACCACATCCGCCGTTATGGGGCTGGTCGACTGAACCGGCGCCGCAGTCGTCCGGGTGCGCAACTGGGCTAGCAGGTCGGAGCTGATGCCGTCGGTACCGGCGTTGCGATGCACGCTGCCCGCGGGCAAGTAATGCTCTCCGCCCCCAACCCCCTCGAAGACACCCTCGGGCGCCGGCGCGGCGCTGAAACTGGTGCTGTAGTTGTAACCCCAGTTGGTTACCCCAACCAGCAGGCTGTTGACCAGGCTCAACGAGCCTCCGTTCATCTGCGCCAGATACCCTGCACGGTCCACCGTCCAATGCGCGCCCTGAATCGACCCCGGATTGCTCGCCGCCACCCGCCAATGGGTATTCACCATCAGCAGGTTCTCCGCGTTGTAACTGGTCGAGGAGGCGTAGAGGGCGCCGGCGCACTCGATCAATTGCCCGTGCCGAACCAAATGACCGCTGCCTCCCACCAAGAGCAACCCCAGCTTGAACCAACGCATCTGGAGATGGGTCAGTTCAACGGCCGCGCTGGGCAAGTACACGTACAGACCGTACTCGGCGTAGTACCCGCTCGGGTTGCCGGTGCTGCCGG
>VHCO01000334.1 GCA_016871715.1 Verrucomicrobiota bacterium
GGGGGGGGGGGGCGCGGGGGGGGGGGGGGGGGGGGGGGGGGGGGGGGGTTGGGGGGGGGGGGGCAGCAGGGGAAGAGGAAGGGGCAGGGACAGGGGCCCGCGGGCAGGATGCCCGCGCTCCGCTCTTGACTGGCTCGGAGGTTGCAGCGGGGGCACTGGGGGAAGAGAAAGGGACAGGGACCCGCGGGCAAGATGCCCGCGCTCCGTTCTTGGCCGGCGCGCAGGCTGGACGGGGGTCCGCGGGAGCGAGGGACTGGAAGGGGGCAGTGCGGGAGTGGAAGGAGGTGGGGGCGGCGTATCGGCAGCGACTGTTTGTGCGTGGGGGGGTGTCTGGGAGCAGCCAGAAGAAGGAGTTAAGTCGGGAGCAGATCAAGCGGGTATTGGAGAGGGGCGGGGAGTTGAGCGTGGGGGAGGTGTTGCGGTTGCGAATACGGCACATGACCGACGGGGTGGTGCTTGGATCGAAGGGTTTTGTGGATGCGGTGTGGCTGGCGCATCGGGAGCGGTTTGGGTCCAAGCGGCGGAGCGGGGCGCGGCCGATACGGGGTGGAGGCGCGCCGCTGGCCGGAGTCAGCACGTTGCGCGATTTGCGGGTCGAGGCGATCTCCTGAGCGATTGGAGTTGGGCGGAGTGACGGAGTTCAAACTTCACAGGGGACGAGCGGTGTGCAACGGTCTTCGGCATGAAGCACTGGTTGGTCCGGCTGAAGGGTATGCGGTGGGTTGCTGCGCTGGCGCTGGGGTTGCTCGGCTCTGTCTATGGTGGGGGGCAAGCAGGGGAGACAGCAGCCGCTCGGCCGAACGTCTTGTTGATGGTGGCCGACGACATGGGTTTTTCGGATGCAGGTTGTTACGGGGGAGAGGTTGCCACGCCGAATCTGGACGAGTTAGGCTATAACGGCCTGCGGTTCACCCAATTCTACAACACGGCGCGCTGCTGGCCCACGCGGGCAGCGATTCTCACGGGGTACTACGCGCAACAGGTGCGGCGGGACACGGTGCCTGGGGTTCGGAGTGGGGGCGGTGGGGTGCGTCCGAAATGGGCGCGCTTATTGCCGGAGTTACTCAAGCCGCTAGGGTACCGCTCGTATCACTCGGGCAAGTGGCACATTGACGGCCCACGGTTGGCTGGCGGTTTCGACCGCTCGTACAGTCTCGAGGATCACGATCGGTTTTTCGCCCCGCGCAACCACCTCGAGGACGACCGGAGGTTACCGCCGGTTGAACCCGGCGGCGATCATTACGTGACGACCGCGATTGCGGATCATGCGATCCGGTGTTTGAAGGAGCATGCTGCCGAGCACGCGGGCCGACCGTTCTTCCACTATCTTTGTTTTACGGCGCCGCATTTTCCGTTGCAGGCGCGGCCGGAGGACTTCGCGCGGTACCGCGACACTTACGGTCGGGGTTGGGATGCGGTGCGGCTCGAACGTTGGCGGCGGATGCAGGCGATGGGCATTATGGGGCACGAGTTGCCCCCGCTCGAGCGGGAGGTGGGCCCGCCGTACCATTTCCCTGAGGCGCTAGCCAAGCTGGGTCCAGGCGAGATCAATCGGCCGGTGCCCTGGACGGAGTTGACGGAAGAGCAGCGCCAGTTTCAGGCGACCAAGATGGCCCTGCACGCCGCCATGATCGATCGGATGGACCGCGACATTGGCCGGGTGCTGGCGCAACTGCGGGCGATGGGGGAGTTCGAGAACACTTTGGTGTTGTTCCTCTCGGACAACGGTGCCAGCGCTGAGATCATGGTCCGCGGCGACGGCCACGATCCACAGGCGCCGCCCGGTTCAGCCGGGAGTTATCTTTGCCTTGGGCCGGGTTGGTCGAGCGCGGCCAACACGCCCCTACGCCGCCACAAGACGTGGGTGCATGAAGGCGGCATTGCGACGCCCCTGATCGCGCATTGGCCGCGAGGGATCAGGGACGCGGGCGCTTTACGGCATGAGCCGGGTCATGTCATCGATGTGGCGCCCACCGTTGTCGAGTTGGCGGGTGGGCAGTGGCCGGAGGCCTGGGCTGGCCAGCCGGTGCCGCCCTCGCCGGGCTTGAGTCTGAGGCCCCTGTTCGCTCGCGACCAGGCACTCGGCCGGGATTGTCTTTGGTGGCAGCATGAGGGCAATCGCGCCGTTCGGGTGGGCGACTGGAAACTGGTGGCAGCGGGCAAAGACGCGTCCTGGGAACTCTACGATTTGAAGGTCGACCGCGGCGAGATGCGTAATCTTGCCGGGCGAGAACCGGACCGCGCCCGCGCGCTCGAGGAAGTATGGACACGGCACTTCGAGCGGTTCAGTGCGTTGGCACAATCCAGTCCCTGAAGGCCTCTGGGGCCGCAGTTGGGAGTGGATGGACGGGGCTCGAGTTGCGGTTGGGCTCAGCGCAGCGGTCGAGGTGGGGGCTTGAGGGGAGGGGAGGGGGCGGACTAATTGACGCTAATGAAAATGCCCTGGCTAAGGTTGGTGAACGAACCCGAGCCCGTCGTCACGAGACCCGACGCGCGGACTTGGTAGAGCTTTTGGCCGCGAGGCGGGGTGGGGTCGGTGAAGGTGGTGTCGTGCTGCGGATGGGCGGTGAGTTGGTCGAACGGGCCGGCCAATCCGTGGCGCGAGCGATAGACGCAATACGAAGTTCCCGGCTCGAGGGCTGGGCGCCAGGCCAAGGCGACGGCCCGGCCGAGTCGACGCGCGGTGAGATCGGAGGGTGGGCGGGTGACGTGGAGGCGCAGGGTGGGATCGCCGAGGAAGGCTGTGGTACGGGTGCTGGCGTGGCCCTGGGCGGTGCGGACGAAGCCGCTGCCGAGGGTATCGCCCACCGCAGCGGCCTCGAAGCGCCAGAGGATGTCACGGGACCAGACGGCGGCCAGGCCGGCGTTGGGCGGAGCGAGTGTGGCGCGCCAGAAGTTGTTTTCGAGCAGGTTCCAGTTGCCGAAATAGGAGCCTTTTAAGAGGTAGAAAGCGGCCCCCGTTTCTGGGTCGGCGCGGGCGAGATCGGCCGTAGCGCGCGCGGGGATTTTGAGCCAGCGGTTGGCGTCGGGGCTGTTGTTGAGCTGGTCGACGGTGCCGTAGCCGCCCTGGAGGCCCCAGAGGACTCGACGTGGGCCGGCGAAGCAATCGCCTTCGCGGACCGCGTCGCTTCGCACCCCCCATAACCGGCTGAGGGTCCAGTTGGCGTTGTCATAGACGTTCTTGCTGTCGCTGTTGTAGGGGTCGAAGAAATAGCCGGCCGCCACTCCGTACGGTGCGAAGGCGAGTTGGCCGTGGCGGTAGCGGTGGTTCTTGTCCAGGTACAGCCGCAGCAGGTCCAACTCCGATCGGGGCTGGAAGGCGGGCAAGTTCGCAAAGTCGATTCGCCCAACGGCCAGTTCGACGCCGTGCACGCCGGCCGAGTTCGAGGAGACGATGTGCTGACTGAAGGTGGCTGGGTCCCATTTGCCGTCGCCCGGCACGTTGCGGAAGACGGAGTTTGGCAGGTTTGCCCCGGTGTTCATGGCTGAATCCGACCAGGCGCCGTCTACGTCGCCGTAGTAACTGTCAGCCGGCCAAGCGCCGTTCAGGGCCCAGTGACCGTCCTCGTAGGCGACGCCCGAATAGGGGATGGCGACATGGCCGACCAGGAAGACTGCACGGGTGGCGGTGGGTGCGGCGGCGTACTCGGCGAGGATGAGGGCTTTGATGCGGGCGACATTCGCTTTGTAGGCCGGGTTGATGGCGGCTCGATCCCACGCGCGGTCGTCGTGCCGGGGCACTTGGTGGCGCGCGACTTGCCAGCCGTCGCCCACGAGGTCGCGGTGGAGGCGCTCGAGTTGCGGCGCCAACGCTGGGGCTAAGGTCTCGTCGACCAGGAGGAGCACCCGTCCGCGTTGGTCGACCGGTGCGCTCCGCAACGCCACCAGCAGGGTTCGACCGCTGACGTCGTATTCGTAGGTTCGGCCCAGCACCAGGCTGGGGCTAGTGTCCGTGTAGGACAGGGCGGTGTGATGGGTGGCGAGCACGTCCCAGGGGGAGTCCGGGGAGAGTCGGCGTCGGACGACGTTAAGCGTACCCCGTGCGCTGAGCCAGTCGAGTTGTACGGCGAGCGGGTCGGTCGTGACGCGGGCGCTCATGGCGGTGGCATTGAGGTAGGCATAGCTGCGCAGCGGGGTGATGGGGTAGTTGAACGTTTCAAGCTCGTCGAGGAGACCCTCGGCGGCGAAGTCGCCGCTGGCGGCGCTGCCCACGGCAAAGCCGCGGGTGCGGGTTTGGGCTGGTGGCACGTGGCCTGTGCCGGCTCCAAAGTAGGCTTGGGAAGACCAATCCTGCAGGTGGAGACCGTCGACGATGAGCGCGCAACGGGATGGGGTATAGGTGAGGACGATCTCGTGCCAGGCGGGGGCGGCGGCGGGATCGAGTTCCGGCTGGTAATAGGTCCAGGAGATCCGCGCCTGGAGGTTGGTGCGGGAGTTGCCGCGGTGGTCCTGGGTCTGGAAGACGAGGTTGGTGCCGTTCGGATCGATCGACAGCGCGAAATAGCCCGCCGTGGCATCGGGGGTCCACTGGCCGGCCTCGAACAACCGCACCCAATGCCCCGGGCCGCGTCCCCAGGCGTAGGCCGGCGTGGCTTGGGGATTCCGGCTGCTCCAGTTTGGGCGGTAGAGCAGTCGCACCGACCCCGCTCGCCAGTTGAAGTTGGGCCGTCCGTCCTGTTCGGTTTCTCGGTAGCGCAGCCAAGCGGAGCCGTTCGTCTGGCGGACTGCAAGGGCGCGACCGTCGAAACTGGGCTCGGCGAGAAGGTTGGTGAATGCCAGGGGTAGTTGACCCTCCTCGCCGCGCCAATCCGGGGTGTTGAACCGCCAATACCCCAGCCGCACGGGGAGCGCATCGTCGGGGTTCTTGGGGTCCGTCCCCTCGGCGAGTTCCTGTGCGTCGGTGCGACCGTCGTGATCGGAGTCGGGGTTGGGCGGGGATAGCTGAGCCTGGGCCGGCGTGCCCAGGAGCAGGGCAATGAGCCCGGCTCGATTGGTCGAGAGCCAGCGACTTGGGCGGGCGGGTTGGGGCCTAGGATGGCGGCCCGGAGAAAGCCATCCGGGACCGGTTGCCAGAGGATGATGGTACCGGTTCACGAGTGGCTACGATCTGACGGGGCCGGGCTGTGTCTGGCAAGACTGAAGCTTAAGAGATCAGCCGCAGGACGACGGCTGGGGCGGTGTTGGCCTGTGCCAACATGGCCGTGCCCGCCTGGACCAAGATATTGTACCGGGCGAAGTCCGTGGCTTCGACCGCGACATCGGCATCCTTGATGCGGCTGACGGCTTGCGTCAGGGTCTCGCCAAGGAGGCTCAGTTGATCGCTGGTGGCCTGGAGTCGCGCCAGGTTGGCGCCGACGGTGCCTCGGTCAGCGGTCACTTGGCTGACCGCGGTGCGCACGTAAGAGAGGGCGGTGAGGGCGGCGCCGGTGGTGGAGATATTCGAGGAGGTAGCGTCGGTGTAGGTGGTGTTGCTGAGGTTCAGCCCGACCATGGGGAAGGTGTCGCCCTCGCCGTCCTGAGTGACTCCGAGCGTGTTGCCGCTGAAGAGGCTGACGCCGTTGAAGTCCTTCCGGGCCAGGTGCGAGAGGTACTCCGCCAAAGTTTGGAATTCCTGGTCGTACAAAGACCGGTCCGCGTTGGACTTGGTCGTGTCTTGGGCGAGCACGGCCAATTCGCCCATGCGGGCGAGGGCGCGCCCGGCCTTGCCCAGGAAGCCGTCTTGGGTTTGGCTGAAGGAGATGGCGTTGACGAGGTTGTTGTTGGCCGCCTCGATCCGGCGGGTCTGGGCCTCCATGCGCAGCGAGACCGCTAGTCCTGCTGCATCGTCGTCTGGGCTGACGATTTTGTTGCCGCTGCTGAGGCGAGCCAGCGACCGGGCGAGCTGTTGCGAGGATTCGGCCAACAGCCGTGTGCTGTTGAGGGCGGGGAGGTTGGCGTTAATGACCATGCGGCCTTACCCCTCGAAAACGCTCTCGCCCCGCGGAGGCGCTCCGGCGGCGCCCGGTTGGCGCGCCGGGGGTGGGCAGACCTCCGGCCTGAACTGTCCGCGGTCGTATCGCTGCAGGCGTGCGCATGAGATCCGGCGGTCGACTGCTGTCGGCTCGTACTCGGTCTTATCGGCTGGAGCTCGAGGAACTTTAGCTCTGGACCGGGTTCGGTTGCCTTTGTGGGGAGCTTCCACCCGCTTTGGCGCGTGCATCGGGGCCATGAACCTGTAGCGCCGGTTCATGGGAACGCAGTACGGAGGACGAAGCCCGGCGGCGGTGCACCGTCGCGTGCGCAGAGTGGTGGGTTCCTCCTGAGTCACTGAGACGGACGGCCAAGTGGCGGCAGGGCGCGCGGTCCTCTGCGCATCGTGGCTTCCTGTGCCCACACCGGTCTGCGGCGCGCAGAGGACTGCGCGCCCTACCCGCGATTTGTCGGCTATCCTGCGCTCTCAACAGTATGGCGGAGGGGTGTGCGGCGGACGGCCGGCGGTGCGACCGCGTGCCGACCGTGGATTGCAGGTTGCGGCAGGGACGCGCGAGCGGCAGGATGGCGCTGGCAACAGACGGAGGCACGATGAGGGCTTGGAGTGGACGCCAGTTGGAAGGCGGAGCACGCGGTCCGCTGGGGTTGGTCGCCCGGTGTGGGCTGGGGAAGCGGCGGCGCGCTGAGGCTTGCGTGTTCGACTGTGGTATTGGGGATTGGGTTGGAGACCATTGAGTATGGCCATGGGGGTGCTGCAGGTTCAGCATCAGGTCGAGATCCAGCGCAACCGGCAGGTTTGGGCGCGCAAGCCGTTGCTGCGCCGGATCTATTCCGGGTTCTACGACCGGATCCTAAAGCAAGTTGACGTGGCGCTGCCGGGTCGCGTGGTCGAGGTGGGGTCAGGGATGGGCAACCTCAAGGCGCGATGCCCGGGCGCGGTGGCGACCGATCTATTTGCGAACCCGTGGGTGGACGCGGTGTGCGACGCGTACGAACTGCCGTTTGCGGCGGGGACACTGTCGCACCTGATTCTGTTCGATGTGTTTCACCACCTCGAGTTTCCGCGGGCGTTTTTGCGCGAGGCGCACCGGACCTTGGTGTCGGGCGGCCGGTTGTTGCTGTTCGAGCCGTACCTGAGCCTGGTGAGCTGGGCGGCGTATGGGTTGGGCCACCCCGAGCCGGTCGGTTGGGGTCTGCCCATATCGACGGCCGAAGTTGCGCCGAAGCACCGCGCGTACTACCCCGCGCAAGGCAACGACACGCGCTGGTTCTTTAGTCGCCGGCACCCGGTGCGGTTGGCGGGCTGGGAGGCGGTTGAATGCGAGGCTTTCGCTGCGTTCAGCTATCTGCTCTCGGGTGGATTCAGCCGGCGGGCTTGGTACCC
>VHCO01000335.1 GCA_016871715.1 Verrucomicrobiota bacterium
CGTGCGCGTGAAGCTCAACAGCGACGCGCGCGATGTGCAGGGGCTGGGCTTCGAGCACAACTTCAATCTGGTCAAGCATCTCCTCGGCCGCACCCTCCACCTCCACAACCTCAAAGACAGCAGGTTCCCCTACCAACTGCAGACCACCCTGCTGGTCAAGATGGGCTGGGACGGTTGGGCCTTGCTCGAAGCCTCGGATGCTGTGCCGGATCGTCTGCAGGCGCTGATCGAGCAGAGGCAGATCTGGGAACGGCTGGTCGCCAACGCGCACAATGCTTAGCCGAGCCGCCACTGCCGAGTGGCTTCAGGATCCCGCCCGCCGCGGTCACGTGGTCCGCGCGCGACCGCCACGCGAACGGCAATTCCCTTCCCCCTTCGCTGTCTACTCTTGAGTCACCGCCGAAGCTCGGCGGGCGCGCAGTCCTCCGCGCGCCGCGGCCTCCTGTGTCCACAGTGGTTTACGGCGCGCAGAGGACTGTGCGCCCTGCAATATGTCGTCTATCGAGTAGGTGGGGTCGCCGAGGAAGACCATGACCCGGCGCTCGGGCGCGCGGGTGGTGCTGTCCACGAGGAAGGCGCCCTTCTCGTAACCATAGATGCACGGATTGAGGAACCCATCGTTGAGGGTGGCGACGACGGTGGCCGTCGGCCCTGGCATACCCCAACTGAAGGCGTCCGGCACGGTGCTCACCGTGTGCACGCCCGCCGCCAGGCCGGCCGCCAAGGGGTGGCCGGGCGTGGCGATGACGACCTCGGTCTGGCCGCCGGTGGTGCCGCGGTCCGCGCCGGTGTCCCAGGTCGTCAGGTGGTTGTCCTGGAGCGGCTGCCGCTCGGGATCCACGACAGGCAGGCCCTTTTGCTGGTGCGGTCTGACGAGCGTGGCTTCACCAGGAGGATTGTCGAGGATAGCGGTTTCCAGGAGGGGCCAGCCGGGGGCGTTGGGAGGGGGCGTGGGGTGGTCCTGGAGCACTTTGGCGACGCGTTGCCGCTGGGCATCGCCGATGGCCACCGTCAGGGTCAGTGTCAGCGAGGCGGTTTGGCGCTTGGGCGGCAGGATAGGGGCAAGCTCTTACGCGTTTAGGCGCAATGGGTTTCAAATCGCCAGGTGAATAGAGCTTGACACTTCTCCGGTGTGCCCCGCGACCGCTTGGCGCCTCACCCACACGGGTCTCGTAGCTTCATTGCTCCGAAGGGGCCCGGCTGTTCTAGGATGAGCCCGGCCGGTCTCCCACCAGGCGCAGCCAGCCCTCATGAACCAGGGCCGTCGCTTGGAGGGGTTGTCCGGGAGGCTGAGAAGCCAATCCCGTTGCCAGAGGGCGGTGAGGTTGGCAACCTGACGCGCGTGAGCGATCTCACCCAGGTTCGCCGGGTATTTGGCATCGTTGACGACTCGATCGTCGCCAACGCCAGACGCCAACCGGTCGGCTTGGTGGATTCTCGGAATGTGCCGAAACTGAAGATCATGTAGGCCCCCATGAAAGCAACCCTCCATCTCCTGTTGGCCCCCTGCCTGTTGGCCTGGATCACTCCGGTCAGAGTTCATGCGCAGCCCTCACCCCCACCGTTGACCGAGGCAAGCCTGACGTACGAAATCAAGCGCACCGACGAGATTCGCTATCTGCTCGCCCTACCCCGGGACTACGACACCGCGGCCGGTAAGAAATGGCCGCTGATGCTCTTCCTCCACGGCGCGGGCGAGCGCGGCAACAACCTCCAGCTCGTCACCGTGCACGGCCCGCCCAAGCTGGCGAAGAACGGCACGAACTTCCCCTTCATCCTGGTCGCGCCGCAATGCCCTGCCGGCCAGCGTTGGGAAACCGAACCGCTACGCCAACTGCTGGAGAGCGTCACGAAGCAACACGCGGTAGATGAGAGCCGCGTGTATCTCACCGGCCTGAGCATGGGGGGCTATGGAACCTGGAAACTGGCTCTGGCACACCCGGAGAAGTTCGCTGCCATCGCTCCGATCTGCGGCGGGGGCGAGCGGATCGACGTGCTGTTGGCAAGCCGTGAGCGGGCGGCGGCGCTGCGCCGTCTGCCGGTTTGGGCCTTTCACGGTGCGAAAGACCCAGTGGTGCCGCTCGAAGAATCCGAGCGCATGGTGGAGGCTCTCAAAAAGGCAGGGGTAAAGGACGTCAGGCTGACCGTCTATCCTGAGGCCCAGCATGACTCTTGGACCCAGACGTACGAGAACCCGGAATTATACAGTTGGCTGCTGAAGCATCGGCTGATGTCCCCAAACGGGGGCTAGGATGGGTGGTTGTGACCGTCCGCGCGCCGTCTCGCTAAGGATTCGGGCCATCGCCGCCGGCCCCAGTTCCGGTTGATCTCCCGAGTTCATCCGCTTAGCCTGCCCGGGCATGCACCGCCTCTGCCTTTACCTGAGCACGCTGCGTCCCACGCTGCCCAGACACACACCGGCGCCGCCACCGCCGTCGCGCGGTTGGCAAACACGACGCGCGTGGTCGCTGGGCGGCTGGCTCGTCGGTCTGTGCCTCTGGGGCGCGACGAGTGACCGCGCGGCCCAAGCAGGCAACGGCGTCATCCAACAGATCAACCTGGTCCATTTCACGCACACAGACTTTGGGTTCACGGATCACCCGGCGGTGACCCGGGATATGCAGCGCCGGTACCTGGACATTGCCCTGGACACCATCCAAGCCACGGCTCACCAACCGGACGACGCCAAGTTCCGCTGGACGGCCGAGACCCTCGTGGCGGTGGACGATTGGTGGCGGACGGCCAGCGCGGCGCGGCGCGGCGCGTTCCTCGAGGCGGTGCGGGTAGGGCACCTCGACCTGGGCGCTCTGCCGTTGAACCAAACCCCGTTCCTCGATGCCGCCCAGTGGCGAACGATGCTCGACTGGATCCCCGAGGAGTTGTGGCAGGAGACCCGACCGCGTGTGGCCATCCAAAACGATGTCAATGGCTTTCCCCGAGCCGGCGCCCTCGCCCTGCTGGACCGGGGAGTGCGTTGGCTCTTCATGGGGATCAACGAGGACAGCGGCGGCACGCCTTTTAGACGTCCCTCCGCCTTCTGGTGGAAGATGCCCGACGGCCGGCGCTTGTTCGTCTGGCTCAACGCCCATTACGGGTCCGGATACGAGTTTTTCGAGGCCGAAGAATGGCGGCGCGGCCCGGTCCCGTATGCGGCGGACACGCGCTTTCGCCCACCCCGTGCCGGCGATCTGGTCCGGACGGATGAAGCCTCGCTTAGGGCTGCCCATCGACGCTGCTTGGCACGGGTGCAACAACTCGAACAGAACGGCTACGCCCACCCCATTCTGACCACGTCCATCACCAGCATGTGGCGGATGGACAACGACCCGCCGTTTCCGCCTTTAGCGGCCTTTGTCGCGGCTTGGACGCGGTTGGGCCTCGAGCCCAAGCTCAAACTCACCACGGCCTCGGCGGCGATGGCGGACATGGAACGACTCTTGGGCGAGGCCGCCCCTGAGCACGCCGGCGAGTGGACCGACTGGTGGGCGAATGGGACAGCCAGTGCGCCCCGAGAAGTCGCCGCCAGTCGCCTGGCCAAACGCTGGCTCGCGGCGGCACAATCGCCGATGTGGGGTCCCCTCGCGGACACCGCCTGTCACACCGTGGATGCGCTCTATCGCGAGCTGTGCCTGTTCGACGAGCACACCTGGGGCTCGAGCTGGAGCGTGGCACGCCCCTACAGCCTCGATTCCCAAGCCCAATTCAACGAGAAAGCCGGACTCGCGTTTCGTCCGATGGCCCAGGCCGAGTGGCTGCTGGCGCAACGGGTGCGCTCCCGGCTTGGGCGCGAAGGCGAGGGCCTGTGGTTGGCCAACTCGGCCCCAGCCGCCTACAGCGGATGGGTGCATCTGCCCGTCACGGCGCTGCGCAGCCCCTATCGATCGGTCGAAGATCCCGCCCAAGGGCAACACCTGCCCCTGCACTTTGCGCCCGGCTGGCAAGCCTGGGGCCGGCCGCGGACGCCAGCGGATCTCAGTCCCGAGGCCGAATCGGCCACCTTCCCCGATCGCAGCCCCAACCAAGTGGCCAAGTTCTGGGTCGAGCAACTCGCCGGTGGGGAGATCCGGCGGCTGCGATTGAACACCGGCGCTACGCCCGCCGAGGCAGCGGCATCGACCGCGCCGCCCCTGGTGCAGGTGGACGAACGGGGTTGGCCTTTGCTGGCCCAGTGGCCCGGGATGAAGCGACCTCTCTTCATGCCAGGCTCGGGCGATCTGCTATCCGTGCAGGCCAACGCCTTTGCGCCCCGCTGGGTCTTGCACGACATCATGAGCCAGCGCGACGACGAGCGGCGCGAGCGGATGCGGCGGGAAACCCTTGTCGAGACCTGGGCCGTGCCCGCGGCGAGAACCGATGTCGAGGAGACGCCGCACACGCTGCGGTTCGTCCAAGCCCTCGAACATCCGCGGCTCAAGTGGGCCACGCGCGAGCTGGAGCTCTGGAAGCGCGCGCCCCGAGCGCGGCTCACCCTGCGAATGCATCGACTCCCCTCGACCGCTCCGGCGATCCTCTATGCCGTCTTTCCCTTGCCGCTGGACGGGATACCGCCGCGCACGAGCTGTGGCGGGCTGGCCTTCGCCCCGTATACAGATCAGCTTCCGAACACGTGCCGGGACTATTTCGGTATCGATGGCTGGGTGGACTACACGAGCGCGGACGGCCATTGGCTGTGGGTGAGCCGCGATGCGCCGCTGATTACCTTCGGCGGGCAGCAAGCGGTCGCCCGCCGACAGTCCGCTCCGGCGGACACACATCGGCTCCTGAGCATGCTGTTGAATAACTTCTGGTACACGAACTTCGCGGCGGACAGCCATGGGTTGCTCGAGTTCCAATTCCACCTGGAATGGTCGCCGCAGGACCTCGCCCCCGCCGCAGTGGCCCAGCGCGCCGCTGCGTTGCTCAGCGAACCGCTGGTGCTCCTCAACCCCGCGCTGCCTGAAGACCCGGCCTTGTTGGATCGACTGTACGCGCCGTAGGCCAGGCTAGGCGGACTGCCGGGCCGCCCGCATCGCGGCCACAAACCGCGCGGCGAGTTGGGCCAACCCGGACCAGTCTTGAGCGCGGAGGATTGGGGCGGAGACCAGCGAGGAACCCACCCCAACTGCCGGACAACCGGCCTGGACGAAGGCGCCCAAGGTGGACAAGTCCACGCCGCCCGTGGGCACCAACCGCAGGTGAGGCAACGGAGCGCGCAACCCCTTGATATAGGCCGGTCCCAGGCCATCCGCGGGGAACAACTTCACGAAATCCGAGCCCGCCTCGTAGGCCAATTGCGCCTCCGTCGGCGTGTAAGCCCCGAGCATGATCGGACATTGCGCCGCATGCGCGACGGGCACCAACTCGAGGCGGCAGATGGGGCTGACGACAAAGCGTGCGCCGGCCTTGATCGCAGCTTGGCAGGTCTCGACCTCGAGCACGGTGCCCACCCCGACGAGGGCGCGATCGCCCAACGCCTGCTGAACGTCGCGAATGGCGTTCAAGGCCTGGGGCGTGGTCATGGTGACTTCGATCGCCAGCACGCCCCCTTCCAACAGGGCACGCGCGGCAGGCAGCACCACGGCTGCGTTGGGAGCGCGGATGATGGCAATGATGCCCGGCTCAACGAGCCGAGCGATTCGGTTTTCGCGAGTTTCCATGGGACAAGGGGGGTGTCGTTAATCCTCGAGCGCCATGCCCGGGCGGGTTGGCCTCGAGCGGGCGCCGGTTAGAGTGAGGGCGGCGCTGGGAACCGCGTCTGAGCCAGCAGGTGATCGCCGCGCCCGCGTTCACAGGCCATCGACGAACCCCTGCATCGCCGGCTCCTGTTCGGCGATGGACTGGACGAGTTTGAACTGGGTGCGGCAACGGTCGAGGTTGTGGTCCGGGCGATGAACGCGGAAGTACCGGTCGCCGGTGAGGTAATCGGCCAGGAACCGAATGCCGATCGTGAAGGTGATGAGCTTGCCGGCGAAGGCTAGGTACCCCTTCTCGGCCGGCGTGAGGAAGTCCTTGGCCGCCTCGACGTAGCCGCGGGCGAGCGCCTCGAACATGGGCATCTGCATCTGCACCTTGGCGAGGTCTTTCTCGTCCTCAAGCGTCGGGCTCGTCGTCGTGCGGACCATATCGCCGAAGTCGTACAGCACCAGGCCTGGCATGACCGTGTCCAGGTCAACGACGCACATGGCGCGGCCGCTTTCCCAGTCGAGCATGACGTTGTTGAATTTGGTGTCGTTGTGCGTGATCCGTTCGGGGACATGGTCGGCGGCGTGGGCGTCGAGCAGCGTGTTGATCCAGCGCTCCTGTCCGAGGGCGAAATCGATTTCGCGGGCGGCGAACCGGGCCCGGTTGCAATGATCGGCCTCGATGGCCTGCTCGAGGGCCTGAAACCGTTTCCGAGTGTTGTGGAAGTCCGGGATGGTCTCGTGCAAGCGCTCGCCGGGCAAGTCGGCGAGCAAGCTCTGGAATTGCCCGAAGGCCTTGCCCGCCTCATACGCCTGAGTTGCATTCTGGACCGACTCGAACGATTGAACCCGCTCGACAAAGACGAACGTCCGCCAGAACTCGCCGTTTCCGTCGCAATAGAAGGACTTGCCGTCGCGCGTGGGGACGATGGTCAAAGCGCGGCGGGTGCTTTGGCGCGCGCCCTGCTCGAGCAACTTCCGCTGCAGGTGCGTGGTGACCCGCATCACGTTATCCATCACCGCTACCGGATCGCGAAAGACGGTTTGGTTGACTTTCTGGTGGATGTAACGCACCAACACGCCGCCTTGGTCGTACGTGGCGGTGTAGGTCTCGTTGATGTGTCCGATCTTGCAGGTTTCCGCATGGAGAATCTGGCCGTAGATCTGGAACTGCTTCGAGATCTCCTGCAAATGATGCTCGCGATATAATGGCATAGGTGGCCGCCTTCCAACCCGGCTGCCCTTGAGGCCGGGGTCATCCCGTTCCGGGAAGCGAAACCGCGCTCAGATGTGCCGATTCTCCCGGGCCAAGACAAGCTTAATCCTCGGGCTTACCGATGAGAGGTCGGGATAGACGGCACAGAGCAGGTAGGGCGGGCAGTCCTCTGCCCGCCGTAAACCACTGTGGACACAGGAAGCCGCGGCGCGCAGAGGACTGCGCGCCCTACCGCCGAGTTGTAGTCCATCTCAGTGACTCATCAGTAACCGGGCGGACCGCCGCCGAGGCAGAAAAGCTGGCGTTCGGTGCGGATGAAGAAGTGGCCCTGCGAGATAGCCGGTGAAGCCTGGCACTTTTCGCCCAAGGGATTGCGGGCCAGGATCTGGAACTGCGGTCCGGCGGCGACCACG
>VHCO01000336.1 GCA_016871715.1 Verrucomicrobiota bacterium
ATCGACCATTGCCGCTCTGGAGGGCGGAGCTCTGCGACGCCTTGGTTCCCCTTCGGCCTGCGGCCTTCGGATCGCTTCGATGGGCTCTTTGCGTGAGTTCATGCAGCCAGGACGTTCTCGATCTATCCCTCCAAACGTCACTCGCCGCTCGACCGGCTCAACTTTTTTCAGGAACAAGGACTTTCCTGGGTCTGACGTCGGTACAGCCAGGCGCGGCAGAAAGCCCAGGAACGCTTGGCCGTGGCCAGGGACAAGGGTAGCAATGCCTCGGCGGCCTTAGGGGAGTCACAGCACCCAAAGGTTCCTCTTGCCGGCGGTTGCATGACGACCCCATTTGGGAGGAACATCGTGCCGATCGCTCTGCTGCTATGGTCAGGTCCTGGTCATCATGTCCGAGCCCCATGACGGGCATCCGCATTTTGGCGTTGCTCGGGTTGCTGGCGGCGCGGTGGGCGCTTCCAGCGGCGGAGAAGGTGGCGATTTACCGGTCTGGACCGCAACCGGGGCACTATCTGAGCTGGCGCGGCCAGCCGCTCCTGCTGGTGGGCGATTCAGTGAGGCAGGGTTGGATGGAGTGCGGGACCAACTTCAACCAGACCGCCTACGTGGACGCCCGAGGCATTGTCGTCCTCCTACGACGATGCGGGACACTGCGCCCGGTTTTTCAACCTGGCCGGGGTGCGGTTTTGGGAACTGGCACCGGATGCCACACTGTCGAGCACGGGCATTTGCCTAGCCCGGCCCCCTGACCGCACCCGAGGAAGCCTATCGCGTTGTCCCGCCTCAACCGTGAAACCGACATGAGACAGAGCGCGCACTTCCGGGCCCTGGCCCTGGCTATCACGGCGTGCCCGAATCCTCGGTGTGCCGGCATCTCAACCTATAGGTCTGCTCTATGAACATGAACAAACTACTCGTCCTAGGTCTGGTTCTGCTCGTCCAGATCGAGGTATGGGACCGGTTCGATTACTCGCAAGACAACTGGCTCAAGCATCCGTACAATCCCACCAACAACGTCAACTACACGACCGCCGACACCGGCCTGGCAACCGCCTATCCCGCCCACGCTTGGATGGACCGGCAGCCGTTCTTCCACACCATTCCCGGCATGGCCCGCTACCAGCCGCGCCACGATCGGGTGCGGCATTACCAGGAGAGGTTTGTCGCCCAATTGCTCTCTCACAGCCTGCCCTACGGCCACGTGCTCTACTGTATGAACAACGAGACCTCCACCCACCAAGCCTGGGGCCAGCATTGGATGAAGTTCATCCAGGACAAAGCCCGCGAGCAAGGCGTGCTGGTGTTCACGACCGACATGTTTGACGACGTCTATGCGCCCCAGAAATCGGCCAAGCTCAAGCAGGCCATCGACCAACCGGCGCTGTATCCGTTCATCGATGTGTCCCAGGTGAACAGCCGCACGTTCAATGAGGATCACTGGAACAACATCTTCTGGATCGCGCAACAGGTCCAGACCACGCCCCGGCCATTGAACAACACCAAGATCTACTCCGACGGCCAGACCACCTGGGGCTCCCCACCCCCAAGGACGGCGTCGAACGGTTCTGGCGCAACCTCATTGCCGGGGCGACGTCATGCCGCTTCCATCGCCCCGGTGGGGGCATCGGTCTGAATGAGGTCGCCCAGGCTTGCATCCGGGCCGCGCGCAAGATCGAAACCCTCATTCCCCTCTGGGAGGTCGAACCGCAGATGGCCCTGCTGTCCGAACGCGAGCTGGACGAAGCCTATCTCGCGGCCAAACCCGGTGAGAAGTACCTGCTCTTCTTCACCGACGGCGGCGCGGTGGGGTTGGACCTCCAAAACGCCACCGGCGCGTTCACCGTGCGCTGGGTTAACATCAACTCAGGCGAATGGGGCCCGACCGAAACCGTCCAGGCCCCGCGGGTGGCGCAACTCGCCGCGCCCGGTCCGGGCCCCTGGGCGGCAGCGATCGTCCGCAGCCGCGGCGCGCAGAGGACTGCGCGCCCTACCGCCGACTTGTAGTCCATCTCACTCAGGGCGTCGCGGAGCTCCGCCCTCCAAGCGGTTGACCATGCAGGGCGCACCGTCCTCTGCGCGCCGGCGACAGGACAGGGTAACGGCCCGCTCAGGGTCAGAGCTCGAGGACGCGAACCCGATAGAACCGGTACCGGTCTTGGGCCGCTGCCGGGTCTGGGTCGTCGATCTGCACCCGGCCGGCCCCGCCCATCACGCGCACCAACGGGGTCCAGCGCTGCAAGTCAGTGGAAAACTCGACCTCGTACTCGAAGCCCGGCGTCACCTCCAGCGACAACGACCAACGGCCCGTGGTCGGGTTGCGTGCGAGTCCGCCTTTGGCGAAACGGGGCGGGGCCAGGACCCGCACCCAGGCCGCTCGGCTCACGACCGCCGCACCCGCGTTGCGCACGATCGCCCGGTACTGCCCGCTGTCGATCAACTGGACCGATTGCAGCCAGAGCGTGTGAGCGGTCGCCCCGGGCAGGTCTTGCCAGGTGCCCGGCGCCGTTTCGCGCTGCCACTGATAGGTCATGGGCGTTGGACTGGTGGCAACCACCTGAAGCGAGACACTCGACCCCACCAACGCCACCCGGCTCAGCGGATGCGACAAAATCGTGGGCGGCACGACCCGTGTGAGTTGGAAACTGCGCAAACCTGCCAGATCGGCCGGGAACGACGGCGGTTCGCCAGCGCCGCCTGTGACCAAAGCCAGCACATCCGACAAGCCCACCTTACTCCCCGCCGCCACCGCGTCCTCGAACGTAATGCCTTTGCCCAACTCCCACACCCTGGCCTGCACATATGCCACGGCGCCCGGCTCGACCGTCGGGATGCTGCGCACCGCCGAGGGCGTCACCACCCAGTACCCGGCGGCGTTGCCAGTGCGGAAGGGCACGGCGGGCCCAACGGCTTCGAGGTCACTGCTGCTCGGCCCGGCGTACAATTGCGCCAGGTAATCGTCCCCCTCGAGCCGCGTGGTGCCGTCTTCGTCGAACACCGGCGCGTCGATCGCAGCGACCAAGACGCGATTGTTGAAGTTCACCGTGCCACCCGGCTGGTTCACGTTGAGAACCGCCGGGCCGCTGGTCACACACCCTCGCGGGTTACACACCACCACGCTGTAGGTGCCGGCCATGCGCGGCTCGACCGCGGGCAACCGCAGGCGCGGCCCGACCGCGCCGGGGATAGGCACACCATTCAAGCGCCATTGGTAGTCGAGAAAGCCGCCACTGGCCACCACCTCGAAGATCGCCTCCTGTCCCACATGCAGGTCCAGCGACTGTGGGCCGACGAGGATCACCGGCGCCGAGAACAACGTGAAGCTCTGCAACCCGACCATGTCTGCTGGAAAGGACGGTGGCTCGCCCGCCCCGCCCGTCATGACCGAGATCACCTCCGACATCCCAGCGCGCGCCCCCGCTGCCCAGGCGTCCTCGAACGTGATCCCGTAGCCGGTCTCCCACACGCGCACCTGAAAGAAGGCCACCCCGCCGGGCAACACCGAGGGCACGTTCCGCACCGGCCAAGGGCTGACGCTCCAGTAGCCCGCGCCCGCCCCGTCCCGGAAGATCACCGCCGGGCCCACGGGCATCAGACTTTGCGCGGTGGGACCGGCGTACAACTGGGCCAGGAACTGATCTCCGGCCAGCCGCGTGGTGCCGTCTTCGGTGAACACGGGCGCGTCGATGCCGGCCGTTAACACGCGGTTATTGAAGTTCACCTGCCCGCCCGCCTCGTACACATACAGCACCACCGGCGGTTGCATCACGCAACCGACGGCGTTGCAGATCACGACGTCATAGCTGCCGGCCATGTCGGGCAACACGGTCCCCAGCCGCAGCGTGGCGTCGGTCGCGCCCGGAATGTCGACCCCGTTAAACCGCCATTGGTAGCGCAAGCCGCTCCCGCGCACCGTCACCTCGAACACCACATCCTCCCCCACCATCACCAACTGGTCATCCGCCGGCGTCACGATCACAGGCAAGGCGACGAGCGAGAACGACGTCAACCCCACCAGGTCCGCCGGCAACGACGGCGGGTCCCCGGCCCCACCCGTACGGACGGAAAAGAGCTCCGACACCCCCGCCTTGCCCCCCGCCGCCCGTGTGCCCTCGAAGGTGGTCGCCAAACCCGCCTCCCACGCACGCACCTGGACAAACGCCACCTCGCCGGGCTGCACCGACCGTACGTTCCGCAGCCCGTTGGGCGCCGTGCTCCAATAACCTGCTCCACCGGCGTCGCGGAACGGCACGGCGGGCCCGACCGCTTCGACTCGGTCTGGGGCCGGCCCAGCGTACAATTGGGCCAGGAACCGCGGTCCGGCCAAGCGGGTCATCCCGTCGCTGTCCAGAACGGGCGCGTCGATCCCGGCCGTCAGGACCCGGTTATTGAAATTGACCGTACCGCCCGCTTGCGACAGCGCCAGCAGCGCCGGTGCGCTCGACACACAGCCTTGGTTGTTGCAGACGCTCACCGTAAAGGTCCCCTGGACCGACGCGTTGAAGCTGGGGATCGTCAGCGTCGCCGCCGTCGCGTCTTGAATGATCACCCCGTTGCGGCGCCATTGATAGGTCAGCGTCGGATTGCCCGTCGCGGATACCTGCAACGTCACCACCGCCCCCTCCGCGGCCCATTGACTCTGCGGTTGCTGCGTGATCTGCGGTGCGCCTGCCACCTGCTCGATGACCACTACCGCCGGTCCGCTGGCGACCGACCCCGCCGCATTGCTCACGGACACCGTGTAGCTCCCCGCATCGTCCGACCCCACGGGATCGAGCGTCAGGTTGGCTGCTGTCGCCCCCGCAATGTTCGCACCGTCTTTGCTCCACTGAAACCTCAATGGCGCTGTGCCGATGGCGATCGCCTCGAGAGTCACTCGGGCGCCGACGGCAAATGTCCCGCCCTGGGGTTGCAGCGCGAAGCTCGGCGGCAGGCCCGTCCCGGTGACGACCAACTCGACCGGCCGACTGATGACGGATCCCACCGGGTTAGTCACCGTGACGGTATAGCTGCCTGCATCGGCCGGCTGCACGCTGGCTAGCGTCAATGAGGAGCCCGTCGCACCCTCGATGGCACTCCCGTTCCGACTCCACTGGTAGGTCAATACCGGCGCACCCTCCGCCGCGACGCTGAACCTCATCGTTGCGCCCACGTCGGCCGTGCCGCCTTGCGGTTGCGCGATGATCCACGGCGCAGCCAAACCCTTGACGATGGCGCCGCTTTGCCCCACAGCAAGCCAGGTCCCGTTCGCGTAGGCTACATCGTAGAGCGAAGGCAACCCCGCCAAGCCGGCGCTCTGCCAGTCGGCGCCGTCGGTCGAGACTTGGATGGCGGAGGTGCCCCAGCCGGCCTCGCCCCCAGCCACCGCCACCAACCGCCCTTGGCCCGCCGCGATGCCCGCGAACATCGTGCTCGCCACCGTGCGCACCAACTGCCACTGGGTTAAATCGCCCGAGGCGAGCAAGATCCCATCGACCGTACCGGCCCGCCCTCCGACAATCCATTTTCCGAACCCGTACCCGGTGGCGGGCAAGTAGTAGCTCGGCTCCAAGTGCCGCACGGTCCAGTCGCGGCCGTTGGCCGAGAACGCCACGCTCCCGTCATTCAGGCCGCTCAGGAACCAACCGGCGTTAAAACTCACATCCATCAGCCAACCGGTCGTGTTCACTGTCTGGCGGGTCCACGGGGCATTACCGTCGGGGGAGGTCAGCACCACGCCCGGCCCGCCCACCACTACGAACGTGTTATTGCCGTAGGCTGCGTCCGCCAGGTTCTCGACCACGCCGGAGTCCACGCGCTGCCACTCTCGCCCGTCGAGTGAGGTCAAGAGCGTTCCCTCAGCTCCCGTCGCGACGAATCGGCTGTTGCCGTAAGTCAACCCCCAGAGCCGATTTGCCGTCGGGGTGGACGGGGCTGTCCACACCTCCCCATCGACTGAGGTCAACACGGTTCCCCGATCTCCTACCGCCACGAACCGATCTGCTCCATGAGCCACGTTCCATAACCAGGCGTCGGTCCCAGCATTGATCTGCTTCCACTCGAAGCCGGCCGCCATGACAGGTAGCGACTCGAAATACGCGGTGACCCGCTTGTCGCCATCCATAGTCAGGTTGGCAGTCGGCACGCTTCCGCCCAGGTCCCCTTCCCACCGCGCCAACCGCCAGCCCGCCGCCGGCCGAGCCGTCAGTTGCACGATGCTCCCCAGGGGGTACTGCGCCAGGCTGGGTGCCACGTCGGCGGTGCCCTGCCCCACCGCAGCCACGGCGAGGGAGTAGTTGGGAATAAGCACCGTCAACGTCACAGGATCGCTGGTGACTGAGCCGACCGGGTTGCTCACCACCACGCTGTAGTCTCCCGCGTCACTTGGTTGCACATTCGACAGCGCCAAAGAAGCCTCGCTCGCGCCAGGAATCGCCGCGCCTCCCTTTCTCCATTGGTAGGTCAGGACCGGGGCGCCTTCAGCCGCCACCGTAAAGGTCGCCTGGGCCCCGAGGCTCACCTCGAGCGGCCGCGGCGGCTCGACGATCACCGGCAACGACAAACCCTTGACCACCGCCCCCGCCTGCCCCACTGCCACCCACATCCCGTTGCCGTGGGCGACGTCAAACAGCGACTGCACCTGCCCAAAATCCGCCTTCTGCCAACTGCTGCCGTCCACAGTGACCAACACCGTGCCCGTACCTCCAGCCCCCTCCGCCCCCCCCACCATCACCAACCGCCCCTCCCCGAGTGCCATCCCCGCGAACATCGTCTGCTGCCCCGTCACGACCGGCTCCCACTGCGTGGCGTCCGTAGAGGCAAACAGAGCGGCATCCGACGTCCCCCGCCGGCCACCCACCAACCAGCGCCCAAAACCGTAACCGGTGGCCGGCAGATAGTAGTCCGCACCCAGGTTCTTCACCGTCCAATCCCGGCCGTTCTGCGACACCGCCACTGTCCCGTCATTGGCGCCAGCCACGAACCAACCCGCGTTGAAGCTCACGTCCATGAACCACCCGGTCGTGTTCACCGTCTGCCGAGTCCACGGCGCGCGGCCATCTGGCGACGTCAAAATCACTCCCTGGCTACCCACGACCACATAGATCCCGTTTCCGTAGGCTGCGTCCACACAGTTCGGTGTCACACCCGACGGCATCGATTCCCAGGCCACCCCGTTGGCTGAGGTCAGCAACGTCCCGTCGTCGCCACAGGCCACAAACCGGTTGTTGCCGTAGGCCACCCCCCAAAGGGTCTTGCTCGTCGGCGAAGCGCGCGGTGTCCACACCT
>VHCO01000337.1 GCA_016871715.1 Verrucomicrobiota bacterium
GCACGCAACAACCACCCTCTGCGGCTCGCAGGGGACTGCGAGCCCTACCTCGATGCGGCCGCCGGTAGGGCGCGTCACTCCGTGCGCGCCGCCGGGGGGGTGAACCACACGCGCACGCAACAAGCACCGTCTGCGGCTCGCAGGGGACTGCGAGCCCTACCTCGATGCGGCCGCCGGTAGGGCGCGTCACTCCGTGCGCGCCGCGGGGGTGAACCACACGCGCGCAACAAGCACCGCCGGCGGCTCGCAGGGGACTGCGAGCCCTACCTCGATGCGGCTGCGGGTAGGGCGCGTCACTCCGTGCGCGCCGCGGGGGTGAACCACACGCGCGCAACAAGCACCGCCGGCGGCTCGCAGGGGACTGCGAGCCCTACCTTTACCTTCAAGTGAAGCCTGGCTCGCGCATGCGTTGGTGGCAGGCGTCCGCGCGTTGGCTTGCGACTGTTCGGCATTTGGCGCCCGGCCAAGTGTGGTGTCGCGGTGCTCGGCTCCTGCGCCGGCGCTGGGACAGCGCGGTCGGGCGCCGGCTCTGTCTGACGCACCGGCCGGCGTTGGCGGCGGTCCAACCGTTGCTGGCTGGGCTGACCGAGGTTGCGGAACCTGGGCCTTGGACGGACGAGGTGCGGGCCGCCTGTGGCCGAGCTGAAGCTGCGGCTAGGCTCGAGTTCAGCTTTCTGAATGTCACGGCCCGCTACGCGACGCAGCCGGATTGGCAAGACGCAACCCAAAGCCGGCTCTGGCGTTATCATCTCCATGGCTTCGAGTATGCGATGGACTTGCTGGTGTGGCATCACGCCGGCGGTGCGCCCGCAGCCTACGCGGCCTTCCGGCGGTTGGCTGAGTCCTGGATCGAGGGCAACGCGCGGGTGGGGGGCGACGGTTGGCATCCTTACACGGTCTCGCTGCGCCTGGTGCAGTGGCTCCATGCCGCTTACGGGTTCGCGCCCGAGCTGGACCGGGATCCCGAGTTCCGCGCGCGCTGGTTGGCTGCGCTGTACGACCAAGCCCGGTTCCTGCGCGCCAATCTCGAGTTCGACGTGCGCGGCAATCACCTGCTCGAGAATCTGCGGGCGTTGGCCTGGGCGGGCTTGTGTTTCCAAGGCTCTGAAGCGCGGTCGTGGTTCGAGGCCGCGGTCCGCCACTGGCGCAAGGAGCAGGCGGAGCAAATCCTCGAGGACGGCGGCCATTTCGAGCGCAACCCTGGCTATCACGTGGTCGTGTTGCGGCTCCTGCTCGAGTTGGCGACGTTCTGCCGGCGGAACCAACATCCCTGCGCAGCCGAGATCGAGCCAGGCGTCGAGCGCGCGGCCCGCTTTCTCAAGTCTCTGTTAGCGCCCGAGCTGAAGCTGCCGCTGTTGAAGGACACCACGGTCGACGGGGCTCAGGCAGCGGAGTCGGTGTTGGCCGCGGCGGCCTTGTGCATGGGCCAAGCGCAGCTCAAGGCCTCAGCGTCGTTCGGTTTGTACCCGCTGCTCCTGTTCGGTCGGCAGGGTTGGGCGCAGTATGAGTCGTGGCCGACCCAGCCGGTCGAGGCTGACACTGGTGTTCTGCCCCAAAGCGGTTTCTACATCCTGCGCGATGTCCGGCGGCGCGACCACTTGGTCTGGGACGCCGGCGATGTTTGCCCCGATTACCTCCCCGCCCATGCTCATGCGGACATGTTCTCCTATGAGCTGGTGGTGGCGGGTTTGCGGGTCGTGGTGGATTCAGGCGTGTACGAGTACGCGCCGGGAGCTTGGCGCGACTACTTCCGCTCGACACGCGCGCATAACACCGTCGAGATCGGCGGCGAGGACCAGTCTGAGGTCTGGCACAGCTTCCGCGTCGGTAGGCGCGCTCGGCCCACGCCGGTGTCGATCCGCCGCGTCCAAGACGCCTACCTGCTTGAAGCCAGCCATAACGGCTATCGGCATCTGCCGGGAAAGGTCCAACACCGCCGCGCGATTCTTTGGCGTCCCGGCGCTTGGTGGGTGATTGCGGACCACGTGCTCGGACACGGTCAAGTGCCCGCCCGCAGTCTCTTGCATTTCCACCCGGCCTGCACGGTGAAGGAGGTTGCGAACTCGATCTGGAGTGTCCAGCGCGACGACGTCACGGTTTGGGTGACGGCGATGGGGCACTCGACGAGTGAGTTGACGGCTGGACAAACCGAACCGCGCCTGCAGGGATGGTACTCGGAGCGGTTCGGGGTGTTGACCAAAAACCCGACCCTCACCCTTGGCGCCGAACACACCGCTCCCTATGCGTTGGCCTACGGCATCGCGCCAGACCGAGGCCTCACGCTGGCGAGGTCGGATCGGGGCGGTGTGTTGGTAGGTGCGGGGGACTGGTCTTACCCGTTGGATTGAGGACCGGTTCGCAGCGACCCCGTGGGTTCAGTAGAAAGGGCCTCCGACCGGTGAACGGGTGTTCGTGCGGAGCGTAAATCCGAAGGTCTTAGCGCCGGCGTGAACATCCTGTTCCTGACGGAGAACTTTCCTCCGGAAACCAATGCGGCCGCCACGCGGGTGTACGAGCGGGCCGCGTACTGGGTTCGTTGGGGGCAGCAGGTATCGGTGGTCACCTGCGCGCCGAATTTCCCCGTGGGCAAGGTGTTCCCCGGCTATCGCAACGGGTGGTATCGGCGCGAGATCGTCGATGGCATCCGCGTGGGGCGCGTCAAGACGTTCGTTGCCGCCAATGAAGGGTTCTTCCTGCGCACGCTAGATTTCTTGTCCTTTATGGTGTCCGGCGGTGTGGCGGGGTTGTTCGGGCCGCGTCCGGATGTGGTGGTGGCGACCTCACCGCAGTTCTTCGCTGCGGTAGCGGGCTGGGGGGTGGCTGGGTTGCGCCGGCGTCCGTTCCTCTTCGAGTTGAGCGACCTGTGGCCGTCCAACATTGTGGATCTGGGCGTCATGAAACGGAACCTCCTCTACCGCGGCCTCGAGCGGCTCGAGCTGTTCCTCTATCGCCGATCGGCGGCGGTGGTGGCGCTGACCCGGGCCTTCAAAGAGGATCTGACGCGGCGGGGCGTCGGGCCCGAGAAAATCGCGGTGGTCATCAATGGCGTCGATCTGCCGCGCTACCGCAGGCGCGAGCGGAACGAGGCGCTCGCCCAGCAGCACGGTCTGAGTCAAAGTTTCGTGGTTGGCTACGTGGGGACCCATGGCCTGGCCCACGAACTCGAAAACGTGCTCGCGGCGGCCGACTCGCTCCGGGTTCACCCGCGTATTCGGTTCCTCTTTGTCGGCGCCGGTGCCCGGCGGGAGGCCTTGATGCGCGAGGCGCTTCAGCGCAAGTTGCCGAACACGGTCTTCGTCCCGCCGCAGCCCAAAGAGGCCATGCCGGACTACTGGAGCCTGTGCGATGTTGCGTTAGTGCATCTGAAGAATCTGCCCACCTACGCAACGGTGATTCCGTCGAAGATGTTTGAGGCGATGGGCATGGGCCTGCCGTTGTTGTTGGTCGCCCCTGAAGGCGAAGCCCAGCGGATCTTGGGCGAATCCGGTAGTGGCCGCTGGGTGCCGGCCGGGCGGCCGGATCTGCTCGCCGCCGCTGTCGAGGAATGGGCCGAACAGCCGGACCTGGTGCGCCAGTACGCGACGGGCAGTGAGGCCGCCGCTCCGCGCTATTCCCGGGAACGCCAGGCGCGTGACTTCTTGACGGTGCTCGAGGGGGCGGTGCGGGGCGCGCGAGCCGTGCCGGTCGAGTTGCAGTAGCCGAGATGCCATCGGTAGCCCCGATTCCGATGCCGGCGCAAGGCGCCCCGTTCCGACTGGACTGCTGGGAGGCGTGGCGCAGCGAGCTGCGGACAGCCTTGACCATTCGCTGTGCTGAGCAACGGCTGCTGGCGCTGTTCTCGGAAGGCAAGCTCTACGGGACGGTGCACACGTGCATTGGGCAGGAATTGAGCGGCGTGGCGGTCGCCCGGCAACTGCGGCCGGCCGATTACGTCTTCTCGAATCACCGTTGTCATGGCCATTTCATCGCCGCCCGGGATAATGTCGAGGGATTGATCGGCGAGATCATGGGCAAGGCCAACGGCGTTTGTCAGGGGCGGGGCGGCAGCCAGCACTTGTGCCAGGCCGGCTTTTTCTCCAACGGCGTGCAAGGCGGCATTGTGCCCGTGGCCGCCGGCTTGGCTTTCGCGCACAAGCTGCGCCGCCACCAGGCCATCGCGGTTGGGTTTATTGGGGACGGCACGCTGGGCGAAGGGGTACTGTACGAGTCGTTGAATTTGGCTGCCAAATGGGAGTTGCCCCTGCTGATCGTCCTCGAAAACAACCACTACGCCCAATCGACCGCCCAGAAACAGACCCTCGCCGGGGAGATCGAGGCTCGGTTCGAGGCCTTTGGGATCCAAACGGCCCGGGCGTCGACGTGGGATTGGGAGCGCTTGTTCGCCGTCGCGGCCGAACAAGTCCAAGCCGTCCGCACGACCGGCCGACCGCACCTGCTGCGAGTGGACACGGACCGCTTGATGGCCCATTCCAAGGGCGACGACAACCGGCCCGTCGAGGAAGTCGATCGTTACCGCGAGCGGGACCCGCTGACCGCTGTGCTGCGGGAGCAGGATGCGGTGCCGTGGCTAGCGGCACTGGTGGCTGAAGCCACCCAAAGGGTCGAACGCGCGGTGGCCTTGGCCGAAGCCAGCCCTTATCCCACCCTCACACTCGAGGAAGAAGCCCCGCGCCCGGTCCGCTGGCAGGCTGCCAGCGACTCGCCTCGGGAAAAGGTGGTTGCAGCCGTCCGCAACGCCTTGCGCGATGGACTGGCGGGCTACCCGGAGATGCTGCTCCTGGGCGAAGACATCGAGTCGCCGTACGGCGGTGCGTTCAAGGCGACCGCGGGCTTGAGTGACGAATTCCCCGGTCGCGTCCGCAACACGCCGATCAGCGAGGCGGCGAGCGTGGGTGTCGGTGCGGGTTTGGCGCTGGCGGGATACCGGCCGGTCGTCGAAATCATGTTCGGCGATTTCGTGACGTTGGCCATGGATCAGTGGCTGAACCACGCGGCGAAGTTCGCCCAGATGTACGCCGGTCAGGTGCAGGTCCCCTTAGTGGTCCGCACCCCGATGGGCGGTCAGCGCGGTTACGGACCGACCCACAGCCAGAGCCTGGAAAGGTTGTTCCTGGGTTGTCCGGGCACGCGCGTGCTCTACCTGCACCAGTTCTACAGTCCGCGGCGGTTGTACGAAGCGGTGTTCGCGCAGCTCGATCGGCCGACGCTGGTGGTCGAGAACAAGATCCTCTACGGCAGCCAGGTCCAATCCGCGCCGCCCCCAGGCTATACCCTCGAAACCACCGACGCCGTCTACCCCTGGACTCGCCTCCGGCCTGCCGCCGCCCCCGATCTCACCCTGGTCGCTCTCGGGGGCACCTGCCTCGACGTTCCCACGGCCATGCGCCGGCTCTTCGAGGAGGCGGAGTTGGTGGTCGAGGCCCTGTTCCCGACGCAGCTCTATCCCCTGGACTTGGCGCCCGTGCACGAGAGCGTCGCGCGGACCAGGCGACTGCTGGTGGTCGAGGAAGGCCAGGGGTTCGCCGGGGGTGCAAGTGAAATCCTGGCCCAACTCGCCGAGCAGGGCGGACTCGAGCGGGCGCGTTGTCGGCGGTTGGCGGCCTGGCCGGTGGCGATTCCCTCCGCTCGCCCTTTGGAAGCGCAGTGCTTGCCGAACGCCGACGCCATCGTGGCGGCCGGGTGCGAGCTTTGCCATGGGTGATCGCGTCCCCATCTTAGTGCCGCGGGAATCGGTGAACGACGATTTCGTGACGCTGGCCGCCTGGCGGGTGGGCGCCGGCGACTGGGTGCGTCGCGGCGACGCGTTGGCGGACCTCGAGACCTCGAAAGCGACCGTGACGGTCGAAGCGCCGTGTGACGGTCAGATCGAGGTCGAACAGCCCGAGGGGACCGAGGTGCCCGTCGGCGCAACGCTGGGCTTCATCCGACCCGACCCAGTTCAGACCGCTCGCACCGACAAACCAAGTCCCGCGCCCGCCGAACTCGCCGCCGCCGAACCCGCGTTGCCTGCTGGCGAAGGCGCAAACCGGGGTGCGGCAGGCGGTACCGACTCAGCCGCAAACGAAGGGTCGTCGCCGCTCTGCTCGCAGAAGGCGCTCGAGCTGATGGCTGAGCACGAGCTAAGCCTGGACCTTTTCCAGGGGAAAACGTTCGTTAAAGAATCCGATGTGCGGCAGTACCTGGCGACCCGCGCGGCTGATCCCGCCGCCGGCCCTCGAGAGCCAGTCCCGGACCCGGAACCAGCCGCGCACGTGATGTCGACGCCGGCGTCCCCCGGCGTCCCTGCGGCAGGCCCGAGCCGGACGGGTTTTCTGGCTGAGGCGACCGCCTCGGCTCGCGATCGTGGGCGCGGTGTTTGGTGGGTGGTGTTGAATTACTGCTTTCGGAACTACGTATTGAATCTCCTGGTGCGTGGGATGCCTTGGGGGCTGATCCTGTGGGTGCACCGACTCCGCGGGGTTAAGATCGGGAAGGGCTGTTTCGTGGATCCCACCGCGGAGCTGGAGACTGCGTACCCTGAAAACATCACCTTGGGCAACGACGTCCGCGTGACCGCCCATGCGGTCATCATGACGCATATCAAGGCGCCGCATTATTTGCGCGAGGCCGGGTTTGTCCCGCTGACCCTTAAGCCGGTCGTCCTTGAAGACCACTGTTTCATCGGTGTGAACGCGGTGATCATGCCCGGTGTTCGCGTCGGCAAAGCGGCTGTGGTTGCCAGCGGCGCGGTTGTCCTCAATGATGTGCCGCCCTTCTGTCTGGTCGCCGGTAACCCGGCCAAGGTCGTCAAGCGATTCCACCTGCGCCCCGAGGACTCGGCCGCCCCATCGTCCTGAGGACGGCCCATGCCATGCCCCAGTGTTTCGCAGTCAGCCGACCTGAATCAGACGCTGTTCGAATCCGCCAGCGCCGGTAGGGCGAGGCTCCTGCCGAGCCGTAAAGCGCCTTGCCAACGACTGCGCATTGCGGTAGGGCTCGCAGTCCCCTGCGAGCCGAGGACTGTGGCTGTTGCGCGCGTATGATTCATCCCCGGCGGCGCGCACGGAGTGACGCGCCCTACCGGCGGCCGCATTGCGGTAGGGCTCGCAGTCCCCTGCGAGCCGAGGACTGTGGCTGTTGCGCGCGTATGATTCGTC
>VHCO01000338.1 GCA_016871715.1 Verrucomicrobiota bacterium
GGGCCCCCGCCGCGGCCGCCGCGGCCCCGGCGGAACCGGACGCGGCGCCGGCCGAAGAGGACGATGTGCCCTTCTGACGACCGCGGGTGCGCCCCCATCTTGAGTCACCTGTACCTCAGCCCATTTCCGTATGCCAAAAACCGAAGTCATCCTCACCCACAGTATCGTTGGACTCGGCGCCGAATCTGACCAGGTCAAGGTCGCCGCCGGCTACGCGCGCAATTTCCTGATCCCGCAGGGCCTCGCGATCCCGCTGACCGCCGCCAACAAGCGCCGGCTCGAATCGCTGCGCCAACGCCGCGCCGAGCGCGAGGCGCACGAGCTCAACACCATGAGCGAGCTGGCCGCCTCGATCGCCAAGATGCTCCTCAAGATCTCGGTCAAGACCGGCGCCGACGGCAAGATGTTCGGCTCGATCACCGCGGGCACCATCGTCGACGAACTCAAGCACCAGTGCGATGTCTCGCTCGACAAGAAAAAGGTCCACCTGGAACAGCCCATCCGCACCCTCGGCGAACATCAGGTCGAACTGCGGCTCCATCCCGAGGTCAACGCCCGCCTTCGCCTGCAGGTCGATAGCAGCACGCCGATTGAAGCCCCGGCTCCGACGCCTGGCGAAGGCCAGCCCCTGGCCCCCGGCCGCGCCTCCAGCGCCGGCCGAGCTGCCGGCGCAGCCCGGACGACCGCCGCGCCCGAGGGGCGAGCGGCCAAGCCAGGCCGAGAACCCCGGGCGGCTGAGCCCGGCAAAGCACCGGGCGGACGCGAAGGCCGCCCGCCGCGGGCGCGCCCCGAGCGCAAAGACAAACCGAAAGGCGCCGCGGCCGATTAGCTCGGCAGCGGGCTCGCCAAGCGCAGCCAGCGGATTCGCAGGGCGTCGCGAGGTTGCCTGTGAACAGAAGGTGAATTGGGCGGGGGCAACTTCTGTTTGAATTCTGCCCGGGGTCACGGTCTCCTCAGCAGATGCTCAACGCGGTCGAGAACGCCCAACCCACCCCTGCGGCCTCGGCCGTCGACCTCCAGCGGGCCCGGCGCCAAAAGGCGGCCGGGGTCGAACCTGGCCGGGTCGATCGCCTGCCGCCCCACGCGCTCGAAGCGGAGCAAGGCGTCTTGGGCTGCCTGTTGCTCTCTCCCCGAGAAGCGATCGGCGCCTGCCTCGAGAAGTTCAAGCGCGGCCAGCGACTCGACGACAGCCCGTCCGGGCGGTTTCAACCGGAGCGCCGGCTGCGGCCCGAGGCAGAGGTCTTCTACGACCCGCGGCACCAGACGCTGTTCGATCTGTTGGTCGAGATGTACGACGGTCAGGAGGCGATCGACCAGGTCACCGTCGGCCAGCGGCTCAAGGACCGACGGCAGCTCGACGCCGTGGGCGGCTTTGCCTACCTGAGTTCGCTCATGGACGGGGTGCCTTCGGCGGCGAACCTGGATTTCTACGCCGACATCGTGCGGGAGAAAGCGCTGTTGCGGCGGATGATCCACACCTGCACCCACATCGTGGGCCGGGCTTACGAGGCGCAGGACAACGTCGATCAACTGCTCGACGAGGTCGAGCGGGACGTGCTGCGAATCACGGAGGAACAGGCCGAATCCAGCCTCCTGAGCATGCGGGATCTGGTGCACAAGGCCATCGGCCAGGTCGAGGAATTCCACCGCGGCCAGGGCCAGCTTACCGGGATCGGCACCGGTTTTCGGGACCTGGACCAGATGACCTCGGGTTTGCACGGGGGCGAACTGGTCGTCATTGCCGCCCGCCCCAGCATGGGCAAGACCTCCTTAGCCATGAACATCGCCGAGCACGTCGCCCTCGAGTTGAAGCTGCCGGTGGGGGTCTTCAGCCTGGAAATGACCGCGGAATCCCTAGTTCTGCGCCTGCTCTGCTCCCGTGCCCGGGTCAACCTCCGCAGCGTCCGGCAAGGCTTCCTCGTCGAACGGGACTTCCCCAAGCTCACGGACGCCGCCAGCGTGTTGGGGAGCGCTCCGCTCCACATCGACGACACCCCGGGCCTGTCGATCCTCCAGGTCCGCGCCCGGGCGCGCCGCCTGCATGCGCAGTTTGGCGTGAAGCTCTTTGTCATTGACTACCTGCAACTGCTCCATTCTACTGCGCGCCGAGCCGAGCAGAACCGACAGCAGGAAATCGCGGACATCTCCAGCGGGGTCAAGGCCCTAGCCAAAGAACTCGCGGTCCCCGTCATTGTGCTCAGCCAGTTGAATCGCGAACCGGAGAAGCGGGAACCGGGGGCAAAGCCGCGCTTGTCCGATCTGCGCGAGTCGGGCGCCATCGAGCAGGATGCCGACCTCGTGGCCTTGCTCTACAAACCCGGCAGCGGCGACGAGGACGAGGCCAGCCCGGGCGGCGACACGGACGGCGTGGCGGTGAACCTGTTGATCGCCAAGCAGCGTAACGGGCCGACCGGTGACGTGCCGCTGACGTTCTTGCGGGGTTTCACCCGCTTCGAGAGCGCCTCGCACCTCGGCGCCGACGACGTGCCGGCCGAGTGAGTTCGCCTCCGGGTCGAAGCGAGTCTGATGAAGTCAGTTGATTGCCAGTGTGATCGCGCCCAGGCGGCCACTAGGGTCGGCCGGGGCTTGTGCGCCTTCGGCTGCGTCGCCCTCGCCGGGCGCATCCTTTTGGCGTGGGCCTTGCTTGCGGGCCTCCTCCCCCTCGCCCACGCCCAGCGGGCGACCGCCGTCAACAAGATCACCATCCGCCACGTCGGCCCCCCGGCCGTCAGCGATTCGCTCGTCCGCGCCAACATCCGCGTCAAAGAGGGCGACACCTACAGTCGCACCAGCGTGGACGACGACGTCCGCAGCCTCTATAGCACCGGCTATTTTTACAACATCCGCGTCGTGGAAGAGACGAGCCCGGAGGGGTTGACCTTGGTCTACGTCGTCCAGGGCAAGCCGACGCTGACCCAGGTCCTGTTCTCGGGCAACAAGCGCTACAAGAACTCGAAGTTGCTCAAGAAAGTGACCTCGAAAGTGGGGGAACCCCTCAACGAACGCAAACTCTTCAACGACAGCCAGGAAATCCTCAAACTCTACCAGAAGGCCGGCTACCAGAAGACCGAAGTCAAGTATGTCCCCGTGATCGATGACCAACTCGGCCGCGGCACGGTGACCTTCGAGATCGCCGAGGCGCCCAAGGTTAAGATCGAGGATGTGCAGTTCGTCGGCGCGCAGGCGTTCTCCCAGCGCAAACTCCGGGCCCAGATCAAGACTCGCCGCCACTGGATGTTCTCTTGGCTCACCGGCAGCGGCGTCCTTAAAGACGAACAGTTTCAGGAAGACAAAGAGAAGCTCGCCGATTTCTACCGGCAGGAAGGGTACATCGACTTCGAGCTCAAAGACGTCCAGTTCGAGCAGGTGAAGCCCAACCGGATGATCCTCCGCCTCTTCGTCTACGAAGGCACCCAGTACCGCGTCGGCGCGGTCGACTTCCAAGGCAATGCGCTGTTCTCCACCAACGAGATTCTCTCCCGCGTGATTACGCGGGACGGCGCCAAGTCCCGGCGCGGCCTGAGCATGGGTGTGGGCGAGGTCTTCACCCCCAAGGGCCTCGCGCGCGATCGCGAAGGGATCGAGGACTTCTACGGCGCCCGCGGGCACATCGAGGCCAACATCCTTCCCCGGCGCATCCCCAACACCGAGCAGGGCACGATGGACGTCGTGTACCGCATCCAAGAAGGCGACAAATCGTACATCGAGAAGATCGAGATCCAGGGCAACACCAAGACGCGCGACAAGGTCATCCGCCGCGAGTTGGCGGTCCACCCCGGCGAGACTTTCGACATGGTCCGCGTCAAGCTCAGCACCAACCGCCTTTACGGCTTGAACTACTTCGAGAAAGTCGATGCCCGGCCCGAACCCACGGATGTCAAAGACCGCAAGAACCTCGTCATCGCCGTCGAGGAGAAGAACACCGGCGACATCCGCGTGGGCGCAGGCTTCAGTTCCGTGGACGCTTTGGTCGGCTTTGTCGAACTGGGCCAAGGCAACTTCGACCTGTTCAAGCCCCCCTACTTCATCGGCACAGGCGGGGGCCAGAAGATTCGGCTGCGGGCGCAGTACGGCACCCGGCGGCAGGATTACCAGCTCACCTTCATCGAGCCGTGGTTCCTGGGGCGCAAGCTCTCTTTTGGCGTGGACCTCTACCATCGCGAGCTCAGCTTCTACAGCGATCTGTACGACACGGCGCAGACCGGCGCTAAACTCAGCTTCACTCGAGCCCTGTGGAACGACTTCTGGGTGGGCAACGTCAGCTACACCATCGAGAACATCGGCATCCGCAACATGGCCGCCCCTTACCCGGCGTTGGATCCGCTCGGGTTGCCCACCATGATCGATCCCGTGCCGTTCGAGATCCGACAGGAGGAAGGCTACCGGTTGGTGTCGAAAGTCGGCACGGCCATCGCCTATGACACGCGCAATAGCGTGCTCTTGCCCAACCGCGGCCAGCGCACCGTGCTTTCCACCGAAGTCGCCGGTGGCCCCCTGGGCGGGGACTCGGACTTCTACGTGCTCGAGTTGACCACCAGCCATTACTTCCGTGGGTTGCTGGCCGGCCACGTCCTCGAACTGACCGGGCGCTCCGGGGTCGTGGACACGCACGGCGACGCCACGCGCGTGCCGCTGTTCGATCGCTGGTTCTTGGGGGGCCTGTATTCGCTGCGGGGCTACAAGTACCGCAGCATCGGCCCGCGCGATCGGACCGGTTCCGAGCCCATCGGCGGCGGCACCTACTGGTTCGCTTCGGCCGAGTATAGCGTCCCCATTATTGAACGGTTGCGCTTGGCTGCGTTCTACGACATTGGCAATGTCTACCCGCAGGCCTACAGCTTCCGCACCCAGGGCCCCGATTACGGCGCCTACGCCGACAACTGGGGGGTCGGCATCCGCCTCAACATCCCGGGTGTGGGACCGCTACGCCTGGATTATGCCCTCCCCATCACGCATGACCGCTTCGTGCGCAGTAGCGGCCGCTTCCAGTTTGGTGTAGGCTACAGGCGCGAGTTTTAACCAACCGCAACCCGAAAGAACTCATTGGATCATGACTAAACTGTCGAAACCCGTCCTGGCGACGATGGCCCTCTGCGGCCTGCTCTCCCTCGCGGCCCAAGCCCAGCCCAAGATCGCCACCATCAACCTCAAGTCCGTCTTCGACGGCTACTGGAAAACCAAACAGGCCGACGTCACCATCAAGGACCGCCAAGGCGACTACGAGAAAGAACGCACCAAGATGGTCGATGACTACCAGCGCGCCAACGAGGAGTATCGCAAACTTAGCGACAGCGCCAGCGACCAGGCCGTCTCCGCGGACGAACGCGATAAACGCAAGAAGGCTGCCGAGAGTAAACTGCTCGAAATTAAAGAGATCGAGCAGAGCATCAGCCAATTCGAACGCCAGTTCCGCACCAGCATCACCGACCAAATCAAGCGGATGCGCGACAACATCCTCCGCGAGATCCGCGAACTCATTAACACCAAGGCCCGCACCGGCACCTATTCCCTGGTCCTGGACACCGCCGCCGAGAGCTTTAACCAAACCCCCATCATCCTCTTTAACTCGGGCATCCCGGACCTGACGGACGAAATCTTGGCCCAACTCAACTCCACCGCCCCGCCCGGCGCCCTCACCCCGACCGAAACCAAGCCCTAACCCGGCTTAAGGAACTCGCGCTGGACGCCGGCTCGAGCCCCGTCCCGGGGCGCCGCGGCATCCCCAAGCTTCGCCGCCGTGGCCTGCCACGCCGCGCGCTTGCGCGGGACCGCAGCGCCAGCCAGACTCGACCCGCGATGAGCGAGACCATTCGAGCGTGGACCGAAGGCATCGAGACCTTCGCCCTCGAGGTCATCTTCGACCAACGCAAAGGCAAACGCGCGGTCCTCCTGCGCGCCCTCCTGCTCGCCCTCTCGAAGGTCTTTGCCCTCGCCGTCAAGATCCGCCGCTTCCTCTACGACGTCCGCATCCTGCGCGACTCCACCATCGGCGTCCAAGTCATCGCCATCGGCAACCTCACCGTCGGCGGCACCGGCAAAACTCCCGTCGTCGAGAAGTTCGCCCGCGAGCTCAAAGATCAGGGACGCAACGTCGCCATCCTCTCGCGCGGCTATCGCTCGAAACCGCCCCCGCTCACCCGCCGTCTCTTCAACAAGCTGCTGTTCCGCGAGGACACCACCCCCCCGCGCGTGGTCTCCGACGGCAAGTCGCTCTTGCTCGACTCGGAGGCCGCCGGCGACGAACCCTACATGCTCGCCTCGAACCTCAAGGACGTCGTGGTGCTCGTCGATAAGGACCGCGTTAAAGCCGGCCTCTACGCCATCGAGAAATTCGGCTGCGACACCTTGTTGTTGGACGACGGTTTTCAGTATTGGAAACTGCGCGGCCGACGCCATGACATCGTCCTGGTCGATTCCCAACAGCCCTTCGGCAACGAGTTCATGCTGCCTCGGGGCACCCTGCGCGAGCCCCCGTCCCACCTCGCCCGCGCCAGCACCATCTTCATCACCAAAAGCAACGGCCGCACCGAAGCCCTCCGCTCCGCCTTGCTCCGCCATAACGTCAACGCCGGCATCATCGAGTGCGTCCATAATCCCCTGTACTTCGAGGACGTCTTCACCGGGGAACGCCACAGCCTCGAGCTGATCCAGCAGCGCAAGGTCGCCTCCATCAGCGGCATCGCCCAACCCGAGAGCTTCGAACAAAGCCTCATCCAACTCGGAGGCGAGTTGGTCTACAACAAGCGCTTCGCCGATCATCACCGCTTCACCCAGCAGGAAATCCTCAACCTCATTAACCGCAGCAAGAAGCGTGACGCCGCCATGATCCTCACCACCCAGAAAGACGCCGTCCGCTTCCCTAAGCTCGACCGCCGCGACCTCCCCATCCTCTTCATGCGCGTCGAGATCAAAATCGTCCAGGGCGCCCGCGACTTCCAGGAGTGCGTCCGCCAAATCTGCTTCCGCCAACCCGACTCGCGCCAGAAGACCAAAACTGCCCCGCCGGAACCCCGCCCGGCCCTCCAGCCCACCTCCTGACGCCCCCACGTCGCCGCAGAAGCCACCTCGCCCCACACCCGACGGGACAGCCGTTCGCCACTCACCCCACCGCTGCTGCCACTGCCCCCTCGGCCGC
>VHCO01000339.1 GCA_016871715.1 Verrucomicrobiota bacterium
TAACCGCAGGAAAGTGTTCCTGTCTCTGACTCGATCCAGAAGGCGGCGACGATCAGCCGAAAGAAACGATGAAACATTTCGGAGAGCAGAACCACTGCGCGCTTGACAGATTCAAGCCATATCAACGTTCCGGATCACCGACCCCGCGCCAATGACTCCGGATTTGGAACCGAGACGCGATCGCGGGGTTCGGTGCATCCGGTTTGTTGGGGGCCGTCTTCATTGGCTCTGCTGCTTTGCGGGCCACTCACGGCTGACCTGGGACCAACACAACCCGGAAACCGAAGTTGTCGTCCCGGTCGTCCGGCTTTTCGTTGTCGCGGTTCGCGGACCGGCAGATCCCGGCGTCGTCGTTCCAGCTGCCACCACGCCTCACGCGGCCCGGGCCCGAAGCAGGGCCCTGCGGGTCAATGGCAATCCCGCCAGGGAGATTGAACGACTTCCAGTCCTGACACCACTCCCACACGTTCCCGTGCATGTCGTGCAATCCCCAAGGATTGGGCAACTTCTGCCCCACCGGATGGGTCGTGTTTGCACCGTTGTCTCTGAACCACGCGTAGTTGCCCAGGCTCGCGTAGCCCGGGTCATCCCCATAACTGAATCGGCGATCTGAGGTGCCGGCACGGCACGCATACTCCCACTCCGCTTCCGTTGGCAGCCGATACGCGCTGTTGGTCGGTATCCGCCCCGCCGCCCGTTCCTGCTGCGTGAGCTTGGCACAGTAATCTGTGGCGTTGTGCCAATACACTCTCTCCACAGGACGGTTGAGGTCGCCGGTGAAATAGCTCGGATTGCTCCCCATCACCACGAGATACTCCCCTTGCGTCACCTCATGCTTCCCCATCCAGAATCCCTGGCTAATCGTCACCGTCGTCTGTGCGCCCTCATCAAACCACCGGTCCACCTCGTTCGACGGGCTGCCCATCCGAAACGTCCCCGGTGGGATGAACGCCATGTTTGTCGGAGCGGAGAACACCACCGCCCGGTAGAATCGCTGGCCGGCGGCAGGGCGAGACTTGTCAGGCCACAGGCAGGGACTGGCCGGTAGTTGCAGGAACTCCAGGCAGCGCCACGCGCTGGGAGTGTTCGTCTGGTCAAGGTCCGTGACATACTGAATCTGGTAAACGGTGCCAACCGCACCGGTGATGGTCAGCCCCCCATACAGTTGAAGGTCGAGTCCCGCGGGCGTCTGGGCCGCGGCCCGTGACCCTACCGCCCAAACGGCCAGGCCCAGCACGGAAGCGAATGGCGCGAATCTCCGGAATCGTGTCTTCATAATCCCACGGATTTAAGGTCCATATTTCGTCTTGCGTCGCCGGATGTGCGCTTCCGCCCAGTCAGTCTTCGTCCATGTGATGAGCCAGTGTGGTAAACACCATCGCCGGCTCCCGTCTTGACTGTTCCGCAATCTGTGCGAGTCGTGTTGATACAGTTGGTGCGCTCAAGGTCACTCCTGTATTTCCCTCGCCCAGAGGTCATGCCCGGCTTCGCCTTCCCGCTGCCTTGCGGCCTTTATCGTGGGTCCCTTGGGCCTCAGTTCCCCACGCCTCCGGTCCAGTCGCCTTGCGGTTCCTGGGCCTGCGGTACTACGCGTTGCTACGACCACCTTCGTCCGTCCCGGCTGGTTCGCTTTTGGCTCCCCACCGGTACCTTGGGTTGACGCGCTTTTCTTTGTGTCCCACCAAGCTCGCGCCCGGTTCGGCTCGTTTACCGTCCGCGTCAAGCGACAAACGCCCGGATGTTGTTTGCGCCGGTCATCCGTGGTCCGGCGTGGTTTCCCAAGGAGACGGGAGGTTCTCCCGAGTTCCCGGATTACCCCTCTGAACCCATGCCCCGATCTCAGACCCCGGTGGTGTCCCAGCCGCTCGCCTTGTCGCGGGCAGGACTGTTGCCTTCCGGGCACTGGATCCCGTCGGCTTTGGGTCCGGTTTCCCGGACTTATCCTTTGACCACCACTATACATTTTTCGGAGTTCAATTCCGCGGCCCGCGTCCTCGCTTCACCTCTGCTTCGCACACCGCCTCTCGGCGATCGCACTTCGGTTCGGCTACCGGCCCGGTGGCTCGCCTTTGGCCGGGTGGGATTGATCGGCTCACGCCGACGCACCCACTGGGTAACATTGACGTATTTCAAGGGCTGTCACCCCTATTCCGACGTCCCGAGCTTTTCTCGGCACGACCAGCGTCTGGTTCGGCCTATTTCTCATTGAGTTCGAACTTCGCTCTGACGCGCACCAGGATCTCGATCGGGTAGGCGGCAGTCCCTTCGTGCGGGTCACGAGCATTGCGGGCCGAGTAGCTGAACTCCGGCTGTTCGACCTGCTCTTCCGTCACTTCGAGGACTTTGCCCAACTTGGCTCCGCCTTCCTCCGCCAACAGCACGGCCTTGGTCCGTGCTGCTCGCAGCGCTTCCGCGATGGCGTCCCTTCGCGCCGAGCCCTCGGCCGAACTGCTCATGCGCGTCCAAGGGATTTCATACCCTTCATGTGTGCCGATGTAGGTGAGGAGCTTGCTATAGTTGGTGAGGCTGAGTAAGCTCAGGGATAGGGTAGCGGACGACGAAAAGCCGATGTCCACCTGCTTTTGGCCATTCCACTCCCGGGCCTTCTGGGTCTTGCGTTCCTTCACGGTTACTGCCGTGGCAGGATATTTGAGTGCGGTGATCTGGGCACCGAACTCCTCCAAGAGGCGATCTAGGCTAGCAACGCTGGCTTCGATGGTCTTTTCAGTCGCCCCCACTTCCAGGGTCATCGCCAGCCTGTCGGCGGGGATTTCCCTCTGCACCGTGCCGATGGTACTCACGAACCTCTCGCCTGCAGAGGCCATGCACGCGATTACTGTCAGGACCAGAATTGCCGTTGTTTTCATAAGTGCGTGTCCGCCGCCAGGGCCGATCGTGAAAAGTGAGCGATGGCGGCGGCCCAAGGCGCTCGAATCCGCGAACGGCGTCCGCCCGCCGCTATTCGCTGCACTGGCCAGTTCGGCACTCATTTCCGTGGTAGTTGGAAGTGGCCTGCCACAATTCCGGGAACCGTGATGTCCTCATCCAGTTCCTCCCAGCGCAAGGCATGTCCGTTGACTTCAACTTGAACTCGTGCGAGTTGCTCTTCGGTCGCCGTCGCCAGGAGACGGAACCGGTCGGCCGGAAAGCCGACGATCCGTCCGTCGTGCAGCTCCACGTAGATCGTCCGCCCTTCGGCCCAGGCCCGCAGGGCGGCAGGCTCCACGGCCAGCCGTCGCTCATCGGTTATGGTACTCATCGTATGCCCTTCTCAGAACGTCATGATGTTCAAAAACCAACTTCAATGCGTCGGAGCTCGTGAGGTCGCACTCCCCGGTTGCCGGCCAGCCGGATGGTCGGCTCCAGCCAGAACTTGCACTCCCCGTCGGAAGTCCGCGCGTGGATGTGCGCTGGCTCCTGCCGCTCATCCGAGTAGAAGTGGAACCTGAATGATCCGATTCGTAGAACCGTCGGCATGGGAATTATTTACCATCTGCGACGCGCCACCGCGACCTCTTTCTGCCGAACGTAAAGGTCAGCGACGTGAGCCAGCCGCCGATGTCGTTCGCGCTGCCTCCTGGGCTGAACGGCTGCCTCCGGTTCGCTGGACCGTTTGCTTCGCCTCAATCCCTCTCGTCGCCTGGTTCAGAATGCGCCGAATCCACGACGAAAGGGATTCCGGGTGCGCGGCTGCCACCCAAGCGGCCTTTTCTGCCCCGCGGACCCTCACATGCAGAAAAGCGTCAGCCAGTTGGTCGGGGCTCTTTTTCGCATTCCGATTGTCACGTGGCGCCGGCATCAACCTTGAAGGTTAAGCTGGTGATCGTGATCAAGGGCAAGATCGAGGCGTATCCGTCATCCCTGTGCACAACAACATATGTCCGCTTGGGAGACTCCTTCGGTGGCAGGGAGATGTAATCACGATGCGGCACATCGTAGCGGTCGCCGTCGGCAACCTTCAGCGAAAAGGGAAGACCGCGATACGCTGCTTCCTCTATCTGGGCGATGTTCACGTTGGCAGCTTATGGCTGCCGCTTTGTTTTGTCAACACGCCCATCTGTTTGAAGCGAACGAATCAGCCCACCGAGGGCGGCCCCTCACTGGCTCCCGAATTGCCTGGCGACGTTGCGGGGCCGCCATGCGGTGGAGCGCCTGGTTCGGCGTTGAATACTCGATCTGGATGCTTTTTGGCGTCAGCAGCCCAATGGCAGTAGACACCCTGACCACCGAGCCGAGCGCGGGCCTCGTCGGTCAGCTCATCAATGCGTTTCGTGAGCCCTGCCTGCTCGATGACAGCACAGTAATCCCCACCCGGCCGGCGAATCTCGGGCAGATGTGGGCCGACCAGCGTGTAAGCCTCTTTGATCGGCGGTCCCCGCCATCGACCATCGCGTCGCCCTGACCACCATCTACTCCTGCGGCCTGCGCTTGGGCGAGGCTCTCAACTTGGAGGTCGGCGACATCGACTCCAAGCGCATCGTCGTTCATGTTCTGCCCGCCGGCTTCCACCGCGTCCGCCTTTTCGGCTGGTTACACCCCGCCGCCCGACTCCGCCTCAATCGCGTCCGGGCACTCCTGCGTCAGCCACCCTTGCCCAGCCCCAACAGCGGCCAACGCCAGTTCGCCGCTAGGCTCTCCGCCCGTGGCAACGCCCTTGGCCTCCCCCACCACTGCCAGTCTGAGCGCCGCTTCCCAGCATAGCTCGGCACCGGCCGAGGTTGGCGGCTACCTCACCCAATACTTTCCGCAAGGAGCTCCGCCACTTGCATCCCTCGCAAGGTCTTGGACCGTGGGCTGGACCGCCCGCCGCCAAGCGGCTTCGTTCAACCGGGGAATGCAAAGAAGTCGGGAGGCGGTCATCCGACCTCTGAATGTCCTACTCGATTCGAAACCCAGGGATCTCCGCGCCTCCCGCCTTCTCTACATTCCTTTGGCCAGTTAGGCCGTTTCTTCATCTCCACTCAGCCGCAGAACCGTCTGGGCGTATCTCTAATCGGACTCGCTCTCCAGTCTCGGCGTGCGGCAAGCGAGTCGAGAGCCGCAGTGGAAATGTGTGAGAATCGGCGAAATCCACGGTCGGCATCCGACGCTCGGGCGGCAGCCAATTCTGGTCAAAAGCAACCCACCGCTTGGTCTTGTAGTCCTGGCGACAGCGAACCCACGCCGAACCATCGTGATAGTCGAAGCTCTCGGGTGCACCACTCGGCAACGAGATGATGGCGGCAAATGTCCGACCATCTGCCAACAGGACATCGCCCGCAGTGTGGATCGTGTCTGCGGTAATCACGCTCTGCTCGTCCTCCGGCTTAAGGGTCGTCTCGTCCTGGTCCCCCTCGCCCTCTTCATCCCACGCGCAAATCCAATTTGGATACTCGCGCAAGATTTCGGGTGGCGGCCAATCTCCTGTATAACCTAGCGGCTTGGGCATGGTGTGCGAATTTGGGCTAACGACCAGGTCAGCGACGGGAGCCAGCCGCCGACCCGTCCCGCCGGAGCCCCTCGGAGGCGGAGGCGGATGACGTTCGATTTGTCTCTGAGCGAATCGGCTGGCTCCCGTTCGCTGGACCGTCTTGTTGGCCGGTCCTTTGCTTCTGGTCGCCGGTCAACTGCCGCAAGTGGATGACAATATCTCGCTGATAGGACACCCGAACCCGCTCCATGAGGTTGTAGTGGTGGCGCTCGATACCAGAAGCTGGTGGCTCTGCTGGGCGGTAAAACCGTCCAACCCACCGCAAAGTATCGGCAACCTCTGTGACGTTCGTTCTTGCTAACGCAGCGTCTTTGCCTTCCTGCAACATCTCTGTCCGACCATCTGCGAGCGTAGCGTGAACCTCACCCATGACAGAACGTGCCCATCCCCATGCTGCAAGCGCCGCCAAAAATGCTGCCACGACCGACAGCGTGATGGCAAGTCGCCTCTGGCTGAGGGGTGTCATAGTGGGCTAACGCAGAGTGCACCCACGCCGGGCCAAGGGGGATCGATAGAGACCGCGGCGGCTAACCGGCGTGGGGTGGCACGACTGGTTCGATGCCCTCACAAGTCCTCGTCAGTTAAGTCCGCGATCTTCATCAGCGCACGCAGCAGCCCGATCTTCAGCGGGCGGTTGCCGTGCACCGGAATCACAATCCGCTCTCGCCGCCCAGGCATAACCAAGATGTGGTGACTGCCGTGGACTCTGGCCAAATTCCAACCTCTCCGTTGGACCAGCCTCGCCAGATCCTTGCCAGAGACCTGCTTCACAGGGCCAACTCAATGACCCGATCGTTTGGCGCCGCTGGGGTCTCTGGCGTTTCGACGGAGAGCCAACCCGCGATCGCCTCACGCAGACTCAGTGTCACATCCTCGATCGTCTCACCCTGTGTCACACAGCCGGGCAAAGCCGGCACTTCGGCCCAGTAGCCGCCCTCGTCAGCCTCGTGGATGATCGCCTTGAATGTCATTGCGGGAATGTAGCAGACCGACCGCTCACCTCAAGCTCCCAGAACGCACCGTCGGCCGGAACGTCGCCCGTCCAGGCATCGAACGCTCCGGCCCACCGACCGCCGCCGGGAACGGCCGTTCGCTGCGTCTCGGACAACCGAACGATCATGGACATGGGCTAGCGAGGGGCAGGCGGCGGTTCGGCGCAGCGAGTGGCTCGCGCTTCATGCCACCTCGACGTACTCTGCGCGACTGGTGGGTTCGGGGATGCATGCCCCGTCCGCCCGCATCCCTTCCAAGTGGAACTCGACCGCCTCCCGGATCAGGGATTTGGTCTCCGCAATGCTCTCCCCGACGGCAACCTTTCGAGGACTTCGCCGACTTTCATCGAGGTTCATCCCGCGAACGACCCAAGCTCAGCGACCCGGCCCGCGGGACGCCACGATTGCAACCGCGATGCTCACGCCGGGTTCGCTGCAGCGCATGGTTGAACGAAGCCGCTGCGCGGCGGGCGGTCCAGCCCACGGATCGTGCACCCGGCTCGGTTCGGAAGTCCCGGCATGACATTGGACAGCCTCTGGCCTGCTGTTTAAGGTCCGGCGCCCGACCGCCATCGGGCGAATCGGGCACCAGCTCCAAAACTCAGATCGTCTCTGTATGAATAAA
>VHCO01000340.1 GCA_016871715.1 Verrucomicrobiota bacterium
TGCGAGCGGCGCTCTCCTCCGCAGGGCTCGCCCGGTGCCCGAAAGGGGCACGCCGGTAAATATAGGGAATGAACCCTATGGCGACAACGGGGAGGGAGTGGCGGCAACGCCACTCCCTTACCCACCGCCCAAGGAGGTGGGCGTGGAGATTTACGCTTGGCCGCGGCCGCGGCAGGACGCTTGGCTGAATGCGGACGGCGGCGCGCCCCGCGCCCTGGATCCCGCGCCCAAGGCATACCTGACGACCGTGGTTCCGTGGACCTTGTACAACGGCAAGTGGAGCCTGTTTGCTTACACCTTGCCGGTATTCCAGACCAGTTCGCCGCGGTATATGGCGTACGTCGCCTTCGGAGCCGGTTCGTGCATGACGTTGCTGGCGACGGCGCTCTTGGGGGTGACCCTCCGCGCCCGGGATCGGCAGGAGAGGTTAACGGAGCAGATCCGGGAGGCCCGCGACGCCCTGCTGGCCGCCGAGAAGGAGCGGGAGAAGCTGAGCCACGACTTGCATGACCATACCGTGCAGACGCTCTACGCCATCCAACTGGGGCTCGGTCACACCTCCCAACAGCTTGCGGCCGACCCGGCGGGGGCGAAGCGGGAGTTGGCCACGGTGCGGAGGGAGTTGGATGCGGTCATGGCGGAGATTCGGCGCTATATCGCGGCGGAAGAAGACGGGGCGAAGCCGGCGGATCTGAGCGGGGTTCTGACGTCCCTTGTGCAACGGGCGCAAGTGGGGGCGCAAGCCCGATTGGAGGTGCGTTGCGACCCTGGCGCGGCGGAACGCTTGGCGGGTAACCAGGCCGTGCAACTGGCCAACATCGCCCGCGAAGCCCTGAGCAACAGCTTGCGCCATGCCCGACCGTCCAAGGTGCAAGTGGCGCTACGGTCCGAACCTACAGCCGTGTGCCTGGAGATACGCGACAACGGTCTCGGGTTCGACCCGCGCGCTCCCGCGCGCCAGGGCGTTGGGTTGAACAGTATGGCGGCGCGGGCGCGGCAAATCGGCAGCTTGCTGGACATCCGGTCCGTACCGGGTCAGGGGACGCGGGTGACCGTCTGCGTCGCTGCCCCGGCCGCGGAGCCGTTCACGGCGCGCCCGCCGGTAGACGATGCGGAGGAACCATGAGCACTCGATCCCTCACCCGCTTATTGCTGGTGGACGATCATCCCGTGGTGCGCGACGGTCTGCGCTGCGTCGAGCAAATCGAACCCCTCCTCAGAGTGGTCGGCGAGGCAGAGACGATGGCCGGCGCGCTGGAAGCGGCGCGGCGGTTGCGTCCGGAGGTGATTCTCATGGACGTGCGGCTGCCCGACGGAGACGGGATGGAGGCGTGCCGGCACATCAAAGCTTGGCTGCCGGAGGTCCGGGTGCTGTTCCTCACCTCGTACGCCGACAATCGTTTCGTGCTGGCGGCGATGGAAGCCGGCGCGGACGGCTATCTCCTCAAGGAAAGCGATGCCCAACGGATTGTGGAGGCGATCCGGTGCATCTTGAATGGCGGGACGGTGTTCGATCCGGTGGTCACGAGGGGAGTGATGAACGGGCTGAAGACGGGCGGCGGCGCCAACCCGCTGTCAGCGCTGAGCGCTCAAGAGCGGCGGGTGTTGGAGGAGGTGACCAAAGGCCGCACCGACAAAGAGGTGGCAGGCGCCTTGGGCCTCACGACCAAGACGGCGCGGAACTACCTGGACCGCGTCTTTTCCAAACTCGATGTCCACACGCGAACGGAAGCCGCCATGCTCTACATCCGGTTCAGCCGCGGCGCTGGCCCGGAGTGAACGGGAAGGTGCATGCGGGTGAGTTCACCTGCCCGGGCCTTGACGGGTGACGATGGGCATGTAGCCCGCCTCCAAGCCCGCCGGCGCACCGTAGAGCTCAGGGTTCGTTTCTGGCCCTGCCGCGTCGAACTGAAGCCTCGATGAGTGGCGGGTAGAGGTGTTCGGGCAGGATGGTCTGCGCTTGGGAGACCACGAGATGCGCCCTCTGGGAGAGCTTGCTGGCGAAGCGGATTGAAATGGCGAGCGAAAGACGGGCAGACTGCGCACCTCCTGATGAGAGCGCGGGATAGAGGACCGTATGCAGATCGAACGACCGACCTTGGCCCTGCGGCAGGAGGGACCGGATCGCGTGCCCGTCGAGCGGCGGTCCACCCTGGAAGGGCGCTTTCACCTGGACTAGACCGTTATGCTCCACGACCCCAGCCATCGCCCCCAGCCCATCGTGGCCGAAGCCATCAGACTCCAACCGCGGGAGAAAGAAGTCCTGCGCCGCCTGGTTGCTGAGTTGGCCCAGATCGCGCAAGGGCCCGTTCACCGCGAGAAGGCCGAGTTTTGGCGGCGCCTGAACGATCTGGGCTCCGTTCGCCCCATGGTCTGGATCGACGAAATCCCCTGGCACGAGATGGACGTGGACGGAGAGCTAACGCTACAAACGCAGCATCCCTGGGCACGTGAATGGGAAACCACGCTGCGCCAGACGCTCTACCAGTGGCGTCATCTGCCGGCCGACATGATCGTCAGCGATTTCATCGAATGCCCGCTGGCCATCTACAGCACGGATTTTGGGATTGTCGAGGACGTGGACGTGGTGAAGACCGACGAGGCCAACCCCATTGTGTCGCGGCATTACCACATTCAGATTCGCGAGGAGAAGGATTTGGAGAAGATCCAGATGCCGAAGGTCACGCACGTCACCGAGGCCACCGAGTCGCGGTTCCACGCGATGAGCGAAGAGCTCCGAACCGTGCTGGGCCAAGCGCGCGACTGCCACGTCGAGTTGATCATGAAGGACATCTCCACCGTGCGTTACCAACCGCAGCGGCTGTGGGAGTGGGCTACCCTAGCGATGGAGGAAGCAGAGAGGGCTGCCAAGTGAAACGTCCTGGCGACAAGTATTCGCCGAGATTCCTGTCGGCAGACGCGCTCCTGTCCCAGTGCGCCAGGAGCTTCGTTGCGGCTCGCAGACTGGACAGTCTGCGATACGGCAGACAAGAATGTCTGCGCTACGAAGATCCGCCAGTCTGTCGCTGGCCGATCCGGCCTGGTCCTCGTCCCTCGTCCGGCGTTCTCGAAATCGAACGACCGAGGATGAGGGGCGAGGACGAGGGCGAAAGGCTGCCCTGCCACCCTCAGGCTTTGGCCCTTCAGGTTCCCGCATGAACGCTACTTCGCCCACTCTGGAACTGCGCGCCGTTTCCAAGCGCTTTCCGGGTACATTGGCCGTCCACGAGGTCGATCTCCAGGTCCAGGCCGGTGAGGTCCATGCGCTCATCGGCGAAAACGGCGCCGGCAAAAGCACGTTAATGCGCATCATCGCCGGCGCCTACGCGGATTACACCGGCGAGGTCCGGGTCAACGGCCGGTGGGCGCGGCTGGCCTCTCCGGCGGCGGCCAGAGCGGTGGGCATTGGGATGATCCACCAGGAACTCAGCCTGGCGCCGCCGCTGAGCTTGGCGGAGAACCTCCTGGCCGGCCGCTTGCCCGTGAAAGGCATGCTCCTGGATCGCGCGGCCTTGCGGAAGGACGCGCAGAAGTGGCTGGCGTGCGTGGGACTCGACCTCGAACCCGACACGTTGGTCGAGGCAATCAGCCAACACGAGGCGCAACTGGTCGAGATCGCCAAGGCGTTGAGCAACCAGCCCAGCATCCTGGTCATGGACGAGCCGACCTCCGCGTTGAGCCGCGCCGAGGTCGAACGGTTGTTCCAGATCATCCGCGACTTGAAGTCCAACGGGCTAGCCATCATCTATGTTTCCCACCATTTGTCCGAGATCTTCGAGATTGCGGACCGCGTCACCGTGCTGCGGGATGGCCGCAACGTGGGCACCCGCGGGTTGAGCGACGCGACGAGTCGCCAGTTGGTCGAGCTGATGATCGGCGGCGCACCCTCGGATCTGTTCGCGAAGCGGACCACGCGTCCCGGTCAGCCCAAATTGCAGGTCCAAAACCTGACCCGCGTGGGTTTCTTTCACGATTGCTCGTTCCGTATGTGCGCCGGGGAGGTGCTGGGCGTCGGCGGCTTGAGCGGCGCCGGGCGCAGTGAATTGGCGCGATCGCTCTGTGGCATCGATCCGCTCGACGAGGGCCGGATCTTCTTGAACGATGGCGAACTCATGCCCGGCACCTATGGGGAGTACATCCGTGCCGGGTTCGCTTACTTGACCGAAGACCGGAAGGCGCAAGGGCTGGCCCTGCGCCTGACCGTGGCTGAGAACGTGTTGGCCGCCATCCTTCCGCGCGGTTGCCGAGCGGGCGTTTACCTGGGGCGCCGCCAGCAGGGTGTGGTGCAACGGTATCTTGGGCAACTGAACGTCCAACCGCCAGAACCGGACCGCGAGATCGCCACGCTGTCGGGCGGCAACCAGCAAAAGGTGCTCCTGGCCAAATGGCTGGCGACCGACCCGGAAGTGCTGATCCTGGACGAGCCCACGCGGGGCGTGGACGTAGGTGCCAAGGCGGTCATCCATCGCGCCATCGCCGAGGTGGCCGACCGCGGCAAGTGTGTGATCTTGATTTCCTCCGATCTGTCGGAGCTGGTGGGATTGTCCGACCGCGTTGTGATCATGCGGCGCGGGCGTCTGATCGGGGAGCTAGCAGGGGAGCGCTGCACGGAGGCGAACGTCCTGCTGGCGGCCAACGGAGAGATGTCGGTGTTTAACTGTAATCGGGGCGGGACCGGATGAACGCCTTACCCGTCCAGAACGTCCGGCTGCCTCGTAGCGCAGACTTTCTAGTCTGCCGTATCGCCGACATTCGTGTCGGCAAGACGTCCGCCGATCGGCAACGTTCCAAACGTTCGAGCCATCCGCAGACTGGAAAGTCTGCGATACAGCAGACAAGAATGTCTGCGCTACGTCACCCTGGCGCCGCGCTGCTCTCGCCAACCCCGCCAGGCGCTGCTCCAACGCCAGTCCTCCGCCGCCGCGCACAGCTTGGCCGTTACCGGGTTGTTCGCGACATTCGTGTCGGCAAGGCATCCGCCGATCGGGAATCGGTGGAGGACAGGACGAACGCCTTACCCGTCCAGAACGTCCGGCTGCCTCGTAGCGCAGACTGTCCAGTCTGCCGTATCGCCGACATTCGTGTCGGCAAGACGTCCACCGATCCGGAACGTTCCAAACGTTCGAGCCATCCGCAGACTGGAAAGTCTGCGATACGGCAGACAAGAATGTCTGCGCTACAAGGCCGGTCGTCCCCCCCTGTTTTTCCTCTGTCGCATGAGTGCGGTCGCCCACCCATCTAACGCATCGCCGACGGCTCTGGTTCGAGCCAGGCACAGGCGCCGTTGGCTCGGCGTGGGTAGCATTTATCTGCTGGTGCTGGCGCTCCTGGCGCTGGGGCGCGTGTTGACACCCGAGTTTTGGACTGCCGGCAATCTGCTGCAGATCGTCAAAGATGTCTCGATTCTTGGCATCGTCGCGGTTGGCCTTTCGTTCATCACCCTTAGCGGGCATTACGTGGACCTGTCCATCCCGGCGATCATGGCGTGTTCGGGCATCGTGGCAGTGGCGGCGTTGTCCTACGGATTTGCCGTGGCCCTGTTGGCCGGAGCCTTGACCGGGGGCTTGCTCGGCCTGATCAACGGCCTGATGGTCGGCTATCTGCGGTTGAATCCGATCCTGTGGACCCTGGCGGCCATGTCCGTGTTCGATGGCATCGCCCGCTGGGCCTATGGCGGCAAATGGATCTACGCCAGACTGGAAACGAGCGCCGGCGCGGCGTTTGCCGACTTGTATCGGGGGGAGTGGTTGGGGGCGATTCCCGTCACGGTCAGCCTCTTCCTCGTCGTGGCGATGCTGGGCGATTTCGCGATGCGGCAGACCGGTTTTGGGAAACAACTTAAATTCACCGGCGCTGCCTACGAAGCCGCGCGCCTCTCGGGGATCCATGTGCAACGCACGGTGATGTTGGCCTTTTTGATCTCCGGCCTGGCGGCGGCGCTGGGCGGCATGGTCAAGACCAGCTTCAACATGTACGGCGACGTGGAGATCGGCTTGACCTACGACTTTCAAGCTATCACGGCGGTGGTCATCGGCGGCATGACTTTGGCCGGCGGACGCGGTTCGGTGCCGGGCGTGGTGGGCGGTGTGTTGGTGATCGGTCTGCTGGGACGCATCCTGCCGCTCATTCCGGGGGTCGGGCAGGATGAGCAGTTCATCATTCGAGGCGTGATCTTCATTGTGGCGGTCGGCGTCAGCATGCTGGCGCTGCGCCGGTCGGGGAGGAGCGATGCGTAGGATGCCCGAATTCTCAGCGAGTAGCGCAGACATTCCTGTCTGCCGTATCGACGACATTCTTGTCGGCGGGTCGATCGAATTTCCGAGCGCGCGCGAATGGTGCGAACGGTTCGCAGGCTGGAAAGCCTGCGATACAGCAGACAGGAATGTCTGCGCTACGCTGCCGGCCGGCGAAATGGGAGGTGTCGGCGGGTCGATCGAATTTCTGGGTGCGTGCGAACGGCGCGAACGGCTCGCAGGCTGGAAAGCCTGCGATACAGCAGACAAGAATGTCTGCGCTACGCTGCTGCCGGGTGGAAGGGGGAGGGGGGCATGAGCGGCGGGTCTTCGGTGATCTCCCCACGAAACCGGCCGTTGAACTGGACGGCTCTATTCCACCAAGGCCGCGTGTTCGTGCTGGGCCTGGCGGTGTTTGTTCTGATGTCCGGGTTGGCGCCCAACGAATTCCCGACGGCAGAGAATCTGGGCAACATTCTGCGTGCGGCCAGCACGGATGCCCTGGCAGCGGCGGGATTCACCCTGGTCATGCTCTGCGGACAGCTCGATCTGTCGGTTGGCATGATCATGACTACGGGCGGCGTGGTGGCGATGTTCCTGCAGCCGGTCTTGGGCTGGGTTGGAGCGGTGGCGGCGGCGGCCCTGGCGGGAATGTCGATTGGGCTGGTTAACGGCCTGCTCGTGGCGAGGGCTCGGATCAACTCGTTCATCGTGACCTTGGGCACGCTAACGATCCTCCAAGGGTTGAACCGTGCGCTGCTGCAAGGGGGCAGCAAGTCCCTGGACGACGTGGCGGCGGGGATGAGTGCCGTCGAGTGGCTGCAACCCATTCTGCCTTGGTCGC